>JAEPNQ010000122.1 GCA_017643305.1 Marinibacterium sp. | reverse complement strand
TGGCGGGTTTGCCCGCTGCCGCCCTGCACTGGCAGACCCGGTGGCTTATTCAGAGCGATGATGTGGTCGTCCCGCCAGATCACGCAGGACCGGATCATCGCGGCATCAACTTCGGATATACGTGGTTTGGCTGGGGTTGCGACCGCGTCAGGCACGGGCAGAGGCGGCACGCGCACGGTCTGGCCAGCCGCAACGCGGGTGGAGGCCTTGACCCGCCCACCATCGACCCGCAATTCGCCCTTGCGGCACAGCTTTTCGATGCGGCCCTGGCTGACATGGGGGAACTGGCGACGCAGCCAGCGGTCCAGCCGCTGATCGGCGTCCGCTGCTGCAACCTCGATCATCTGAACACCGCTCATGCCGACAGCCCCCGGACAACCCAAAACCCAAGCGCCAGGGCGCTAATTGAACCACAAACGGACACAGCCACATAGGCCATCGCCTGCCCGGTCTGACCGCGTTCCAGCAAGGTCAACGTTTCCAGCGAAAACGCCGAAAACGTGGTGAATCCGCCCAGCAGGCCAGTCATGACCAAGGGCGCCAGATGGGTCAGGCCGTGGCGCGCGGCGGTCGCGGCGAACACACCCATCAGGAAAGACCCCAGCACGTTCACCGTGATGATTGCCAGCGGGAAATCCTGCGGGCCCAGCAGCCGGAACATACCGAAACCGGTCAGATACCGCAGCGCGGCCCCCACCGCTCCCCCAAGGGCGACATGCAAAACGTTTTGGAACATGCCGGTCTGTCGCGCGGGGCGCGGACGATGTCAAGCACGGCCGGCCGCGCGTCAGATGGCGGAGAAGTCCCCGTGCCGACCTGCCCCGTCGCGGAAGCGGCCCGCACCTGCGGTTCCTTCATTGCGGATCGCCTCCAGCCCGTTGCGCCATTCATGTTCCAACGCGGCGCGCACCGGCATGCCACGCGTGGCGATGATGGCCGCGCGGTCGGCGAGCACTGCCTGCTGCGGGAAGCAGGCAATTTCCTGCGCCATGGCCTCGGCTGCAGCACGGGCCTGCCCCGGTGCGACGACCTTTTCGCACAGACCGATACGTTCGCATTCTTCGGCGGGCACTTTGCGGCCGGTCATGGCAATTTCCAACGCACGACCCTGTCCCACAAGGCGCGGCAGTCGCACGGTGCCGCCATCCATCAGCGTTATGCCCCAGCGGCGGCAGTAGACGCCCAGATAGGCCGTATCAGCCATCACCCGGATATCGGCCCAAAGCGCCAGTTCCATCCCGCCCGCAACGGCCGCGCCTTCAACAGCCGCGATCACTGGCTTGGTCAGTTCCAGCCGCGTAGGACCCAGTGCGCCAACACCGGGCGGGGCAGTGGGATCATTGGGTAATGCATGTTCTTCGAAGTAGGCGGTGCACGCGTCGGGATTAGCCAGCGACGCCGCAAGCTTCAGATCCCAGCCCGCGCAGAAATTGCCACCCTTGCCCCACAGCACATCGACCGAGGCATCGCTGATCTCAAACTCCAGAAACGCATCGTGCAAAGCGCGGGCGCTGTCGCGGTCCATGGCGTTGCGCGCCTCTGACCGGTCATGGATCACGGTCCAGACATCGCCGTTCTATTCGATTTCGATGGTCATTTGCAGCCTTCCCTCGACCTTGTCGGGAGGAGCAAAGCCCCAATACTCTCCCACGTCGCGCAGGACGCAACGTTCATACCAAAATAACCCTGCGTCAGGTGTAAGATTGCCGTTTGGCGCGAAGGTCTGCGAAGTAATCCAACCGTTTTTTCAGGTCACGTTCAAAGCCACGTTCGACAGGTTGATAAAGCAGCGGGCGTTTGACGCTTTCGGGGAAGTAGTTCTGGCCGGAAAACCCATCTTTGGCGTCATGGTCATAATGATACCCGGACCCATAGCCTTGTTCCTTCATCATCCGTGTTGGGGCATTCAGGATGTGTTTGGGTGGCATCAGGCTACCCGTTTCCTTCGCCAGACGCATCGCGCCCTTGTAGGCAACATAGCCTGCGTTAGATTTTGGTGCGAGCGCGAGGTAGACCAGCGCATTGGCCAGCGCCAGTTCGCCTTCGGGGCTTCCAAGGCGTTCATAGGTTTCCCAGGCTTGCACGCAGATCGTTTGCGCCTGCGGGTCGGCCAAGCCGATGTCTTCGACCGCCATCCGCGTGATCCGACGGGCAAGAAACCGAGGGTCTTCTCCGCCGTTCAGCATACGCGCAAACCAATAAAGTGCTGCGTCAGGGTCAGAGCCGCGCACGGATTTATGCAAGGCAGAGATCAGGTTGTAATGCTCTTCCCCCGACTTGTCATATTTGGCAGCACGGCGGCTGAGACGGGTGGTGAGCGCTTCGGTGTCCAGCTTTTCGTCCACCGCCCAGGCCGCAATCTGTTCGATGAGGTTCAGCAACGCACGCCCGTCACCGTCAGCCATGTCATGCAGAGCATCGCGCGCCTGTGGGGTCAGCGGCAGTGGCTTGCCCAACTCCTTTTCTGCCCTTTGCGTCAATAGCTCCAGATCGACGGGAGACAGCCGTTCCAACACCAGCACCTGCGCACGACTGAGCACGGCAGCGTTGAGTTCAAAGCTGGGGTTTTCAGTGGTCGCACCGACGAGCAAGATGGTGCCGTCTTCCATATGTGGCAGGAACCCATCCTGCTGCGCCTTGTTAAATCGGTGAATTTCATCGACGAAAAGCAGTGTTCCCTGCCCGTTTCTCCGCCGGATCTGGGCAGCCTCAAACACCTTTCGCAGCTCTGGTACGCCAGAGAAGATGGCGCTAATCTGAACGAAATGCAGGTTGGTTTCATCCGCCAGCAGCCGTGCGATGGTGGTTTTGCCCACACCAGGCGGCCCCCACAGTATCAGCGATGACAGGCTGCCTGCCGCCAGCATGGCACCCAGCGGCGCATCCTGAGCCAGCACCTGCTCTTGCCCAATAACATCCGCCAGTACGCGGGGACGCAGTCGGTCGGCCAGCGGGCGGTTTTCGTCTGCCTCTGGTTTGGATGCACCCTGATCGAAGAGGTCGGCCATGGGTCAGGCCCGGAACCGCAGAGACAGGCGCCGGCCCTGCCGCACAACATCCATGCGAACGCGTCGGCCCGGATTGCGCAGGGCGCGGTCGACCTGGCGCGGGGTTTCGGTAGCAGCGTCGTTGATGCCCAGCAGAACATCACCGGGGTTCAGGCCCACGCGCCCGCCATAAGGGCCGGGGTCGGTGACCACGACGCCTTCTACATTCAGTGGCAGATTATAGCGCGCCATCATTTGTGGATTGATCCGTGCAACCGTCAGACCTGGCAGGACCGTGCGCTCGCTTAGAACAGTTTCGTTGGCAGGCGGTTTGTCAGGTGCAATCAGCATGCGCACCTTGGTGTCAGAGTGTTCGCCATTTCGCAGCCAGGTCACCACCGCATCACTGCCGATCCCCCGTACGGACATGCGAAACAGCATTTCAGACGGCGAATTCACCGGTTGGCCGTCCACCTCTGTGACCACATCGCCCACGTGAAACCCAGCCTCAGCAAAGGGGCTGGCCGGGTGTATATCGGAAATCAGCACACCTTCGGGTGTAGCCAGACCCAGCGACCCGGCAAGGTCAAAGTCCACCGGCTGGCCCGCAAGCCCCGCCCAGGGGCGTTGAAAACTGCTTTGCCCATCGCGCGCCTGTGATACGAACTGCGCGACCAGATTGGAGGGGATCGCAAAGCCGATGCCGTTGGACCCGCCGGACCGGGACAGGATCGCGGTGTTGATCCCGATCAGCGCACCGTTTACGTCGATCAGCGCGCCGCCGGAATTGCCCGGGTTGATTGGTGCATCGGTCTGCAAGAAATAGCCACGGGCATTGCCGGTCGCGATCCCCGACCGCGCCAGGCCGGAGACAATACCGCTGGACACGGTCTGGCCAACGCCAAACGGGTTACCAATGGCCAGAACCAGTTCCCCAACCTCGACCCGGTCGCTATCGCGCAGGGGCAGCGTGGGCAGATCTGAAGCATCGTCTAGCCGCAGGATGGCCAGGTCACTTTCTTCGTCACCCAGCAGCACGGTTGCAGAAAATTCACGACGGTCCGACAGAACAACGCGTATGTCGGTGGCCTGACCGACCACATGGTAGTTCGACACTACGATCCCGTCTTCAGCCAGGATCACCCCGGAACCCAACGAATTTTGCACACGCGGGCGCGGTGTGCCGAAACCGCGAAAGAAGTCTTCGAAAAACGGATCACCCGCAAAGGGGCTTTGTGTCTGCACGATCCGCTTGGCGTAGATATTCACAACTGCGGGCGCGGCCTGTTTGACCAGAGGTGCAAAGCCCAGCGAAATTTCCGCCTGGCTTTGCGGAACGCGGGTTTCGGCGGCGGCAGGCAGGGGCAGAAGGCAAAGGGCGACAGCAAGAATGCGAAACACGGGCTCAGCTCCGAAAACAGGTTCTTTCAGATATGCTGGCGCGCGGGGCAGAGTTCAAGCGGGCCCTGCGGCGAAGCGCCTCTGGCCTCCTGCACGCTGACGCCCCACGCTCTGTTGTAACCGGATGGAGGCATCAATGATGTCGACCCCGGAAACCCGCGCGCTCTACAACAGCGACTGCCCAATCTGCAACGCGGAGATGTGTACCTACGCCGCTTATTCCGAACAGTCGAACCTGCCCATTGCGTTTGATGACCTGAATTCCGGCGTGCTTGCTGAATGGGGCGTTACCGAAGATGAAGCGACGCGGCTTTTGCACGTAATTCATAAAGGCAAGCTGCATTTGGGGTTCGATGCCTTGCTGGTCCTGTAGGACCAGATGCCCCGCTACCGGTTCTTGGCCCGCACCTGCCGCTTGCCTGGTTTGTTTCAGGTGTTGGACTGGGGCTATGAGCATGTGGTGGCGCGTATCATTTATGAACGGCACCAACGGCGCAAAGCGCGGAGGCTGGTCGGGTCCTGAGACGCAAAACGCCCCACTTTTAAGCGAGGCGTTTGAATTCGTACAGGCCCGCGATGATTATTCGTCGGCAGCTTCTTCTTCTGCGACGCGGGCCTTGTCGGCTGCGCCTTTGGCGTCGACGTCGCGGTCGACCAATTCGATGATCGCCATCGGCGCCATGTCACCGTAGCGGAAACCGGCCTTCAGAACGCGGGTGTAACCACCGCTGCGGTCTGCATAGCGGGGGCCAAGGACTTCGAACAGTTTCGCAACGTCCTTGTCTTCTTTCAGACGGGATGCAGCCTGACGGCGAGCGTGCAGATCACCGCGCTTGCCCAGCGTGATCAGCTTGTCCATGACACGCTTGAGTTCTTTGGCCTTGGGCAGGGTCGTCTTGATCTGCTCGTGCTCGATGAGCGAGCCAGCCATGTTGGAAAAGAGCGCCTTGCGGTGCTCGTGGGTACGGTTTAGGCGACGGTAGCCTTTAGCGTGACGCATATCTGTATCTCCGTTTTATGCTTTGTCCGGGGCCCCATGCGTGCGGGGCCCTCTCCTTGGGGCGGTTGCCCATGTTTTCCCCGGATGGCCGGGCATTTATGCGATACCGGTGGGTTGGCACCCACCCTACGAACTTCTGTGGGGTGGGCAAAACTCACCGCGTTAAAACGCGTCTTCGAATTTCTTCGCCAGATCTTCGATGTTGTCCGGCGGCCAATCCTCGACATCCATGCCCAGGTGCAGGCCCATGCCCGACAGCACTTCCTTGATCTCGTTCAGCGACTTGCGGCCGAAGTTCGGGGTGCGCAGCATCTCGGCTTCGGTTTTCTGGATCAGATCGCCGATATAGACGATGTTGTCGTTCTTGAGGCAGTTTGCCGAGCGCACGGACAGTTCCAGTTCGTCCACTTTCTTGAGAAGAAGCGGGTTGAACTCCAGCCCGTCGTCTTCGTCCTGGCGACCACCTGCATCGGGTTCGTCGAAGTTAACGAAGATCGACAGCTGGTCCTGCAGGATGCGTGCGGCATAGGCCACGGCATCATCCGGCGTGATGGAGCCATCGGTTTCGACCTTCATGGTCAGCTTGTCATAGTCGAGCACCTGACCTTCGCGGGTCGGCTGCACGTCATATGACACTTTCTTGACCGGCGAATAGATCGCGTCGATCGGGATCAGGCCGATGGGTGCATCTTCCGGCTTGTTCTTGTCAGCGGAGACGTAGCCTTTGCCGGTGTTCACGGTCAGTTCCATGAACAGCTCGGCGCCGTCATCGAGGTGGCAAATCACGTGTTCGCGGTTCAACACTTCAATCCCAGCGGTTTCCGTAATGTCACCAGCGGTGACCACAGCTGGACCTTTGGCGTGGATAGACAGGCGCTTGGGGCCTTCGACATCCATGCGCAGGGACACGCTCTTGAGGTTCAGCACAACGTCAGTAACGTCTTCGCGGACGCCCGCGACCGAGGAGAATTCGTGCAAGACGTTGTCGATCTGCACAGAGGTGATGGCCGCGCCCTGCAGCGACGACATCAGAATGCGGCGCAGTGCGTTGCCCAGCGTCAGACCAAAGCCGCGTTCCAGAGGTTCTGCCACAACGGTGGCCTGACGCGCGGGGTCATTGCCCGGCTTAACCTCCAATTGGGTCGGCTTGATCAGTTCCTGCCAATTCTTATGGATCATGCGGTCCCTCCATTCCTGCCTACGCCCCATGTCCGGAAGGCGCAGACGCCCGAGGTTTCAAAATGACGGACCGGGGCCTTGTGAGAACAAAGCCCCGGGTAAATTAGCCGCAATCAGACGCGGCGGCGTTTGGGCGGGCGGCAGCCGTTATGAGCAATCGGCGTCACGTCGCGGATCGACGTGATGTTGAAGCCAACAGCAGCCAGCGCGCGCAGCGCACTTTCACGGCCCGAACCTGGGCCCTGAACCTCAACTTCCAGAGTTTTCACACCATGTTCCTGCGCCTTCCGGCCTGCGTCTTCAGCGGCCAGCTGGGCGGCATATGGGGTCGATTTCCGGGAGCCCTTGAAGCCCATGGTGCCAGCAGACGACCATGAAATTGCATTGCCCTGCACATCCGAGATCAGGATCTTGGTGTTGTTGAAGGTCGAATTCACATGCGCCACACCTGAGGCGATGTTCTTACGCTCTTTGCGCTTGGTGCGAGTTCTGTCGCGTGCCATTGTCCTGCCCCCTTACTTCTTCTTGCCGGCAATCGGCTTAGCCGGGCCCTTACGGGTACGGGCGTTGGTGTGGGTGCGCTGACCGCGCACAGGCAGGTTGCGGCGATGGCGCAGACCGCGGTAACAGCCGAGGTCCATCAGACGCTTGATGTTCATCTGCACTTCACGACGCAGGTCACCTTCAACGATGAAGTTTGCGTCGATATGTTCGCGGATGGCCAGAACTTCGGCGTCGGACAACTCGTTCACCCGGCGGGTCGCGTCGATACCGACAGCTTCGCAGATGGATTTGGCCGAGCTATGGCCGATACCGGTGATGTAGGTGAGGGCGATTGGAACCCGCTTGGCAGTCGGGATGTTAACGCCGGCAATACGTGCCACGTGTCACTTTCCTTTTTCGTTGCGGTTCCGTAATTCCGGAACCTTTTTTCACAACACTTGACCGTGGCAGTGTGGCCAGAGGGTCCAGCATTTTTGAGATGTTCCGTTGCACGATAGGATTAAGGCGCAACTCGATTCTCTTTCGAGATAGCGCTCATTAATGACAGCCGCCCGATTGGTCAACCCGGGCAACCATGTTTTCTCACAATTTCACTAGGCGGTCTGAACCATCGGGCCCACCCAGCTTCCGTCGATGATCTGGGGCGAGGGCTGTTAGAACCAAGCAATGTAATTCCAGCCATCCATCAGCGCGAGGCAATTGATCCGCTGATCATCTTCGCATCTGCCCAAGTGTACGGTCTTGGTACCGTCGGTGTTTCAGTCACTCATTATCACCGTCAAAACATAGTTATCGCAATCATTTGCTTGGCAAACCGGGATGAGCTGTACTGGCTGGCCGACCAGTAAACGCCAACCAGCCCATCGCCGAGCACTTCGATCTTGGATGTGCCGACGATCAGGCCTGGTTCCACGTTCAGGTAAAAGGCTTCTTCATTTCGCGACCCGCCCCACCCACTGGCTGCACCAATAGGATGGCCCAGGTTGTCCACGCTATCCTTGTCACCGAAGAAGTCGGCGGAGGACGTTTTACACCGGGCAGCAACCAGAGTGGCCGACGGCAGGTTCTCAAAACCCTCCGGTCATCGTCGGGCGCATCAAATGGGTCAGCGGCACGGGCTTCGGTAACTTTTCAGGCAGTCGTCCCAGGCCCAGTACGCACATTAGCCCTGGGGTATCCGCGGCCCGGTATCGCTTGTTTGTAGACCGGCTCGGGTGCTGAACAGGCTGCAAGAAGTAGACAGTTTGGGGGTTGCACTGCAACCATGTGCCGGGCAACCGTATGTCTTGGGTGTATCAGCCTTCCAGAACACCTGCGATCGCACCTTGCACTTCTTCAATGGCACCCAGACCGTCGATGGAACTGATCTGACCCTTGGCGTAGTAGTAGCCAATCAGCGGTGCGGTTTTCTTGTAGTATTCCATCAGACGGGTGCGCATGCTTTCTTCGTTGTCGTCCGCACGCACGGGCTGGCCTGCGGCAGCCGCCTCTTTCCCACGGTTGACGACGCGTTGCACAAGTGTGTCGTCATCCACCTGCATTTCGATCACGGCATCGAGGCTTTCGCCCTTTTCTTCCAGCAGCGCCCCCAGTGCGTCAGCCTGGGCCAGCGTGCGCGGGAAGCCGTCGAAGATAAAGCCGTTGCCTTCCGCTGTTTCCAGCTGTTCCCGGATCAGACCAATCACAATCTCGTCCGTCACCAGTTCACCCCGGTCCATGACGTCTGCAACGATATTCCCCATCTCGGTCCCTGAGGTGCGCGCCGCGCGCAGCATATCGCCAGTCGACAGCTGGATCATGCCGCGGGTCTCAACCAGATGTGCAGCTTGTGTGCCTTTACCGGCACCCGGCGGTCCGAGAAGGATGATATTCATTTGCGGGATGGGCTCCGTTTGCCTTTGCGTTTGCCTTTGCCGCGCAGTTGCGACTTTTCAATCAGTCCTTCGTACTGATGCGCCAGCAAATGCGACTGGGCCTGTTGGATCGTATCCATGGTCACTGTCACAACGATCA
>JAEPNQ010000108.1 GCA_017643305.1 Marinibacterium sp. | reverse complement strand
TAGGCCAGAAAGTTATCTCGATCTGAGCCCAATGCTCATATTTCTCTGGCGGCAAATCATAGCCCTGAGCGCTACAGCTGACGATGACCTGACGCGCTGCTTCAAACGCCTCTTTGACCGCCCGCTTGCTGCCTTCTGAATACAACAACCGGATCGAACCAGATACCGGAGTGCCGTCGATTTTCATGCTAAAAGCTATGCTGAATTTGGATGCCAGAGCCTCTGTTGATAACGGCACCACATTCCAGCATGCCGCTAACTCCTCCTTTAACGCGGTCTTCTCCGCCGAGGTGAGGAGTGTCTGACGTCAGCGCCTACCGGACAAATTTAGGGTTTTGAGTAACGGAGGATTTTTGGTTCATCGAAGCCACTATGGAGCGAAGATGAACAAGAAATCCGGAACATCGAAGGACGCTGCTGACAAGCTGGTCAGGGGCATTAAACGGAAGACCCGCAAGCAGTACTCGGCCTAGGAGAAGATCAGGATTGTCCTAGCCGGTCTTCGTGGTGAAGACAGCATCGCCGCGCTGTGCCGCCGAGAGGGGATATCTGAGAGCCTGTATTATTCTTGGTCGAAGGAATTCCTGGAGGCAGGCAAGAACCGGCTGGCCGGTGATACCGCGCGACAGGCGACAGCACCCGAAGTCAAGGAACTGCGCTCCGAGGCTTTGGCGCTCAAGGAAGTGGTTGTTGAGTTGATGCTTGAGAACCGCCTGCTCAAAAGGCACCTTCGGGGATGGGGGCGACGACGAATGAGATACCCCGCCTCAGAGAAGCTTGAGATCATCCGCACGGTCGAAGCATCACATCTGCCGGTGAAGAAGACGCTGGCGATGCTCGGCATCCCCAGCAGTACCTATTATGATTGGTACGCCCGTTGGAGCGATGGCGGGATCGATGCATTGTCGGATCGTTCACCGCGTCCTCGGTCAGTGTGGAACCGTATCCCAGATGATATCCGTTAGCACTGTCTCGTGGCTCACATTGATCCCGCGTTCACTAAGGAAATCTTCAACATTTCTGAGCGACAGCGGGAACCGGACGTACATCATCACCGCCGGGCGTCAACCGGCACTTCGTTTTCGCCACCCGAACACACCGAAGATCGCAAAGCACATGGCCGCTACGCAAACGATCGACGGGCCTGCGGGCGTATCGAACACATAGGCCCCGCGAAGACCGGCGACGGCTGAGAACGCTCCGAAAGCGGCCGCGGCGAAGGCCATCGTTTCCGGAGTGCGAGCCAGACCGCGCGCGGCGGCGGCTGGAATGATCAGCATCGCGGCAATGAGCAGAACACCCACCACCTTGATTGCGACAGCCACGGTGATGGCCAGTGACAGAGTGAGTACCAGCTGCTCGCTGCGTGGATTGAGCCCGCCGGAATAGGCCAGCTCCTCGTTAAGTGTCGCCGCCAAAAGGGAAGACCATCGCCAAGCGATCAAGGCAACGACAAGCGTCGCGCCGCCCCAGATAACCGCAAGATCCATCCTGGAAACAGCCAATATGTCGCCGAACAGATACGCCATCAGATCGATCCGAATACCAGACAGAAAGGACACTGCCACCAGCCCGAACGCGAGCGACGCGTGGGCCAGAACCCCTAGGATCGTGTCCATTGCGTAGCCGCGCCCTGACAGTAGGGTGACGGTCACCGCCATGATGAGAGCGACAACCATTGCGCCCAAGAAGATAGACATTTCAAATGCCAAGGAGAGGGCCACGCCGAGGATCGCAGCATGGGCCGTCGCATCACCAAAATAGGCCATCCGACGCCAGACCACGAAGCAGCCAAGAGGGGCTGCGGCGATCGCCACGCCGATTCCGGCCAAGGTGGCGCGGGTCATGAAATCATCGAGCATTACTCGGCCGCCTCGGTGTTGCCCGCGTTCGAGGCGTAGTCTTGATTATGATCGTGGTCATGTTCATGTCGGTACAGCGCCAGTGCGCCACCCGTTCCAGTTCCGAACAGGGCACGGTATTCAGGCGCCGAGGCTACAACGGCCGGCGAGCCTTCACAACAGACATGGCCGTTCAGGCAAATCACACGGTCCGAGGCGCTCATCACGACGTGCAATTCGTGGCTGATCATCAGCACGGCACATCCGCTCTCACGACGTACGGCCTCGATCTGGAGATAGAAAGAGGCCGAGCCCTGCTGATCCAGCCCCTGCGTCGCCTCGTCCAGTAACAGGATATCCGGATTGCCGATCAGAGCACGCGCTAGAAGCACGCGCTGAAACTGCCCGCCCGAAAGCTCTGACATCTGGCGTTTCAGTAGGTCCGGAACACCCGCGGTCTCCAGCGCAGCCGCG
This sequence comes from Marinibacterium sp., assembly GCA_017643305.1. GTDB lineage: Bacteria > Pseudomonadota > Alphaproteobacteria > Rhodobacterales > Rhodobacteraceae > HXMU1420-2. The sequence continues at coordinate 10,334 of JAEPNQ010000108.1, read as the reverse complement.
CAGGCCGACCGGTCGACTCGATCCAAAAGGCGCATAAAGCGTTCGACAGTGATCGGCAGGGTCGGGTCGATATGCAACCGCTGCGGCACATAGCCGATGCGCAGCCCGTGGTCCCGTGTGATTTTTCCTGCGGCGGGACGTATTGCACCGATGATCGCTTTCAATAGGCTCGTTTTGCCCGAGCCGTTGGGTCCGACGACGGTAACGATCTCACTTGCCTCAACGGTCAGGTCCACACCGCGCAGGACCGTGTTCGCGCCGTAGCGGATTGTGAGATTTTCGACAGAGATCAGGGTCATGTGTGTGCAGCGTTCGCACAAGTGGGACAAATCCCCTCGGCTTCAAAGGTTGTGCGCTCGATCTGAAACCCCTTCGCCCGCGCGGCAGTGGCCAAGGCGCTTTTGGCCGGCTTCATGTGCACCTCGTCAACGGCGTGGCACAGTCGGCAGATCATGAAGGCCGGCGCATGAGTTTCCTCAGGATGCGTACATGCGACATAGGCATTCAACCGCTCTATCCGGTGGGCGAAACCGTGTTCTGTTAGGAAGTTAAGAGCACGATAGGCGATTGGTGGCTTTGCGCGCCCGTTTTCGGGGCTGATGAACTCCAATATTTCATACGCGCTTAGTGCTCGGTGTTCTTGCAGCAGAACACTGAGCACTTTGCGGCGGCCAGAAGTCAGGTTCAAGCCCTGAGCCCCGCACTTGGCCTCAGCCCTGTCCAAGGCCGCCTGGATCTCCGTAGCGTGGCCGCATCGCATGTAGCGCGCCAGATTTTCGATTTCCTCGGCCATGCCGCTCTGCTCTTGTTGCCTATCCGAATGTCATATATCAACCGCAATGTTATAACATCACATAGGGGTCCGGATGTCTACCAAGCTTATGCCTGTCACTCTCACCACCGTCCTGTTGGGCGGCACTGCCACCGCAGATGTTCCGTCCGTCGCGGTAGATATCGCGCCGGTTCACTCGCTCGTCGCCAGGGTCATGGACGGTATCGGCAGCCCCGATCTTGTCATTCCACCCGGTGCGTCGCCGCATGAGTACAACTTGCGCCCGTCAGAGGCGGAAGCGTTGCAGAATGCTGATGTCGTGTTCTGGATGGGCGAGGATTTGACGCCTTGGTTGGAAGACGCTGTCGAAAACCTGACGACCGATGCTGCCATCACCACGTTGTTGGAAATCGACGAAACAAATCTGTTGGACTTCCGGGAGGGCGCCTTGTTTGAAGCCCACGATCACGGCGACGACGAGCACGGGGATCATGACGAGCACGAGCATGACGATGACGGACATGCCGAGGGTGACCATGAACACGAGGAGCATGCGAAAAAAGAACATGGCGATGACGAACATGCTGAGGACGAGCACGGGCATGAGGAGCATGCCGAGGACGACCACGGCCATGATCACGAGGAGCACGCCGAAGACGAGCATGGTCACGAAGGCCATGACCACGGCGAGCACGATCCGCACGCCTGGCTGTCTCCGGACAATGCGAGTTCCTGGCTAAACGTCATCGCGGCGAAGCTTTCCGCCGTCGATCCCGAAAATGCCGGCGCTTATTTTGCCAACGCTGCGGCGGGCCGGTCCAAGATCGAAGCGTTGAAGGGCGAGATTTCCGCGACGCTCGATCCGGCCCGTGGCAAGTCCTTCGTCGTGTTCCACGACGCCTACCAGTATTTCGAAACGGCCTTCGACTTCCCCGCCTCGGGCGCGATCTCTCTGGGCGACGCGGCTGACCCAAGCCCGGCTCGTATCGCGGAAATCCAAGACCGGGTGCGCGACGAAGGTGTCGATTGCGTCTTGTCCGAGCCGCAATACAACCCCGGCATCGTGGCTGTCGTTCTGGACGGAACGGAAGCAAACACCGGTGTTCTCGACCCGCTTGGCTCGGATCTCGAGCCGGGCCAGGACATGTACCCGCAGCTTCTCCGGAACCTCGCCGGTGTGCTTGCTGACTGCCTTTGATGCGTGAGACGAACAGGCATGAGACATCGGCTGTGCCTGTTCGTCATACTCTCTGGCGTTTGGGCCGCAGACCCGGCCGTGTCGCATCCGCATGTCTTCGTGGATACACAAGCTGGGTTTCAGTTCGCTGCGGACGGCCGGCTTGAAATGCTCCGCGTTGTCTGGACCTATGACGCGTTCACCAGCCTGACACTGTTCGAGATCCTCGACCTCGACAAAGACGGCGATGGCCAACTGAACGACGCTGATCGCGCGGCGATCGTGAAGGGCGAGACGGAGTGGCAAGAAGGCTATGTCGGCGACATGTACCTGGAAAAGGATGGTGCGAACATCCCGCTGGCCCGCCCCGTCGATGGGGCGGCATGGATGGCGAACGACCGAATCTCCGTGTCCTTCGACCTGCCGCTGGCCGCGCCCTTTGACGCGAACGGCACCACGGTTCTGAGGGTCTACGACCCGAGTTATTACTATGCCTATGATGTCGTCGCTTTGATCGGTGGCGCGAAGGAGGGCTGCGCAGCAGCGATTTCTCCGTTCGAGCCCGACACAGCCGACGAGAAACTGCTTCTGCAGTTGGCGGCTCTGTCACGCGAGGAAACGCCTGAACAAGAAAACGTCGGCCGCCTGTTCGCCGACGAGGTTTGGCTCACATGCGGGTAAGGGCGCTGCTTCCGCTTTGCACGCTGGCGGCTGCCGCGGTCCTCATGTGGGCCTTTGTGCCGTGGGGCGACGTCATGTCCTGGGCTGCAAACGCGCAAAGAGACTTCCAGAACGCCATGGCACGGGCGCTACGGGCGGTGCAAGCTGGCGAGCCCGCGGCGGTCTGGACGCTCTGCCTGGCGACGGCGGCCTACGGTTTCGTCCACGCGCTTGGACCCGGCCACGGCAAGGTCTTGTTGGGCGGCGCCGCAATAGCCACCGGCGCGACACTGCAGCATATGGCCGTTCTGACGTTGATCGCCAGCCTCGCACAGGCCTTATCTGCCATCGTGCTTGTTGGCGCGATTGCGGTCCTCTTTGGGATCGGGTCGCGGCAGCTGGGGCTCGTTGCAGAGACCTGGCTGGCGCCGGCCAGTTATGCTGCCATCGCGGCGATCGGCGCCTATCTCGTCGTGCGGGGCGTTCGGCTCTGGCGGCAAGGCCACAAGCGGCATTGCTGCCATGCACACGGTCCCAGCGTGCAGGAAACCGAAGCGTTGTCTGGTGTTCGGGACGCCGCGCTGTTGGTTGGCAGCATCGCACTGCGGCCCTGCACCGGAGCGCTCTTCCTGCTGGTAATCTCGCTTCGCTTCGACGTCTTTTGGATCGGCTGTCTGGCGGTGGTCACGATGGGCCTTGGCACCGCCTGTTTCAATCTGCTGGTGGCGTGGTCGGGGGTCGCGGCTCGGCGCTTGAGTGCCGTCAGCGTGGTTGCAGAAGATGACATCCGCCGCTTCTCTGCCACCCTCCATATTGCGGCCGGCGCACTCATTGCCGTCATCAGCCTGATGTGGCTGTTCAGAATCATGGCCTGATGTCGAGAAACCTCGGTGTAACAACCCTCAAGCGCTGGCGCAGGCCGAGCAACGCGATGAGTGAGTTCATTCGCCTTCCAGCCGAGCTGCGCGGCTGGGTCGCAACAGCGATGCTGCCCTGGCGCTTGCAATCTGTTCGCCGCGCTTACGAAAAGGCGTTGAAACAGACCCGAGACGCGTCCAAGGCGATCGAAGAGTTGGACCGACTTCAGGAACCTAGAATCTCGCAGGACGCGCGGAAGCGATCGGATCGAAGATTCAGTTGTGCTCAGCCAAGAAAGCCAAGGCGTCCCTCTCAACACGTGGCCACTCCGGGTCGTTGTCCGGGATGCTATGGTTAGAGCTTTCGTAGGTGATGAACTTTGCGTTGGGCAATCCTTTTGCAAACAGTCGACCCTGTTCGACCGGCTGCATCCTGTCACCGGTTGCATGACAAACAAGGCAAGGCACCTCGACCTTTGACAGTGTCCGTCGTCAGGGATTTTGGGACAGATGGCGGCCTGAGCTAAGAGAGGGGCTGGCGCATCTGGTTGGTCTGATTATGCGGCGGATTTGCGGTGATGCAAGCGTCGCGTTTCGATGGTCTTTCGTTTGATCCTTTCTCGTTGTTTGAGGATGGCATTGCCGCGCCCGAAGTAGACGTCAGCGGGCGTGAGGTTTTGCAGGCTCTCGTGATAACGCCGGTGGTTGTAGTGCTCGACGAACGCGTCGATCTGCTGGCGGAGATTGGCGTGCCCCTATCGGGTGGTCCAGTTTAATTGTTAGTGCATCGTGGGCCTCTGATCCATCTGGACGATGGTTTCCGGTGCTGGAGGGCGGTAGCCCTACCCAACTGTGTAGAAACGCAGTGAATGTAACGGGGGGGGGGACAATTCCCTTACGACCTCAAACAATTACCGGCCCCTCAAACCTAGCGCATTTGCGTTTCCGGAAAAAACATAGCGAACACGCTTTCACGCGCGCAAGCGAACACCCGGCGCGATGACATGGCATTGGTAAGCTTTGCGAGGCGGCTGCGTGACATTCTCGAAAGCCCCCTTCCGATAGACCCGGAAACCCGTGAGCTGCAACCGCGAACGCTGCAACTGACCCCCGAAGCCCGCACGGTGCACACTCGACGTCAACCTGTTCGGGCTGATCTGATGACGCCGGGCGGGGTAACGGCTGGTAGTTCGCTGTGTTAGCTTATCCGAAATATAGGTTCGGAGATTGCGTTGATGCAAAAAAGAGAGAGCCATAAGTTCCGACTGAAAGAAGTGACCAAACTTGTGTCAGCATTGGCGCTGATTGCCTGTGCATCACACGCAGATGCCATGCAGGTCTGTCAAATGTCAGACACGCTTGTATGGGAACTGGAACGCGGCTTTGAAGTCGACCCCAAAGAAGTTGAAGATTATTCTGCACCCTACGAGGTCCTGATGGCCGACGGTGAGCTTTTTTTGTGGGAAAGTGACAAAAAAAAGCGGGCTGAAGTTCTTGCCCCTGTTCAATTCGACGAACATGGAAAAGCTGAGCGGAAAACGGTGAATAACGACGAGCTGTGGTTCAGGGTATCAGAAACCGAGTTTAGGATAGTGGACCGAGAGTTTGGTACTGTGTGGCACTCGAAGGTAACTTGCCCTGAAAAGGTGAGCCGAGATTAGGCAGTTTCTCGGGTGGCTTATTTCTCCAGTCGCGAAGGCGGCATCCACCCATGACTAAAGGGTGTATAGTTAGGGGGATACACCGACACCACTATGCTAACTTTACCATATTTTTCAAAGATTTACTCTAAAAAAATGGTGCCCGGGGGCGGAATCGAACCACCGACACGAGGATTTTCAATCCACTGCTCTACCCCTGAGCTACCCGGGCACGGGAAAGGCTTGAGCCTCTGGGTGGAGGCGTTCTAGGGCTTGGGGCAGCAGGTGTCCAGAGGCATTTTCAATGAAATCAGTGGGGTTTCGTGATTGGAGGCTCCGGCAGGCTGTCTTCTTCGGTTTCGTCGTTTGCGGGCAGCACGTAAGCACCTGTCATCCACTTGCCTAGGTCTAGGTCAGCGCAGCGGTGGGAGCAGAACGGGCGCCAGTCTTGGGCCGTGGGTTTGGAGCAGACGGGGCAGGACATGTGTGGCCTTTCAGCGGGCAGCGGGCAGCGGGACGCGGTCGCGTTTGCGTTGCAGTTCATAATGCCCCAGCGGTGTCCAGCCGGCCAGCGCGGTTTCCACCGGGTCCGCGCGGAAGGTGGCGCGCAGGGCGGTTTCAAAGCCGCGGCGTTCCTTTTTCGCCATCGGGGCGAGGTCGAGCGTGATCTGCCCGCTAAGACCACGGACTCTCAAGGCCCGGGGCAATACGCGGGCGCAGGCCATGTTGGCCTTGTGCCCAGCGGCGAGAGAGGTATCGCGGCCCGTGTTCACATCCACGGCAACCAGCGCGCGGGTGGGTTCGATGAACAGGTGGCCACCGCCTGGCAACGGATGGTGCGCTTGCCGCGCCGCATCGATAGCGTCAAGCACACCTTGGTGTTCGAAACACCCTGTGTCGGTCACCACATCCGCTGCGTCCGTCCATTCGCGCCATGCCAGCGTATGGGGCGTGTCGCCATCCACCAGCTTCTCCGGGTCGCCTTCCGCGTCACCCATCACGGCAAGGGCCAGCTCGGCCATGCGGGTGACGTCTTCGGCGATGTCATCGGGATGTGCGTTGGCGCAGGAAGATCGCAGGATCAGCCCATGATCGCTGTCACCCATGACCTCTCGTGCCAGGCCCTGCAATTCATCGCGCAGATCATCGTCACGGATCTGGCGAGAGATGTTGAGCCCGGGCGCGTCTGGCGTGGCGATGGCATAGCGGCTTTTGAACAGCAGGCGCGTGGTGACCGGCATTGCCTTGCCGGGTTCAGCATAGCCCGACACCTGCACCAGCAGGGGGGCGCCGGGAGCCAGACCCTTGGTCTGGCGCAGAAAAGCCGGGCCTTCGGATGTGGTGACGAACATGCCGCCCTGCCCTTTGACCGGACGGTCGGCGCGGGCGCGGTAAATGGTTCCGGGGGCGGGCGCATCAGAGGCGATCAGCAGGTCATCCAACTGGCCATCGACGACCAGCGCTGCAGCCTCCCGCCCCTCGAACATGTCGAGCAGAATGGTCCGGCCCTTCATGCGGTGTACAGCGGATACCCCGCCGCCTGTAGTAGGGTGGCCGTTTCCGCGACCGGCAGGCCAACAATTGCGGTGAAGCTGCCGCTGATCCACGGGATAAACGCGCCAGCAGGCCCCTGGATGGCATAGCCACCCGCCTTGCCGCGCCAGTCGTCGCTGGCGAGGTAGCCGTTCAATTCCTGATCTGACAGGCGTTTCATGCGAACCTTGCTTTCTACGCTGCGAAACCACCGCCGGTCGCCCCGGCGCAGTGCCACAGCGGTAACCACGCGGTGGCGACGCCCGGACAGGGCCAGCAGAAACTCTGCCGCTTCGCCTTCGGTCTCCGGTTTGCCCATGATCCGACGGCCAAGGCCCACGGTTGTGTCTGCGCAAAGCACGATGTCATCCACATCCGCCTCAACCGCGTCCGCCTTGGCGCGCGCGATGCGTTCGCAATAAGGGCGCGGCAGTTCGCCCTTCTGCGGTGTTTCGTCGATATCGGGTGGGCGCACGGCATCGGGCGTCACGCCAAGCTGCGCCAGCAGGTCCAGCCGTCTGGGGCTGCCTGATCCCAAAATCAGACGCATGGTCAAGCGCTTACTTGAAGCGATAGTTGATCCGACCCTTGGTCAGATCATAAGGCGTCATTTCGACCTGCACCTTGTCGCCTGCCAGAACACGAATGCGGTTCTTGCGCATTTTTCCTGCCGTATGAGCGATAATTTCATGGCCGTTTTCCAGCTCGACCCGAAACGTCGCGTTTGGCAGGAGTTCCTTCACGACACCGGGAAATTCGAGCGTATCTTCCTTGGCCATGTTCACTCCACCATTGTTAGTCCGCCGAAGCGGGGATGCCCTTAAATGAAGGCTGTAACCTTATTTTTCAAGGGCGAAGTCGTCGCGCTTACGTGCGAACAGCTGCCGAACTGTCGCGATGGGCTTTGCCGGGTCAGTCTTGCGATGTTCCAAAGCCGCTGCCGGGCTGGGCATATGCCTTGCGCGGGGGTGCGAAAATGTCCAGCACGCGCATACCATCGGGACCCGCGACAATGGTGTGCGGAACACCGCCGGGTGTGCGCCAGAAATCACCAGCCCTAACCTCCACAACATCGTCGCCCTGCGTGCGCGTTCCTGCGCCCGCGAGGCAAAGGCCCCATTGTTCCTCAGGGTGGTCATGCAGTTGTCCGGCGGCGCCCGGTGCAATCTCCACTACCGAAATCATGGCCTGATCACCCGCAAAGACGTTGGTGTTGATGCCCGGTGCAAGTTCCCGCGCAATCCCGCCTTCGGGGTTGTCAATATTGAAAAAATTCTTTGGCATGTGCAGGTCCTCCCAATGTCAGAGACTAGAGATCTCGCATCCAGAACTGCAACGGCTTTTCAGTTTCCTCGGTTTGATCAACATCCTTCCATGGGAAATGCGCGATCACGCCGGGCAGCGGGACATAGCCCCGCTTGCGCCAGAAAGCATCCAGCGGGCGGTGGTCTGCCGGACGCAGCGGATGGATGTCATCGCGCACGACGCCGCAAAACGTGGTCCGGGTGAGACCAAGGCGGCGCGCGTGAGCCTCGCGCAAGTCGAAAAACCGGTGCCCGATACCACGGCCGCGATATTGCGGCAGCAAAACGCTTTCGGCACAATAAAACACATTGGACAGGTCCAGATTTCGCCCGGCAAAGGCATCGGCGAATTCATCGGCATGGTCGGTCATCGGCGTTCCTGTCGCCGCCCCGATCAATTCGGTGCCGTCAAAGGCCCCAACCACAATCGCACCTGCGCTGGTGCGGTAAGGTTCCAAATATCGGCGTTAGTAGTCGACATCACCGTCATAGAGATACGGCCAGTCGCGAAACACCTTGATACGTAGCCGGGCCATATCATCCAGCGCGGCATCCAGATCCAGACCGGTCAGCGCGCGGACATCGATCACGAGACTTGCTTCACCCAATCGGCGAGGTTGTAATAGGTCGTAACGCGCGTGATCAGCCCATCGCGCAAATCAAAAAACGACCCGGCTGGCAAACGATAGGTCTGGCCATTGGCCTTGGGAAGGCCAGCATCGGTTGCCAGATACGTGCCGTTCACGATGTATTCGGCCGCGCCCCTGCTGCCGTTTTCGGACGCAAAGATCACCATATCGGTCAGCTCTTCACGGTAGCAGCGATTCATATGCACACAGAACGCGGTGAATTTGTCCTTACCCGTGCGTATCTGGCCTTCGTTGACGTGGTGCGCCACATCGTCAGACAGGCAGGCCAACATGCCGTCCACGTCACCGGCATTGAAGGCATCGAAATAGCGTTTGATCGTTTCTGTCATGGTGCCTCGATCGGATCACCCCATTTGGAGGTGAACCGTTTGATGATCTGATCGCGGGCCTGGCGGTAGCTTGACAGCTTGTCTTCGCGCGCTTCGCCCAGGCCGGTAGGGTCGATGATGGGCCAGTATTCCACCGTCAGATGAAAGTATCGCGTCAGTTCCAGCGCGCGGCGCTGGCTGGCGGGAGACAGGGCGACGATTAGGTCAAAGGACGACAGATCATCACCCCATTGTTCCATCTCATCAAAGCTTCGGGACCGGTGACGCGACAGCTCCACACCCAGTTCCTGACAGACAGCGATTGAAAATCCGTCGATTTCCATGTCGTTATGCACGCCCACGGACTGCACATATGTGTCCGAGCCGTAGAACTTCTTCATCAGCCCTTCTGCCATAGGGGACCGCACGGCGTTGTGGTCACAACAAAAAAGAACCGATTGCGGCAGCGCCTCCACGCCTTACCCTCCGAAATGCAATACACAGATTAGCGTGAACAGGCGGCGCGCGGTGTCGGTGTCGATCGCGGCCTTGCCTTCCAGCCGTTCCTGCAAAACGCGACTGCCTTCGTTGTGAATACCGCGACGGGCCATGTCGATGGTTTCGATCTGGCTAGGCGGCAGGTTCTTCACCGCGTCGAAATAGCTTTCGCAGATCTGGAAGTAATCCTTGACCACTTGCCGGAACGGCCCCAGCGACAGGTGAAACTCTGCCGCCTTTTCATGGCTTTCGGTTTCCACGTCGAACACCAGGCGTTTGTCCCGGATGGCGAGGTTCAAGTTATAGGGACCTTCCGGCACAACCCGGTCTTCCCGCTTGGGCAGGACAAAGGAGTTATCTTCGAGCAGGTCGAAGATGGCAACTTTACGTTCCTGCTCTATCTCCGGCGTTGGAGGCGGCAGGGCGCGATCGTCGAGTTCGATATGCGAAATGCGGGACATGATAGTCTTCTCTTCTTGCCTAGCCTGATTATCCGGGCAGTCGCACACGTGCAATGCTCCCGAGCGCCTCGGACGGGGTCTGATAGGATAAGGGTTAACCCATGCCTCGTCCCCAGCGTGGGTGAGGCACTTGGGTGTCTGCCCCGGATTATCGGTTCAATTGCTTCAGCCGGGCCGTTACAGACTGGCCATGCGCCTGCAGACTTTCTGAGCCGGCCAGCGTTTCCACTGCGGGGCCAATTGCGCGCAGCGCTTCGGGCGTCATCCTTGCCAGCGTGGTGCGTTTTAGGAAATCCATCACGCTCAGGCCTGAAGAAAATCGTGCGGACCGGGCCGTGGGCAGTACGTGGTTGGGACCGCCGACATAATCGCCAATAGCCTCCGGTGTCCATGGGCCGAGGAAAATGGCCCCTGCATGCACACATTTTTCAGACAGCGCCTCAACGTCAGCTGTGCAGATTTCCAGATGCTCCG
>JAEPNQ010000132.1 GCA_017643305.1 Marinibacterium sp. | reverse complement strand
TATGCCTCTTATGTCCGTATGGAACCGCAGGATGTGGCTGATCTGAAGGCCTATATCGACACGCTGCCACCCTCAGACGTGGCCAGCCAGCCGCATGAGGTGGCCTTCCCCTTCAACATCCGGCGCGGGTTGGGTCTGTGGAAACGGCTCAACATGTCCGACGACTGGATCACTGCCGCCGACACGCCTGAACAGCAACGCGGCCGCTATCTGGTGGAGGCCATGGCCCATTGCGGCGAATGCCACACGCCGCGAAACACGCTGGGGGCGCTGGATACCGGCCAGTGGATGATGGGCGCGCCAAACCCGTCAGGCAAAGGCTCCATCCCCGCGATCCACCCATCCAAGCTGGACTGGGCCGCGGAGGACATTGCCTATTACCTCGAAACCGGCTTCACTCCTGATTTCGACAGTGCGGGCGGGTCGATGGCAGAGGTCGTACGCGGCACAGCCAAGCTGACGGCAGAGGACCGCGCAGCGATTGCGGGGTATTTAAAAGCGTTGAACTGACTTAGCGGCCCGCACGTAAAGGGCGGAACGCACCAACGCTCCCAACAGAAACGTGATCAGGCTCGGCTTAGTCGCTCTGCGCTTCCGCGCGGCTCTTGCCCGACACGTCCATCGCTAGCGTGGCGGCCATGAACCCATCGAGATCCCCGTCCAGCACACCCTTGGTGTCAGAGGTTTCATGATTGGTGCGCAGGTCTTTCACCATCTGGTAGGGCTGCAGCACGTAGGACCGGATCTGGTTGCCCCAGCCCGCATCGCCCTTGGCCTCATGTGCTGCGTTGATGTCGGCGTTGCGGCGGTCCAGTTCCAGCTGGTACAGGCGCGATTTCAGCGCCTTCATGGCAATATCGCGGTTTTGGTGCTGGGATTTCTCCGAGCTGGTCACCACGATCCCCGTGGGATTGTGGGTGATCCGCACGGCGGAGTCTGTGGTGTTCACATGCTGTCCACCCGCGCCGGAGCTGCGGTAGGTATCAATGCGGATATCGGCCGGGTTGACCTCAATCTCGATATTGTCGTCCACCACCGGATAGACCCAGACCGACGAAAACGATGTGTGCCGTTTGGCTGCCGAATCGAAGGGCGAAATGCGTACCAGCCTGTGCACGCCGCTTTCGGATTTCAGCCAGCCATAGGCATTGTGCCCAGCGATTTTGTAGGTGGCGGACTTGATGCCGGCCTCTTCGCCCGCGCTTTCCGATTGCAGCTCGACCTTGTAGCCCTTTTTCTCGGCCCAGCGCACATACATGCGGGCCAGCATGCTGGCCCAGTCGCAGCTTTCGGTACCACCTGCGCCGGAGTTGATCTCGAGGAACGTATCGTTGCCATCCGCTTCGCCATCCAAGAGCGCTTCCAGCTCCTTCTCGGCGGCCTTGGCGGCCAGCGCCTTCAGCGCCTCCTCGGCATCGGACACGACCTCGGCGTCCTCCTCCATTTCGCCCAGTTCGATCAATTCGATATTGTCAGACATATCCTGCGCGATGCTATCATAGGTCTCCATCGCGCCGACCAGCATCTGGCGGTCGCGCATCAGCTTTTGCGCGGCTTCGGGGTTGTCCCACAGCGTCGGGTCTTCGACCCGAGCGTTGAATTCCTCCAAACGGTGCGGCGCGGTTTCGCGATCCATCCGCTGGGCCAACAGCTCCAGCGACTTTTCGATCTCGGCCACGGTGTTTTGGGTTTCAGCACGCATGTTCGTCTCTACTTATCGGTCTTGTAAAGACGGGTGATAAACCAGCCCCGGGGGCCGGGCAAGCCGCAGCGTCATGCCAGCGAGAGTCCCGGTCATCTTGTGTATAAAACACTTCGGGGCTTGGGGCAGCATTCCAATCCAACGCAGCCTCGGAACCTGTCCTCAGTAGAGCCCACCGCTGCTGACCGTGCCAAAGGTCGCCTTTGGCGCGATAACTGTGGTTTGCCCGGACGAGGTCGTCACCTCTTGCCCACTCTGCTGGACTTCTTCAAACAGCGGCAAGTCTGAGCCAATGCCAAAACCACCATCATAGGCCACGCCAAAGATCGGTTCTTCCCCATCGCGGAAGTATTCGGCCACCACATATTCGCCCAAAGCCTCATCCCCCAACCGCGCGCCGGTATAACGATCGATCTTGATGAAATGGCCGCCGGCGGGCACATCGAACGGCCCTCCGCCGTATTTTTCAACCGCTTTGGTCATAAATTTCTGAAACACCGGACCGCACATGCCACCGCCCGAGGCCCCGCGGCCCAGCGGTTTCGGACGGTCATAGCCAATGTAGCATCCGGCAGCGATGTTGGAGGTAAAGCCCACAAACCAAACATCACGCGCATCGTTGGTGGTCCCGGTCTTGCCCGCGGTGGGCACCGGAAGGTTGACCGCGCCGCTGGCGGTGCCCCGGTCCACCACACCGCGCATCATCGATGTCAGCTGATAGGCGGTGATCGGGTCCATCACGCGGTTGCGGTTGGATACAAGCGTGGGGGCCTGGCCCGCTGGCAAGGCGTAGCTGGAACAATCCAGACAGTCGCGTTCATCCTGCTTGTAAATCGTCTGGCCATAACGGTCCTGGATCCGGTCCACCAGCGACGGGCGCACGCGTTCGCCGCCATTGGCAAACATCGAATAAGCCGCAACCATCTTGTAGAGCGTGGTCTCCTGGCTGCCGAGCGAGTTTGCCAGAAACTCCCCCATCCGGTCATAGACGCCGAACCGTTCTGCATAACCCGCGACCACGGGCATCCCGACCTCCTGCGCCAGACGAATGGTCATCAGGTTCCGTGATCGTTCGATGCCGGTACGCAGCGGCGTGGGCCCGTAGAACTTGTTCGACGCATTCTTGGGCCGCCACAGGCCCTGCGGCGTGTCGATCTCGATTGGCGCATCCACCACGATCGTCGCGGGGCTGTAGCCACTGTCCAGCGCTGCGGCGTAAACGAAGGGCTTGAAGCTCGACCCAGGCTGGCGTTGCGCCTGCGTGGCGCGGTTGAACACTGAATGCTGGTAGGAAAACCCGCCCTGCATGGCCAGTACACGGCCCGAGTTTACGTCCATCGCAACGAAGCCGCCCTGCACTTCGGGCACCTGCCGCAGCGACCAGCCGTCATCGTCGGTCTTGCGGACATGCACAACATCGCCAACTTCGAAATTATCGAAGAAATTGCCCTTCATCCACTTGATGTCAGACCGGGGGACACTGGCCGATGCGGGGCCGTCTTCCACGCCCACGGTCAGGGTCTGGTCGGCGATCTTTGTCACGACGGCCGGATGCCAGTAGCCGCCCAGGTCGATATCACGGGGCACTTCGAGCGCGCGCAAAGCTTCGCGCCAGGCCGGTTCATCCCCCAGCAGATCGGACAGCACAGTTTTTTCCGTTCCACGCCACAGCCCACGGCTGCGGTCATATTCCTGCAAGGCCGTACGCAGGGCTTCCGCCGCTTCCAACTGCATTTCCTGGTCGATGGTCGCGCGCACCGTAAAGCCGCCAGTGAAAAATTCGCCTTCGCCGAAATCCTCGGTCAACTGGCGGCGGATTTCATCGGTGAAGTAATCGCGCGTAGGCATGGCCAAGCGAAAGCTGTCAAAGTCGCCGTTCTGAACGGAGCGCAGCGGCATCGTGACCTCGGCCTTATAGGTGGCCTGATCGATATAGCCGTTTTCCTTCATTTCCTTCAGCACGAAGTCCCGCCGCGCCTGCAGCCGGTCCTTGCGGCGCACCGGGTGATAATCGGACGGAGCCTTGGGCAGCGAGGCAAGGAATGCCGCTTCGTGCGGGGCCAGATCGGACAGCGTCTTGTTGAAATACGTCTGCGCGGCGGCGGCCACACCATAGGAATTCTGGCCGAGGAAGATCTCGTTCATGTAGAGTTCGAGGATCTGTTCTTTGTTCAGCGTTTCTTCCAGACGAGCGGCAAGGATGATTTCCTTGATCTTGCGTTCTGCGCGCCGGTCGCCTGACAGCAGGAAGTTTTTCATCACCTGCTGCGTGATCGTAGAGGCCCCGCGTACGTTTTGGCCGCGCGACTGGACCGCCTCCAGCGCCGCTGCCGCGATCCCGCGGGTGTCATATCCTTTGTGTATGTAAAAATTCTTGTCTTCGGCGGAAATGAAGGCCTGTTTCACAAGATCCGGGATGTCTTCGGCAGGGACAAACAGGCGGCGTTCTTGCGCGAATTCGTCGATCAGGTCGCCTTCGCCGGAATAGATTCGGCTGATGGTCGGCGGCTTGTACTGTGCCAGCGATTCGTGGCTGGGCAGGTCACGGCTGTACATCCAGAACACGCCGCCCACGGTCAGCGCGAACATGGCAACGGCCAGCGTCACAAAGCTGAAGATGCCCCCGAAAAAGGAAAAGATAAACCGGATCACGCCTGCGCCTCTGATGTTGCTTGCGCAATATAGGCACGCGCGACCCAAGGGTCAAAGCGCTGCGCGAGTGTTTGCTGGTTCCCTGGCGTGAGGCGCGGCCCTGCGTAAGCACCGCTGCGCCAGACCCACGCCTTCAAGGAAATGCAACCGCGCCTGCGAGAACTGCATCCTGACGGTTTCGCCTTCGGTCAGGGCAGCTACACCGCTCATTCGCGCGGTCAGTTGCCCCGCCCCGCTACAATTGAGGATCAAATCGGCCCCGATATGTCGCACCACGTCCATGCGGCCGTCGATGCCCCCGGTACCCGCCGCGCCAGTGCAAATATGCCAGTGCCGGTTGAAAGGCGCCAAAACCGAGCAAACACATCGTTCGCCCTCTGTCGAGAAGCGGAGTTTTTTAAAAACTCCGGACCGGAAACTTTTCAAGTTTGTGAAACATTTTCTATGGACGAAACAGGTTCTCAACGGTGCAGATATCAGCCTCAATTGTGCCTCGCCCGGCCTTGCGCCTCTGCGCGGCGATCTCT
Source organism: Marinibacterium sp. (assembly GCA_017643305.1). GTDB lineage: Bacteria > Pseudomonadota > Alphaproteobacteria > Rhodobacterales > Rhodobacteraceae > HXMU1420-2. Next base: position 2,577 of record JAEPNQ010000132.1, on the reverse strand, counting down.
CAGGCCCATCAATCAGGGACGGGGAAAAAACTTTGCCGAAGCTCCGTTTCCGCGCTGCACATGATCTGGGGATGGTCCATACTGCGATGAAACTCAGCGCGGAGGTTCTCCCGAATGCCCTTTCTTCGCTTGCGTCACATGGCGATCCTTCTTACGATTTTTGGCTTGACGGGTCCCGGTTTTGCCCAGTCAGACGATGCCTCTTCAGCACCTGCCCCGAAAGTATCGATCGCGGCGGCTTACACCAAGGAAATCAACGAGGCCGCGGTGTTCATCGGGCGGGCCGAAGCCATTGACGAGGTCGACATCATTGCGCGGGTGAACGGGTTCCTCGAAGAACGCGCAGTGCTGGATGGGGACCGGGTCGAAAAAGACGACCTTCTTTTCCGCATCGAAAAAGACCTCTACGAAGCCACATTGCAGGCGCGCGGGGCCGATCTCGACCGGGCGCAAGCCAATCTGGAACTGGCCCGGCTGGAATATGCCCGCAAGGAAGAACTGCTGAAGCGCGGTTCAGTCCCGGAATCCGAACGCGATCTGGCGCGCGCCAACGAATTGGTGGCCGAGGCCGAGGTCAAGGCGGCGCAGGCCGCAATTCGCAGCGCCGAGCTGGACCTGAGCTACACCGACATCCACGCACCTTTCAGCGGTCGTCTGAGCAAGATCGCCGTCAGCGAAGGCGACATTGTTGGCCCGAGCGGCCCACAACTGGTCAGCCTTGTGCGTGAAATGCCGATTTATGTGTCTTTCGCGCTGAGCGAAAAACAGTTTGTCGACATCGCCCAGTCCAGCGGCACTACCGATGCCCGGGCCGAACCAGAGAACCTGCCCGCCGTGCGGGTGATCCTGCCAAACGGGGCCGAGCTGGAGGAAAGTGGCCAGATCGTGTTCGTCGAAAACCGGATTGACCCGACCACAGGCACCATCACCGTGCGTGCGCAGTTCGAAAACACCAAGCGGCTGATCCTTGATGGCGCGTTTCTGAACATCCGCATCGAAGACACTGAGCCCACGACCCGCACCCTGATCCCCCAGGCGGCGGTCCAACGCGATCAGCGCGGCGAATTCGTACTGGTTGTGAACGACAAACAGATGGTCGAACAACGCTACGTCACCACGGGGGACCAGATCGAAACCGCTGTCGTGGTGCTGGACGGGCTGCAACCCGGAGAGTCGGTGATTGTCGAGGGACTGCAGCGTGTCCGCCCCGGCGTGGCAGTGGATGCCCAACTGACCGGGCAGGCCGGAGACTGAGCGCATGTTCTCTACCATTTTCATTTCCCGGCCCAAGATGGCCCTGGTCATTTCGCTGGTCCTGTCGATCATGGGCGGTATCGGCTATTCGGTGCTGCCGGTTGAACAGTTTCCAGAACTCACTCCACCGGTTGTGAGCGTCAGCGCCAGCTACACCGGGGCCAACGCCGAAACCGTGGAAAACTCGGTCGCCGCGCCTATTGAGGCGCAGGTCAACGGCGTGGACGACATGCTTTATATGTCGTCCACTTCATCTGACACCGGCAACTATTCGCTGAATGTCACCTTCGAGGTTGGCACCGATCCCGACATCGCTTCGGTCAACGTGCAGAACCGTGTGGCCCAGGCCACAGCTACCCTGCCCTCCGAAGTCAATGCGGCCGGCGTGGTAACCCAAAAGTCTTCAACCAACATGCTGCTGCTGATGACCCTGGTGTCGCCCAACGCCACCTATGATGAAGTATTCCTGTCGAACTATGCAGCAATCAACCTCAAGGATGCGCTGGCGCGTGTGCAAGGGGTCGGCAAGGCCGACATCCTGACAAACCTAGAATATGCCATGCGGGTCTGGATGGACCCCGACCACATGACCGGGCTGGGGCTGACCCCGGCAGACCTGATCGCCGCAATACGTGAACAAAACCTGGAGGTTTCCGCCGGACAGATCGGCGCGCGCCCAGTGCCAGGCGATCAGACCTTTCAATACACGATCAAATCCCGCGGCCGGCTGAGCACGGTCGAGGAATTCGAAGACATAGTCATCCGCACCGGCGACGCGGGAAGCATCGTACATCTGCGCGACATTGCGGAGGTCGAGCTCGGCGCGCAGTTCTACAGCGCCTCCGGCCGCTTCGAGGGCAAACCGGCCACGGTACTCGCCATCTACCAGGCTCCCGGTGCGAACGCGTTGGCAGTGTCAGAACGCGTGTTGGCCGAGCTGGAGCGTCTCTCTGCCACCTTCCCGGATGATGTGGAATATGCGGTGCCGTTCAATTCCACCGATTTCGTCGAACAGTCGCTGAACGACGTGATCAATACGTTGATGATGACCTTTGTGCTGGTGATCGGCGTGGTGTTCCTGTTCCTGGGCAGCGTGCGTGCCACGCTGATTCCTGCGATTGCTATCCCGGTGTCGTTGATCGGGACCTTTGCATTCCTGCTGGTCTTTGGCATGTCGCTAAATACCGTGTCGTTGTTCGCGCTGGTGCTGGCCATCGGGATCGTGGTGGACGATGCCATCGTGGTTGTGGAAAACGTCGAGCGCCTGATCGCGGATGAAGGCCTGTCGCCGCCCGAAGCCACGCGCAAGGCCATGAGCCAGAT
>JAEPNQ010000079.1 GCA_017643305.1 Marinibacterium sp. | reverse complement strand
CGACGCGCCCTATCTGAAAACGGCGCTGTTCGACGCGAGGCATCCCCCAGAGCGGCAAGGGCTGGACGTCGGATGCTATGACATTGCCGTCGCGACGAATTGTTTGCATGCAACGCCGGATGTCTGCCAAAGCCTGTTGAACGCCAAACAGTTTCTGGCGCGCAATGGCATGATCTTTGTCAATGAATTGGTCCGTAAATCCCTGTTCAGCCATCTTACCTTTGGCTTGCTAGAAGGGTGGTGGGCTTTTGATGATGGGGAAATGCGGCAACCAGGGACGGCGATCCTGTCGTCAAGGCAATGGCATACGGCATTCGACCTGACGGGGTTCACGCCGGCGATCCAATTGTGTGCAGAAGCAGAGGCTCTGAACCAACAGGTATTCGCGGCCCGCAGCGATGGCATGTTCGAAACCCTGCGCGACGCACCTGTCGTTGCACCTGTGGCAGAGCCCCCCGCGCCAGCGGTGGTGGATTTCGCCTCGCAAATTTCGCGACCCACTGTTGCCTTTGACCTGCCAGCGTATCTGACCCGCATAATTGCCGAAATCATAGAGGTCGACGCTGACAGTATGAAGGAATCTGAGGCCTTCGAACGCTACGGGGTGGATTCCATTCTGGTGCTGCAAATTGTCGATGCGCTGCGGCCTGACTTCCCGAAAATCACCTCTACCGTTCTGTTTGAATTCGACACGATTGCAAGGCTGTCCGCGCATCTGGGGGAACGTTTTCCCAATGATCTAACGCGGCTTGGGACAACGGATGTCGATCTGATGCCGTCCGAACCGGCGGTCGCGCCCAATGCTGCCCCCTTGCCGGCCACCGTACCACAGAAAAATGCCCGCGATATTGCGATTATAGGCATGTCTGGCCGGTTTGCGGGTTGCGATGATCTGGATGCGTTCTGGTCCTTGCTCCGGTCTGGCGGGACGCAGTTTTCCGAGGGGCCGCGCGATGGCCGCGACTGGCCCGCGGAAGGCGGAAAACCGGCGGGTTTTCTGAACGGGGCAGACAGGTTCGATCCGCTGTTTTTTGCGATTTCACCGGCGGAAGCGGTTCAAATGGACCCGCAGGAACGGCTGTTCCTTGAAACCGCCTATCACGCGATTGAAAACGCCGGTTACGCGCCTTCGCGGCTATCCAAAACGGGCACGGTTTCAGTTTTCGTGGGGATTATGAACGCGCATTATCCAACGAGGGCGGCATTCTGGTCAGCAGCGAACCGGCTGTCGTTCCTGTTCGATTTTAAGGGGACGAGCATGGCGTGCGACACGGCCTGTTCTTCGTCCGTTTCGGCGCTGTATCTGGCGATGGAAACCCTGCGGTCGGGGCGCTGTGATGTTGCGATTGCGGGGGGCGTGAACATCATCTCGCACCCGCGTCACATCGACAATCTGGATCATCTGGGGATCCTGTCGCGCAGCGGTCAGTCGTTGCCCTTTGCGGAAGATGCGAACGGAATGTTGTCGGGCGAAGGCGTGGGCGTTGTCGTTCTGAAACGGTTGGATCGGGCGCTGGCCGATGGTGACCGGATTGATGGTGTGTTGCGTGGTGCTGCCTTGAATAGTGGCGGCAGATCAAGTAGTTACACTGCCCCCAATCCTGCCGCGCATGCAGACGTGATCGGCCAGGCGCTGGCCGACGCGAAATTGGCTCCGACGGCGCTGTCGCTGGTGGAGGCACACGGCACTGGTACCCGTTTGGGCGATCCGATCGAGGTAGAGGGCTTGCGCCGTGCGCTGAAAGGTGTGGGGAATTGCGCCTTGGGGTCGGTAAAGGGAAACATCGGTCATTGCGAAAGTGCGGCGGGCATGGCGGGCTTGTTCAAGATCCTGTTGCAGATGAAGCACGCGCAGATTGTGCCGCAACCCGTTTTCGGGGCGCTCAACCCGGAAATTGATCTGGACGAGGCGGGGCTCTACGTACCGCGCAGTTTGACCGCGTGGGACGCGCCCGACGGCGGGCCGCGTGTTGCGGGGCTAAGCTCTTTCGGTGCGGGCGGTGCCAACAGCCATGTGGTTATTCAGGAACCACCGCATGCCAAAGCGCGGGTCGGTGTCGATTTGACTGACTATATCGTGCCCCTGTCTGCCCGCACGGCGGAACAGCTTGCGACGGTGGCTGGCAACATCCTTGCCTGTCTGGACGGGGATACACCGCCTACGTTAGCCGATCTGGCTTTCACGCTTCAGACGGGGCGGGATAGCTTGGCCTATCGCCGCGCCTTTGTTGTCCAGGAAATCTCGCAGTTGCGGCCCGGATTGGGTCAAGTGATGGCAAGGGCGGCCACAATCAAGGCGATCGATCCCAAGGGTGAAACCGCTCGCCCGACCTACGAGATGACCGCACAGGCGATCGCGGACGCTTGGATGGATGGGGCCGACGTTGACTGGCACGGGCTTTGGGCAGGGTGTGACGTGAAGCGCGTGGCCTTGCCGGAATACCCATTTGGCGGGACATCTTACTGGTTAGCGGAAACGCCGGTCACGAAGCAGACCGATAGGGCCCCCGAACCGCAGCTGAGCCCGGCAGCGGTGGTGCAAACTGGCGCTATGATCCGCCTGTTGGAGCGGGTTGTGAGCGAGGTTTTGCACCTTTCCAGATCCGAATTGGACGTTGATACGCCGCTTGAAAACTACGGGCTAGATTCGGTGATGGTCATCCGGGCAACCGAAAGGCTTGAACAGGATTTGGGTCCGTTGTCGCGCACGTTGTTTTATGAGCACAGAACCTTGCGTGATCTGGCGGCGCATCTGGAAACCGATCACGATATGGCTCTCGCGCCGAAAAAATACGCGTCCCCGACTGAAGATCCCATCGCGATCATCGGTCTTGCGGGTCGCTATCCACAGGGGGAAAGTCTTGATGCGTTCTGGCAGGCTTTGCGGGACGGGCGGGATTGCATCACTGAAATTCCGGCGGACCGTTGGGATCATTCGCGTTTCTATTCCGACCGCAAAGAAGCTGGAAAAACGCGCAGCCGCTGGGGCGGGTTCCTGAACGGCGTCGATCGGTTCGATGCGCGGTTCTTCGGAATTTTGCCCGAAGATGCAGAATTGTCAGACCCGCAGGAACGGCTTTTTCTGGAACAGGCCTGGCACGCGTTGGAAGATGGCGGTCATTGTCCTGAATCCCTGTCCGCAGCGGGTAAGGTCGGGGTCTTTGTAGGTGTGATGTATTCCGACTATCAGCTGTTCGGCGCGGAAGAAACTGCGCGCGGGCGGCCTACGGCATTATCGGCCAATCCGGCTTCGATTGCCAACCGCGTGTCCTACACCCTTGACTTCCAAGGGCCGAGTATCGCCATTGATACGATGTGCGCCTCGTCCTTGACGGCGATCCATCTGGCAGTCAAAGCGATCCGTGCGGAGGAATGCACGGCGGCCGTCGCGGGCGGGGTCAACTTGACCCTGCATCCTAACAAGTACCTGATGATGGCCCACGGCGGGTTCGAAGCCAGCGATGGCCGGTGCCGTAGCTTCGGCACCGGTGGCACGGGTTATGTGCCGTCCGAAGGGGTTGGGGCGATTGTCCTGAAACCCTTGTCAAAGGCACTTGCCGATGGCGACCCAATCCGGGGTGTCATTCGGGGCACGGCGATCAATCACGGCGGGCGCGCGAACGGTTTTACCGTGCCCGATCCTGTCGCGCAGTCACAAGCCATAGGCGATGCCCTTGCGGATGCGGGGATCGCTCCGTCGCGGGTTAGCTATATTGAATGCCATGGAACGGGCACTGCGCTCGGCGATCCGATTGAAATCACTGGGCTAAAGCGGGTCTTCGGTACGCAGCAGGAATTGCATCTAGGATCCGTCAAATCCAACATAGGCCATTGCGAAAGCGCGGCTGGCGTTGCCGGTTTAACCAAGCTTTTGTTGCAGATGGAAAACCGTACATTTGTGCCAAGCATCCATGCAGACGTGCTGAACCCCGACCTGGGACTGGACGGCACCGGGTTCACAGTCCAGCGCTGTTTAGCGCCGTGGCAGGGAACCGGCCAGCCCTTGGTCGCGGGGATCAGTTCATTCGGCGCGGGCGGCAGTAATGCGCATCTGGTCATCGAAGAAGCCCCCGAACGCATGCCACTGGCCGAACATTCTGAACCGGTCGCGTTTGTGATTTCCGCGATGACCGAACCCCAATTGTGCATCCTTGCTGCGGATATGGCGCGTCATCTGCGGGGCAATTCGCAATCGTTGCTGGGGGTTGCTTATACGTTGCAAACCGGTCGTCGTGCGTTGAAGCGCCGCGCGGGTTTTTTGGCCACTACGCGGGAAGAGGCCATTCGCGGGTTTGAGGCCCTGGCCGCAGGTACGCAGGTCCGCCCACCCGCCACGGGACCACAGGCAAGCGCCTTGGCGCAATGGCTGAACGGGGCAAAGGTCGATTGGGCAGTACTCTACCCCCATCCACCCTTGCGGGTGCATTTGCCCCTCTATCCCTTTGAGCGCCAAGCCTATTGGGGCGTTGCCACAGAGGCATCCGATATGTCCCCTTACCCAGTTGCGGAGGAAACCCAAGTGTCCGACCCTTTGGTAACGGGTGCCAAGTTGGACGATTTCCAGACGGTTCTGTTTGCGCCGGAATGGGCTGCGTCGCCCGCGGGTGCAACTCACCAAGAGGCGGGGCGCACGCGGCTGTTGGTTGATCTGACGGGAGGGGCCTATGCGGTGGGGTGTGAAAGCATCGGCATCGCCGGTGCCTCGCCCGCTGACATCTGTGCCGCCATGGTAGATGCATTAGGCCCCGTCGCGGCGCGGACGGCGGCCCCCGACATGGTGCAGTTCCTGTTGCCGGCGGGCGATCCTGCGCTTGCGTCTGCGGTGGCGGGCTTCGCCGGAACATTGACGCAGGAACGCAAACAGATCGCTACGCAGGTGATAGAGGTGGGCCAAGACATGGATGCCGCCCAGATTGCTGACTGCCTTGCGCAAGAGGCACGAACCTCGGACCGGTTGGTGCGGTATCAGGGCGGGGCGCGACTGGTTCGCGGCCTGCGCCGGATCTCGGCCGCTTCGGAGGTCACCTTGCCAACGGGAACGGTGGTCATCAGCGGTGGCTTCGGTGGTTTGGGACAACTGATCGCCGAAGATATCGTTCGGCGCTCGCCCGCGATACCGGTTGCCCTTTTGGGGCGGCGACCTTTGGATAGACAGATTGTGGCGTTTTTGCAGAGCTTGGGGTCAACCCGTTTGACCTATCACAGTGTCGATATCACCGATGCTACGGCGGTTGCAGAAACGATTAGTCAAATCCGTGGCGCGTTTGGGCCGGTTTCCACGGTGATCCATGCGGCCGGGGTGTTGCGTGACGGTATGCTGATGGCGAAATCACCGTCCGACGCAAAAACCGTAGCCGCGACAAAGATCGCCGGTGCGCAGGCCTTGGATGCCGCCACCCGCGACGATCCGCTTGATGCTTTCGTACTTTGTTCCTCTCTTGCGGGGGTGAGCGGAAACGTCGGACAGGCGGACTATGCCTTTGCCAACGGCTGGCTGGACGGGTTTGCTGCCGCCCGGGGCGGGCGCGGGCGCACGGTATCGCTGAACTGGCCTTTGTGGGCGGATGGGGGCATGAGTGTGCCCGCATCCGTAGAACGCGAGATGCTGGATGGGTTTGGGCTGGCTCCGTTGTCCAAGGAACAGGGGCTGTCGGTGCTTTGGCAATCGATGGGGATGCAGGCCCCGCAGATCGTAGTTGCCTTTGGACGCGCCGATCTTATCATGCAACGCTTGGACAATGGCAGCGCGCTGCGCCCTGCGGCATCCGTTGCGCCTGAACCGGGGTCGGTCTCGGCGGTTGATCGTCCCAAACAGATATTGGTGGAACTGGTGTCAGATATCCTGCGCTTGCCACCGGATCATGTCGGTCTGGACGACAGCCTTTCGGATCTTGGTTTCGATTCGATTTCGCTGGCCGATCTGGCCGATAAATTTGGGCGGAAGGTTGGCCAACCGATCAGCGCGGCGTTGTTTTTCTCTGCCGGAACGCTGCGCCAAGCCTGCGACGAGGTGACGGAAACCTTGGAAAGCTGTCCGGTCACCGCGCCTCAAGCACCTGAACCGGTTAAGGCGCCTGTTGGCGCCACTTTGCGAACAACGTCGGCTCCTTCACGCGACGCAATCGCTGTTGTCGGCATGAGTGGTGCCTTCCCCGGGGCGCGCAGCCTTGACGAATTCTGGCGTAATCTGCGCGAAGGCCGCCGCGTGGTCCAAGAGGTCCCATCCGATCGTTGGGATTGGCGAGCGATCTTTGGTGATCCGAAGAAAGGGACCGGCAAGACCGATATCAAATGGGGCGGTTTTCTGGACGACATCGGGCATTTCGACCCGCTGTTCTTCGGGATTTCCCCGCGTGAAGCTGAAAGCATGGATCCCCATCAACGGCTATTGCTGACCCATGCGTGGAGCGCGATAGAGGATGCGGGGATCGCGCCTGCATCCTTGTCGGGAACGGAAACGGCGGTTTTTACTGCCACCGCCGCAAGCGAATACGCAGCGATGGCGCGTGAAGACGGTCTGATTCTGCAACAACAATCGTCCAGCGGCAGCGTGGGTTGTATCGGGCCAAACCGGATCAGCAGTTTTCTGAACCTCAACGGGCCAAGCGAGCCGGTTGAAACCGCTTGCTCAAGCGCGCTTGTGGCGCTGCATCGCGGGGTCGAAGCGATCCGTAACGGTTGCGAGGCGGCGCTTGTAGGGGCCGTGAATACGATCCTGATGCCGCATGGCCATATCAGTTTCGCCCGTTCAGGCATGCTTAGCCCCGAAGGCCAATGCCGGTCGTTTTCTGGTGATGCCGATGGCTATGTTCGAAGCGAAGGCGCGGCGATGATCGTGCTTATGCCGCTGAACAGAGCGGTGGAACGGGGGCTGCCGGTGTACGGGGTGATCCGTGCAACGGGGGTGAACCACGGCGGGCGGAGCGTGTCGCTTTTCGCTCCGAATGCAGAGGCGCAGGGGCGTTTGATCGCCCGCGTCTTGGGGCAAAGCGGGATCGATCCAGCGACTATTTCCGCGATTGAGGCGCATGGAACCGGCACGCCGGTTGGCGACCCGATTGAATTCGCCGGTCTGAAGCGCGGGTTTGAGGCGGCTGGTGATGCCTACGGCGGCGGGGCATTGCCCGCTGACAGAATCGCCTTGTCCAGCGTCAAAAGCCATATAGGGCATTGCGAAATGGCGGCCGGGCTTGCGGGGTTGATCAAGGTCCTGTTGCAGATGCGTCATGGGGTTCTGGTCCCTGACAAGAACCGCAAAGGGGTCAATCCGGCGATTGATACCGCTGGTACGCCCTTCTATTTCGTCGACGAGGCCCAACCATGGGCGCGCCTGTCCTCTAAGACGGGAGAAGACATACCGCGTCGTGCGGGGATCAGTTCCTTTGGCTACGGCGGTGTCAATGCACATGTGATTGTCGAGGAATACGTTCCCGCCGTCGCGCAATCCGGTTTGGAACAGGAAGAGGTTATTGTTCTGTCGGCACAATCGGCCACGGGGTTGGAGGCCTCGGTTCGGGCCTTGTTGGCCTGGTTGGATGCCCATCCCAACACAGGTCTGGACCAGATCGCGGCGACGCTGCAAACGGGGCGCAATGCATTGCGCCACAGGTTGGCGTTTACCGCGAAATCCTTGGCAGATTTGCAGGAAAATCTTGGCGCGTGGCTTGCGGGTCGGGATGTCCAAGGCTTGGTGACTGGCATCGTCAGGGCGAAGGCCACGGGGACGGATCAAATCCCGCATGGGTTGGCTGCGGCTTGGGTGGCAGGTGCACCGGTGGACTGGCCGGACCGACCGTCGGGGCTGTTACGGCTGAACCTTCCGGCCACGGCGATGGATATGCGACGCTATTGGTTTGAAACATCGAAAAAACCCGAAGCGTTGTCTTTGGTGCGGGCCGATGGCGATGGCCGTTATGTGACCGGTTTCGATAGTTCCGCATCCTTTGTGCAGGATCATGTGGTTCAAGGCGAACCGGTTTTACCCGGCACTGCCTATCTGGAAATCGTACGCGGGGCGGGTGCGGCCTATCTGGGCGAGGGGCCGCTTTACATTCGCAACCTGACCTTCGAACAAAAGGCAACTTCGGCCATTGTGGAGGCGCGGATGACCGTGCGTATGACCCCCAAAGACGGGGCAGGCGCGCAGTTCGAGATTGAAAGCGGGTCAATGGTATTTTCTCGCGGGGAAATCGGGCATCTTGCCGGTGACGCTGCACCAACGCTGGATCTGGACCAGATCCGTGCGCGCACAACCGACAGCATTTCAGGCGACGAAATCTATGCGGTTTTCCGTGATATGGGCTTGGACTACGGGCCGAGCTTCCGCCTGATTTCAGAGGCGCGTGGTGGCGACGGTATCTTTGTGTCGCGGGTGCGACAGAATCTTCCGGCAGACGCGCCAGAGGCGGGCTTGCACTGTCCGCCGAATATCGTGGACGCGGCCTTGCATAGCACGATCGGCACTTCGCTTGTGAAATCGTCGGACGAAATCGACCTGCACCTGCCGGTTCTGATCCGCGAGATCGACGTGTACGCGCGGCTCGGGACAGAGGTCGTTGTCGTTGTGCGTGAAACGTCCGGCAGTTCGAAACGCGGGTCCGATATTTCCCTTTGTGATCCGGACGGGCGCGTTTGCGTCGAAATCCGTGGTTTTGTGACGGCGCGGATCGGGGTGACGGCGCGGGTTGGGCGCTATAAAATTGGCACACAGCTCGCGATGAAGGCCGATGCGCCGATTGCGGCATTCTTGAGTGTCACGACTGAAGCGACAGAACAGATCATCCAAGAGGCGGTTTCACATCTGACCAATATCGATGTGGCGGATATCGATCCGGATATTGAACTGTCTGAATTTGGGTTAGACTCAGTTTCTTTTGCGGAATTGGCGGAGCTGCTGTCAGCGCGTTTGGGTCGTCAGGTCGATCCGGTTGTGTTCTTCGAGTGCCCGACGATTGCGGAGCTTTCGGCGCATTTAACCCCTAAGGAACCGGCCTCGGCCCCCACTATGGTTGAGGGGATGGGCGCGGAGGATATTGTCACAACATCCGCCCCCGTCATGGCCCCCTTGCAGCAATGGGTGCAGCAACAGGTGTTCGACATGGTCGCCGCCGTTGTCCATCTGGACACGGGCGTTCTAGACGAAGAGACAGAGTTCTCCGATATCGGTTTGGATTCGATCGCCTTTGCGGAAATCGCGAGGCAACTCGAGGCGATTGTTGGGCAGGAGGTTCTGCCGGTCGCGCTGTATGAATGTGCGACTCTTGGGGGGTTAGTCGATATGTGCTGTTCCCTGGCATCTGCAGTGGCGGAACAAGGTGTTGCCATGGATCAATCCCCCGAACCTGAACCGGTAACGCAGAAATCAGTTGCGCAGGCAACGGTGGATCGGACCGAGTTGGAACGGGATGTATTGAGGCTTGTTTCGCGCTTGGTACATGTGCCCCTGTCCGATCTGGACCCGTACGCGCCGTTGTCTGACTTTGGGCTCGAAAGCGGCCTGTATGCTGAATTGGGCGCGCAACTTACTAAGCGCTTCGGTGTAGAATTTGACCCGCATCAATTTTATGGTTTTTTGGATATCCATGGCCTGACCGATGTGGTGGCAGAGGCGGTGAAACCGACCGCCTCTGACCCGGTGGCGCAGCCCCATGAACCGCCGATGACCCCGCCGGCCCCCGAACCTGTCGGCAAGGTACACCCAGCGCTGAACCCTGCGCGGCAGGACGCCGCGGCGGACGAAGGGTGCGCCATTATCGGCATGAGCGCGGCCTTCCCCGGAGCGCGCAATGTCGATGAATTCTGGACTAACATGGTCGAAGGTCGAGACGTGATCTCGCGGCCCCCGTCGTGGCGTTGGGATTGGCGAGCGTTCGAGCGCGATCCGCGCCAGACCGTGGGCCGGACCAATGTGAATTGGGGTGGTTTCATAGACGGATTGGAAGAATTCGCGCCCGCGTTCTTTGGTTTCTCTGCGGCAGAGGCGGAATTGATGGATCCGCAGCAAAGGCTTATGTTCATGCATGTCTGGTCCGCGTTAGAGGATGCAGGCTATGCCCCGAAAAAGCTGGGCGGGTCCAAAACTGGTATCTATTGCGGGATAGCCAGTCAGTCCTACGGCGCGCTTGTCTATCGGGCAGGGCGGCAATCAGATCCGCGTTGGGTAATGGGGAATGTGGCGTCGATGACGCCCAACCGGATCAGCCATATGCTTGACTTGCACGGGCCAAGTGAACCGGTCGAAACCGCCTGTTCCAGTAGCCTCGTGGCGTTGCATCGCGCGGTGGAAGATTTGCGCGACGGTATCTGTGAGATGGCCATTGTCGGCGGGGTCAATGCGATAGCAACCGAAGACTTGCACATGGCCTTTGCCGCCGCAGGGATGTTGAGCCCCGATGGTCGGTGCAAGACCTTCGATAAGGACGCCAATGGTTATGTGCGTAGCGAAGGTATCGGTGCAGTGATTGTGCGGCGTGTGTCCGATGCCCTGCGCGATGGCGACAACATTCTGGGTGTGGTCAAGGCAACGGGCGTTCGCCATGCGGGGCGGGCCACGTCGCTGACCGCGCCGAACCCGAAATCGCAGGCGGAATTGATTGAGGAGGTCGTTTCGCGGTCCGGTGTCGACCCGGCCACCATTTCCTATGTGGAGGCTCATGGAACGGGCACCGCGCTTGGCGATCCGATAGAGGTCGAGGGGCTGAAATCGGCTTTTGCGACCCTGTCGACTGGGGGCGCTTCCCTGCCAGAGGCCGCATGCGCCATCGGTGCCGCCAAGACGCATGTCGGGCATCTGGAGGTCGCGGCCGGTATGGCCGGGCTGATCAAGGTTCTGTTGCAGATGCGCGAACGCAAGATCGTGGCGAACCTGAACTGCAAGGGAATCAACCCGATGCTTCGCCTAGATGGAAGCCCCTTCCGTTTGGCTATGAACACCGAACCGTGGATACCTGAGGACCGCAACGGGGCGGCCATCCCGATGCGTGCCTGTATCAGTTCCTTCGGATTTGGTGGGGTGAATGCGCATCTTGTTGTTGAAGAGGCCCCGACCCCCATCGCCAAACCTGTTGATACAGGATCGCAGGCGATCGTTTTATCGGCGGAAACGGAAACGGCGCTTGTGACCTATGCGGACCGGTTGGCCGAATGGGTCGACGGGCATATGCATGATCCGGCACCTGACCTTCTGGCACGGATTGCGCGCACCTTGCAGGACGGTCGCGACCCGATGAAATATCGCTTGGCGCTTGTCACGGAAAACATGCGGGATTTGCGAGATCGTCTGCGTGCGTGGGCCGACCAAAAAAGTGCCAGTAGCGTCTGGCATGGCAAGGCGCGGCCAAATCCGATTTTCCAGGACGCGGAGGAAATGGCCATCTTGATGGATAATTGGGTGCGCAAGAACGACCTTGCGCGAGCTTGTTCGGTCTGGGTCAACGGCGCGGCTATCAACTGGACACGTTTTCGCAAATTGAACCCGCGGCGGATTGCCCTGCCAAGCTATCCGTTCGAATGCGGGCGCTATTGGGTGACGCCGCTGGATACGGTTGTGGAACATGTCGCCTCGCCCGGGCCAAAAGTTGCGTTGGCGCCCCCCGCGATGCCATTGGATCAGGGGCCGGAAACTGTCCTGCGCGGGGTCATTGCAACCTACCTGGGTGTTGATCAGACAGAATTGGATTTGTCCGCCAGCTTCGGCGATCTGGGTTTTGACAGTATCGGCATCATGACCGTGGTCAGCCGATTTATCTCTGGCGTTTCCGATTTGAAACTGGATAAGTTTGGCGACAAGTTGCTGCAGGCTTCGGGGCCGCAGGCGATGTTGGATCTGGTCGAAGGCTGGACGACCAAAGATGAACCTGCGGCGGATCCTCTACGACTTGATCTATACGTTCAGTCGCAAAAGAAAAATTCTTCCAATCTGGTGATCACGCGACCGATTTTGCATACCGGTCCGTCAGTTCGAGCGGCCGCGGATCTGTTGATTGATGAGGAGCATCCCCTGTTCTTTGATCACCCTCTGGACCATGTTTCGGGGCTGCATCTTGCTGAATCAATGTGCCAACTTGCCCGCGCGACGGAACTGTTCACCGAACATCAGGAACCGCGCGTTCCCGTCTTTCTTAAAAAACTGCGGTTCGATTTCCTGTCGGGCTGCGCCAAGGCGTCTGCACGTGTTTCGGTCCGGCGCGACGGTCTGAACAAGCACAGCTATCGTGGCGCGGTTGTGCAAAACGATGCGGTGTCTGCCAATGGGGAACTTGTATTCGACACCTTCCCCGATCTGGATTGGTCTGCCCTGTCGCGCCCGCTGGAAACCCGCCGCATACGCAAGGGGCGCGTCAACAAATCCCATGCAGAAAACGTTCTTCTAGCCGATTTCAATGCTGATGAGGATCGTTTTCATGCGCATCTGAGCGTTTCACCAAAGGCCGATTTCTATTGCGATTTCGTCGGACCGGCGTTGGATAGCATCGTCATACTGGAAGCAGTTCGGCAAATGATGAGGGCGATTTCCACGCGTCAGAAACAAGCGTCACTGAAGACGGTGGCCGGTTGGCTGAAACATATGGAGGTGACCTTGGACAGGCCTGTCGCGTTTGGCGAATCTTTGAAAATTGTCGCGGATACCAATAGCTCGTTTGCGGTGGGTGGGGCGGCGCTTTTTGCGGTGCAGGGCACCTTGGCCAGCGCTGATAGCACCACACCAATCGGCACATTTTCCGTTGCGGGAACAGCAGTTTCAGCGGACCTTCTGCAGGTATGGGGGAAACTGCAAAAGAAAACAGCAAGAGATTAGACAGGCATGAACCATATCGAACTTATCGCCGTTGACCTTGACGGTCCGCTACTGACTGACAGCTTTGCACCGTTGCTTAAGCAGAGCTGTGATTTTTACGGCTTGGATTATACGCGCGATATGGAAAACAACATGCTGTCGCGCAACCGCAGAGATGCCACCGCGTATTTCATGGCGAGCTTCGGGGAAAATCTGCCCGACGACATCATGGGCAAAAGCCACGAAGAACTGACAGCAAGCTATTTCGAGTTTCGCAAGAATTTTCTGGCTGAAAACCCGATCAGCCTGTCCGAAGGGGCGGCGGATTTGCTGGCGCTTTTGCCTGATCTCGGGGTTCGGCTGATTTGTTACGGCGGGCTGGATGAAGACTACATGCGGTGCGAACTAGGCGCTCATGCTGATGTGTTTGAAAGATATGTTAGCACCAACGATTTTCGTCCAGGCGTCAAGGAAATCGTCCACGATATTGCCGGAGTTTCGGCTGATCGGGCCTTGTTCATTGATGATGTGAACTTTGTGGCGGAACATGCCCGCGAACAGGGGTGCTGTTTCATCGGTGTGCCGGCGCGCAATGACTGGGGCTGGCAGCGTCTTGAAATGCAGGAAGCTGGGGTACCATTCATACTGGATCACGCCGGAATAATCACGCGGAAGCTTCTTGATCAGATTGATGAGCAAGCCGGCAGGGGGAGTTTCTGGAAATGAACTATTTGGGTGGCTGGCTTTGGGATGACAATGCAACTGGTTAAGCTTCTTCGTAAAGAATCCAACGATGCGTTGGTTTTCATCTTCGGGCTGACGCTTGTGTCCGGTGCGGCCAACGCGGCTTTGGTGGCGCTGATCAACGGGGGTGCGCGTGCCGCTTTTTCCAATTCCGCTGCTACACGGGAATTCCTGTGGTTCATGGCGCTTTTGGTGGTTTTCGCGGCGACGAAAGTCCGGGCGGAAATCGGTGGCAAGGCGCTTTTTGACAATGCCATGACCGGGCAGCGGGCGCGGTTGATGCAAAAGCTGTTCGATGTGCCGGTTGAACATCTGGAACGGATGCGCAGTACTGATATTATCGCCACGAGCGCGCGCAATATAGGCAGCATTGTGCAATCGTCCGACATCATCGTCTACGGCTTGCAGTCGATGTTCATGTTGTTCTTCTGTTCGCTATATCTGATTTATCTGTCGCCCATTGCATTTTTGACGGTAGTGGCCGGGTTGGTGCCGGTCGGGCTGTATCGACACTTCAACCAGGGCGAAACCAAGACGCGCAATGATCGAATCAATTCCATCGAAGGTGATCTTTCGAATTTGATTTCAGAGGTGTTGCTTGGTTTTAAAGAAGTCAAACTGAACCAGAAACGGCGGGAATCTATAGCAAAGACCTACGAAGCGATGGTCTTGCTTAATAGTCAGTTGGACCAATCGGAAACCCAGAAAACGGCTAAATCGCGGGCGGTGATCCAGTCGGTTTTCTATGTTGTGATCGCGGCCGTGGTTTTTCTTATACCGCGTTTCACAACGGTATATTCCTTTGAAATTCTTGAAATCACAGCGGTGGTTCTATTCCTGATCGGTTATCTGACCAGCTTTCTGAATATCATTCCGATGGTGGTAAGGACGAATGCCGCGCTTGAAAGTCTGGAAAAGTTAGAAGCCGATCTGGATGCCAGCGCCGAACATGCCAGGAGTTTGGAAAGCGATCGTTTAGCCCCGCCGTTCGAGGTGCTGGAGGCGCGCGGCCTGACCCATATTTACAAGGAACCCGATGGAAGCGACGGGTTCCGCTTGGGGCCGCTGGATTTCAGCATTCGTGCGGGAGATCTGGTTTACATCATTGGCGGGAACGGAAGCGGAAAATCTACCTTTATCAAGACTTTGTGTGGTCTTTATCCGACGGCGAGCCCGCATATTTGGCTAAACGGCGAACAGATGAACCCCGTTGCACTTGGGCATCTGCGCGAAATGTTTTCCCTTGTAATGAGCGACTTCCATCTCTTCAAACGGCTGTATGGCTACGAAGATTCGGATACGGACATGGTCAATGACTTGATCCGCAAAATGAGGCTGGTCGGCAAGGTCACGTTCGATGACGGACATTTTTCGACAACCGAATTGTCCACTGGAGAACGCAAACGTCTGGCCTTGATTTGTGTCTTGATTGAAGACCGTCCGCTTTTGATCTTTGATGAATGGGCCGCCGAACAGGACCCGCATTTCCGAGAATATTTCTATAACGTCCTTTTGCCGGATTTGGCGGCACAGGGCAAAGCCGTTATTTCGGTAACACACGACCAATCTTATCTGGGTGAAAACGGGCGTGTGCTTACGATGGAATACGGTCGGCTTTCAGAGGCTGAAAAATGATAGAAAAGATTGGCAAGAAAAGCTTTTTTTAACTATAGTAAAGCTACAAAGAAGGTTTCTAAAAACTCGTCTTCTTATGGGAGCAATGTGATGAATGAAGCAGTAAACGCCGTCGCGGACGCAGGTGAAGCGAAACCGGTCAATTCTTCAGAAGTCGAGTTGATCATCAATAAACATGTAATCGCGGCATCGGGTGTTGGTCTTGTTCCGGTACCTCTTATTGATCTGGTCGGTGTCGGTGCGATCCAGTTGCGGATGATCCGCAAGTTGGCGGATGCCTACGGTGTCGATCATTCTGACAGTCGTGTGCGGTCGGTTCTGATGGCGCTTGTCGGCGGATCGGTTCCTGCCTTTGGGGCGCTTCCGCTCTTTTCCCTTGCGCAATCCCTGCCGGTCGTCGGCTGGACGGTTGGTGCGAGCGCGGCTTCGATCCTGTCGGGCGCATCGACCTATGCGGTTGGCCACATTATGCGTCGCCATTTTGAGGCGGGCGGGAATTTCGAAGATTTCAAAGCTTCCGAAGTGCGCGAAAGCTTTGACAACTTGGTCGAAAAAGGCAAATCCGTTGTGAAAAATGTTGGTCGGAAATCCCGTTCCAAAGCGGATTTCGAGGCAGGGGCCGCTGAAGCGTGAACCACGAACGCAGCAACCCTTGCGTTGAATTTTGAAGAATTAGGGCGTTTCGAATGCGTCGGCTTGCTGCTAGCACATTGATGGTAATTGTCGTTGTTGCGACAACCGTCGTCTATTTCATTCCTGATATCTTCATCAATGTGGGGCCAGGACAAAGCGCCGTACATTGGCGCAGGTTTTTTGGCGGCACGGTCGTGGACGGCGTGCGTGGGGAAGGGCTTCAGGTCATCTTCCCGTGGGATAAGCTCTACATCTACGAAGTACGCGTCCAGCGGGAAAACCGCACGCTTTCCATTCTGACCCGGGAAGGTCTAATGGCGACCGTCGATGTTTCCATCCGCTACCACCCCGACCGGCTCCTTTTGGGTGAATTGCACAAAAAGGTTGGACCGGATTACGCAACCAAGGTTGTTATTCCAGAAGTGGAAGGCGCTGTACGCCGCGCGCTTGGTCGTCTGGATTCCGAAGAGCTTTATACCAAAAGCAATGATTTGATTCAGGACGCGGTCGGAAGTGCCTACCAAGAGGTTGCGCAGAATTTCATCATCGTGGACGACGTTGTGATCCGGCGCATTGTGTTGCCAGAGGTCGTGCAGGACGCCATTCGCGACAAGGCGCGCCAGCAACAGCTTGCTGAATCCTATGTCTATCGGTTGGAAGCCGCCCGCCAAGAGGCTGATCGCCTGCGGATCGAGGCCAAGGGTTTTGCCGACTATAACACGGAAATTTCGAACACTCTTTCGCCTGATCTGCTGACGTGGGAAGGCGTGCGGGCAACCAAAGACATTGCAACCTCTGAAAACTCTAAAATTATCGTAATGGGGAATGGTAAAGATGGTCTGCCTGTCATTCTGAACAGCGAATAATAGGGCGGGGCGTTGGGCAAACTTCTTTATCTGGTCTACTATCTATCAATTACCGTTGGTTCTTTTCTGGCGCTCCGATTGTTGTGGTCGGTTGCAAGCGGCCGGAAATTGCGGTGGCGCGCTTTTGCGATGTTTATTGTCATCTCAGGGCTCATTTCCGCATATTATTACTGGGAAACGTCCAGACGGCTGGATGTATTGGGAGAGGCGCGGATCGATTATGCGCGCCAGCCGGGTCCGGTTATTGGGATTGCCGTGGCTTGGCCAGAAAATCAGGACAGTTTCGTTGACGGCGCCCGTCGTGCGGTGAAAGAGCTTAATACGACTTCGCATGAATTGAACATGCAAGACGGTAGCAAGCACCCGTACCAGATCGAGTTGAAAGAGTTCCGCTATACCTCCAAAAATGTAGGAGAGGTGGCGCGAAAGATCGCGCAGGATGACACCATAGCCGGCGTGATCGGGCATCCACAGCTTGAAAATGCGCTTCAGGCGGCGGCGACATATAACGCAAGCAACCTGCTGTTCTTGTCGTCTGGCGTCCGGTCGCCCCTGTTAACCGACTATAAATACCCCACGGTATTTCGCCTGACACCCAGCGACGTCGAAATCGCCGATGTCGTGAAGGGTTTCGCCAATAGCTATGATCTGTTCAATTTGGTCGCACTGTCGCCGCGCAACGATTATGCGACCGACACCTACCAAATATACAAAGGCGCGATGAATGCAAATGGAGAAGAAAACAGGGTGGATGCTCCGCGCCTGACCCAATTTGTAAGCTATAGCCCGAACACAATATTTTTTGCCGATGTGATCACCGATCTAGCTGACAACAAGGCGGATCTGGTTCTGCTTTTGGGGACCTCAGCCGCTGATGCGCGGATTATCGAACAAATGCGGCGGCGTGGCGTGAACACATCGGTTATCTGTTTGCCAGAAATGCGGGACGAAGTGTTACGTGTCATGGAGATAACGCCGGAAAACACCAGCATGGATGTCTATGTCATTTCATTTGAAACAGACATCTACGCGGAATCGGCAGATGCCGCAGTGACGGAAAACAACATTCTGGACGGGCGCGCCTATGAAGCAGTGAAACTGATGGTTGCTGCTTGGAGCCAGATAGGCACGGTAGAGGCGGGCCCTGTGGCGCTGGCGCTGCGGGCTTTGCCGCGATGGGTTTGGGGCAACACTACGGTCGATTTCGAAGACAACGGTGATATCAAGGACGTGGCCATTCGCGTCGAAAAGCTTGATCTTTCCCTGCCAGGGAAGTCGAAGATCGTCTATTCAGGCGAACAATAAGCGTTCAAGCGCCGTGAGGGGGGTGATCGCTAACGAAAAGGAGATCGCGTTCCATGCACTATGGGGCAATCGTCTATCTTGTTATATGCCTGATTATTGGACTTGCGGGTACAAATAAAAAGATGGGTTTCTACGGCTACTTCTTTGCTTCCATCGTGTTGACGCCACTTATCGGGGGGTTGCTTGTTCTGGTTTCAGAGTCTCGCAAGAAGCAGTAATCCAAGCCAGCGCTATGGGCGGACGACCGTTTTTTGCCACCTCGGCCAGGGCAAAAGTGGCGCCACAAAGGTTGATCCTGTCGCAAAAGGCGCCGCTTTCCGTGACCACGGAAAACGACTGTGGTAATCCGGAAAACCCAAGGCCGGTCGCCTTTAGGACGGCCTCTTTCCGCCGCCAGATTGACAACATGCGATCTCTTTGGTCCGTTGAACCGGCGGGGGCGTTGTATAGGGCTGCCATTTCGTCAGGCGCAAAGACGGTGCGAGCGACATCGGCGAAATGTTTGGTTTTCAGGTTTGGGCCTAATTCGATGTCGCAACCGATCGGGGCAGAATGGAATGCAACTGCGACCCAGCGGCCGGAATGCGAGATGCTAAAATCCATTGGCGAAGTGGCCAGAACTGGCTTTCCCTTTTCTGACAGATTGAACTGGATTTCCGTTGCGCGGCATCCCGTTAAAGCCGCCAAGCCCATCCGCGCCAGATACCGCCCCATGACAAAGGTTTGGCGGGCCAGCGGAACCCGGAACCGGTCCGCGCGCTCGATTTCCTGTGGCTGCAACAAGTCTTCGCCCTGCGCAAGGAAACCGGTATTGGTTTCCACGCAGGCCATGACCACGTGCGGCAGGCCTGAAAGACCGGACAATGTCGGCAAATCTAGCAGGCGTGTAAAGTGGGGTTTGGGCACGGCGCGAAAGGTCCGATAGGAACGGATGGTGTCGTTGGCGACCCTAGCAAGCCCGTTCCAAAATGGTAAAGCCCAAGGAGAAAAGATGTGGAAATCACCCTGGAACCCGATGCTTTGGCTTGATCGCGGGCGGTTTTCAAGCCAGCCAGATGCGCCACGCCCTCTCGTAGTTCAGGCAGCATCTGTCCCAAAATCCCTGATGACGGACATACGGGGGAGGACGGCAAAGAAAAGATCTTTCATGGTCACTTTCGCAGAGGTCGGCGCACACACCCAAATGAAGCCAGCCAAGGTCAAGTTGGTGGATCACTTTCAGGCGGCTATTCGAAGGGATCTCAAAATCTTGCCGCAGACGGCAAGGCTATAGCCTGACTAAGTCAGCACTCCGTCTTGAAATACCAGCACATCTTTCGGCTTTACGGAAACTGCGAGTTTGGTCCCGACCTGGAACTTGGTGCGTTGGCGCGATTTCACTTTGAACAGCTCGCCGTTAGCTGCACGCAGACTAACGATTTGATCAATGCCCAGGTTTTCGAAGGTCTCGACCATCGCGACGGCACTTGTGAGCAGCCCGATCTGATTGGTCCAAGGTAATTGTTAGTGCATGATCGGGCTGGTTTCCATTTGGATGATGGTTTCGGGAGCCGGTGGCCGATAGCCCAATGCACTGTGTGGCCTCTTGGTGTTG
>JAEPNQ010000107.1 GCA_017643305.1 Marinibacterium sp. | reverse complement strand
TTCAGGCGCGCTTTGCGCTGTTAGATCTGGACGTTTTCCCTCCGCTGAACATGGGCGTAGCGCAGTTGTCGCGGTGGCTGCCCAGCCGGGCTGTTCGAGCCTGTCTGGCCGCAGTGCGGAAGTTCCCACCGGATGCCGAGGTCTGAG
This sequence comes from Marinibacterium sp., assembly GCA_017643305.1. Taxonomy (GTDB): domain Bacteria; phylum Pseudomonadota; class Alphaproteobacteria; order Rhodobacterales; family Rhodobacteraceae; genus HXMU1420-2. Next base: position 12,585 of record JAEPNQ010000107.1, on the reverse strand, counting down.
ATTAGTTCCAAGTATTCACTATTTCGATATTACGCCACTCATTTCAATTTGAGTAAGATCGCCCTCAGTGGTTCTCTTCCGTTCGAATGGACAGGAGGAATCCAATGTTGCACCGCACCCTCTTTGAGGCGGAACACGACATGTTCCGCGATGCGTTTCGTAAGTTCGTCGAAACAGAGATTTCCCCTCATCACGCGGAGTGGGAGGCTGATCAACACATTAGCCGCGATGCATGGTTGAAGGCAGGCGAACAGGGATTTCTTTGCCCAAACATGCCCGAGGAATATGGTGGCGCAGGCGTGGACCGCCGGTTCAGCCTCATCATCATCGAAGAACTCCATGGTGCCAATGCGAGCGGGCCCGGTTTCGCGCTGCATTCCGATATTGTTGCCCCTTACATCCTGAACTACGGCACCCCGGACCAAAAGCAAACCTGGCTGCCGAAAATGGCCACCGGCGAGGTCATCGGTGCCATCGCCATGACGGAACCGGGTACGGGCTCTGATCTGCAGGGCATCAAGACTCGGGCCATGGTGGATGGTGACGAGCTGGTTCTGGATGGTGAGAAGATATTCATCACCAACGGTTTCATGTCCGATCTTGTGATCGTTGCTGCACAGGTTGTTGATCCGGCGACAGGTGGCGAACCGAAGCTGTCACTGGTCCTTGTCGAAGCCACCCGCGACGGGTTCACCAAGGAAAAACCGCTAAAGAAACTGGGCCAGAAAGCGCAGGATACCTGTATCCTGAACTTCTCAGGTGTACGCGTTCCTAAGTCAAACCTTCTTGGCGGAGAAAACGCCGTTGGAGGCGGATTGATGATGCTGTTTGGTGAACTCGCCTGGGAACGGCTCATGATCGCCATCGGATCCGTTGCAGGGGCGAAGTTTTGCTATGAACAGGCTCTTGCATACGCGCGGGAGCGCCGGGCTTTTGGCCAATCACTTGCCGAGTTTCAGGATGTGCGTTTCAAGCTTGCTGACATGAAGGTCAAAATCTCGGCGGGACAGGCCATGGTTGATCAATGCATGACCAATCTGGCCCACGACAAGCTGCGGCCCGAAGACGCCGCAGGGGCCAAGCTCTGGTGCAGTGAAATGGCCTTTGAAGTTGCCGATACAGCGCTGCAAATGCATGGAGGCTATGGCTACATGCAGGAATACCCGATCACTCGTGCCTTTGCCGACCTTCGGGTGAATCGCATCTACGGCGGTGCCAACGAGATCATGAAAGAACTGATCTCGCGCAAGCTCTGATCCCCAAAAGAACAATTCCGACAGAAATAGGTACTCTTATGTCTCAGGCATACATCTATGACGCTGTGCGCACCCCCCGTTCCAAAGGGAAAGCGAGCGGTACACTGAACGAAGTCAAACCTGTCCGTTTGGCCGCTGGGCTGTTGGAGGCCTTGCAGGAGCGCCATGACCTCGACACCGCGAAGGTCGAAGACGTGATACTGGGTTGCGTCGCCCCCTTGATGGATCAGGGTTCGTGCATCGCCAAGGCCGCTGTGATGTCCGCTGGATGGGACGAGTCGGTGCCGGGTGTGCAACTTGACCGGTTCTGCGGTTCGGGGCTTGAGGCCGTGAACATCGCCGCCGCCAAGGTCGGCTCGGGTCAGCAGGATCTGATCGTTGCAGGCGGTCTGGAGTCGATGAGCCGCGTGCCGCTTGGATCGTCCGGCGGCCCGATGCTCTTTGACCCGGAATTCGTCATCGAAAACAAGTCCGCACCGCAGGGGATCGGTGCTGATCTGATCGCCACGATCGACGGATACAGCCGCGAAGATGTCGACGCCTTTGCCGTGGAAAGCCATCGCCGCGCTGCGCATGCGCGGGACAATGGATGGTTCGATGGCTCGGTCGTCCCTGTCCGGGATGAGGTTGGTCTGGTCATTCAGCAGCGCGACGACTTCATCAAACCCGGCACCGATATGCAGAAACTGGGGGCGCTTAAGCCTTCGTTCGCGCAGATGGGCGGCTTTGGATTTGATGACATGGCGCTCGCGAAATACCCCGAGGTTCAGGCCATCAATCATGTCCACACGCCCGGCAACAGCTCAGGCATCGTTGATGGGGCATCGGCAGTCATGATCGGCTCGGAACAGGCAGGCAAGGATCTGGGGATGGAGCCACGCGGGCGGATTGTCGCTTCGACCGTCATTGCCACCGACCCGGTCATCATGCTGGCCGGACCGGGACCGGCGGCGCGGAAGTGTCTGGAGAAGGCAGGGCTGACCGCCGGGGGCATCGACATCTGGGAAATCAACGAAGCCTTCGCCTCGGTCGCCATGCGTTACATGAAGGATCTGGGCATCAACCACGAAATCACCAACGTTAACGGTGGCGCGATAGCGATGGGCCACCCGCTGGGTGCGACTGGCGGGGTGCTGGTTTCGACCGTGCTGGACGAACTGGAGCGGCGGGATGCCAAACGGGCCATGGTGTCGCTGTGCATCGGCGGCGGCATGGGCATTTCCACGCTGATCGAGCGCGTTTGAGAAGGAAGAGCCAGATGGGCGAATTTACATACGAAAAAGACGCGGACAGCATCGTTACCGTGACCATGAATATGGACGGCCCAGTGAACGCCATGAGTGCAGAATTCAGGCCGCTCTATGCTGACATGGTGAACAGGCTTGAGGCCGAAGAGGGGCTGAAAGGCGTCATTCTGACTTCGGGCAAAGACACGTTCTTTGCCGGGGGCGACCTTAAGCGGCTGGTGGCGGTCGAGCCGGATCAGGTACAGGACTTGTTTGACGAGGTTGAGGCTATCAAGGCCGATATGCGTCGTCTGGAAAAGCTGCCGATTCCGGTGGTCGCCGCGATCAACGGCGCGGCCCTGGGCGGCGGTTATGAGCTGTGCCTCGCATCGAACTACCGGATCGCCGCCGACAATCCGAAAACCAAAATTGGCCTGCCTGAAGTCACGCTGGGCCTGCTGCCCGGTTGCGGCGGCGTTGTACGCCTGACCTGGCTACTGGGGCTGGAATCAGCGATGCCGTTCCTGCTGGAAGGCAAGCAATTGGCCCCTGCCGCAGCCCTGAAGGCGGGACTGGTGCACGAAGTTGTCGAGGCGGACGCCCTGCTGGCCCGCGCCCGCGAATGGATCCTCTCCGTTCAGGGCGACGCGGCGGCGGCAAAGCAGCCCTGGGACACCAAGGGCTATCGCATTCCGGGCGGCGGCTCGAATGCGCCCAAACTGGCCCCCAGGATCGCGGGGGCATCGGCGATGCTGTTTCAGAAAACACGCGGCTTGTTGCCTGCGCCGACACGGATTCTAGACGTCATGGTTGAAGCCGGAAAACTCGATCTCGACACCGCGCTGCGTTACGAGTCCCGCCAGTTCTGCGCGCTGGTTGTGTCGCCTGAGGCAAAGAACATGATCTCGACCTTCTTCTTTGGTCTGGGTCAGGTCAACGGTGGTGCCAGTCGGCCCAAGGACATCCCGCGCAGCAAAGTTAGCAAGCTCGGCATTCTCGGTGCCGGGATGATGGGGCAAGGGATCGCCTATTCCGCGGCCATGGCGGGCATCGAGGTCGTGTTGAAGGATATGACCCAAGAGGCTGCTGATCGCGGCAAAGCGTATACCGAGAAACTGCTGGCAAAACGTGTCCAGCGGGGCCGCATGGACGAAGCAAAAGCGGCGCAGGTTCTGGGCCGGATCAAGGCCAGCGCCGATATGGAAGATCTGCGCGGCTGCGACATGATCATCGAGGCGGTCTTCGAAAAGATCGACGTCAAGGATAAGGTGATCGCCGAGACCGAAGCCTATCTGGCCGAGAACGGGGTCTGGGGTTCGAACACCTCGACGCTGCCGATCACACGGCTGGGATCCAAAGCGCAGAACCCGAAGAACTTTGTGGGCCTGCATTTCTTTTCACCCGTCGACAAGATGCCGCTTTTGGAGATAATCGCGGGCGAGGAAACCTCGGACGAGACGCTGGCGCGCGCGTTCGACTTTGCCCAGCAAATCCGAAAGACACCGATTATTGTCGGGGACAAGGCGGGTTTCTACACCTCGCGCACGATCGGCACGAAAATCATCGAAGCTGTGCAACTGGTTGCCGAGGGGCATGATCCCGTGCGGGTGGATAACCTGTCCAGACTGATCGGGATGCCGACGGGCATGCTTTCTCTGCTGGACGAGGTGCAGATCAAGCTGGTGACGGACATCTATCGCACGCAGGTTGAAATGGGCCTGCTGGACCCGGCAGAGGAACAAAACCCCGAGGCGCGGGCGATGCTGGCGGACATGCTGGACAATCACGACCGCCATGGCCGCGCGACCGGCAAGGGGTTCTATGACTATTCGGACAGCGGCAAGACGATCTGGCCCGGCCTGTCGAAATGGCGCAGGGATGATGCGCGGATTTCGGATCGCGAGATTCAGGACCGCATCCTGTTTCGGCCGGTGCTGGAAAGCTTGCGGTGCCTTGAGGATGGCGTTCTGCGCAGCGTCGCTGATGGCAACATCGGGTCGATCATGGGCATCGGCGCGCCGGTTCATACCGGGGGCTACATCCAGTATGTGAACACATATGGTCTGGATCGGTTCATCGCGCGTTGTGAAGAACTGGCCGGAACATACGGTCCGCGCTTTAAGCCACCCGCAATCCTGCGCAAATATGCGACCAAAGGGCTTTTGTTACACTAGGCAACTCTGGCGGACGCAACCGCAACTTACTAGCATAGCGGAAACGGGTACTGGGAGGAATACCGTGGATTTTCTACAACTCATCATCAGTGGGCTTGCCAACGGCTGTGTCTACGGGTTGATCGCCTTGGGCTTCGTGCTGATTTACAAGGCCACCGAAGCGGTGAACTTTGCCCAGGGCGATTTCATGATGCTGGGTGCGTTTGTGTGCATTGGGTTCACGAACCACGAATACATGGGGCTGAATTTCTGGCTGGCCGTCCCACTTTCCATCCTGGTGATGGGCGCGCTTGGGTATCTCTTCAACTGGGGTATTCTGCGGCACATGTTCGGCCAGTCCCAAACATCGATTGTCATCCTGACCATCGCGATGGGCTTTATCATCCGGTTTTTTGCCGGGGCCACCTGGAGCCATGAGCCAACCTCGCTGGAGACACCCTTTGCGGGACAAGAAGTGCGCTCGGGCGGGCTGGTACTGGGCATTGATGAGGTGTTGATCGTTGTGGTCACGGCGATCCTGACGCTGGTCTTCTTCCTGTTCTTCTCGCGCACGCGGATCGGACTGGCGATGCAGGCGGCCTCGCAGAACCAGTTGGCGGCTTACTATATGGGCATCCCTGTGCGGCGGGTGCATAGCCTGGTCTGGGGGCTTTCGGGGATGGTTGCCGCCGTGGCGGGCATCCTGTTTGCCTCCAAAGGGGCGATTGACCCGTCGACGGGGCTGTTGGGGATCAAAGCCTTTGCAGCGGCGGCGATCGGCGGTTTTGGCTCGCTGCCCGGTGCGCTCTTGGGAGGACTGATCATCGGCTTGGTCGAGCCGCTGGCCTCACGCTATGGTCCGCCCGGCGTAAGCCAGATCGCACCCTATGCGATTTTGCTGCTGATCCTGATTTTCCGCCCCGGCGGTATCTTCTCTCAGACGCTGAGCAAGAAGGTCTAAGATGCGCTTTGTATTCAAAACCTCCTATGATGCGGATATCTCGCTGTTCAAACATCGCGCCCAGGCGGTGTGGTACGCCTTGCTGCTGTTGCTGGTTCTGGCGACGCCACTCTACTTTGTAGCGATCGGAGATGCCTACTTGCTGGGCGAGATCACCGGCATGTTAATCCTGGCCATCGCCGGAATGGCATTGATGCTTTTGACAGGACACACCGGTTTGCCCAGCCTAGGGCACGCGACCTTCATGGCATTTGGCTGCTACCTGAACATCAACCTGCTGGGTGCGGGCCTGCCCTGGCTCATTGCCTTCCCTCTGTCGGGGCTGATCGCAGGTGCACTAGGGACGATGATCGCGCTGCCAGTGTTGCGCCTGCATGGGGTCTATCTGGCTCTGGCCACGCTGGCGATGTCGATCCTGACCAGCGATTTTGTCGTGATCGCAGAGCCCTGGACAGGCGGGATCGCGGGGGCAGCGGTGCCTGACATCAACATCTTCGGGATGGAGATCAACCGCTACTCGACCCCCTACAAGTTCTACTATCTGGTCCTCGCTGTTGCGATCCTGATCGTCTGGTTCTATCGCAACCTACTGCGCACACCGACAGGGCGCAGTTTTACCGCCATACGAGACAGCGAGATTTCGGCACGGGCGATGGGGATCAACCTGACCCGGACCAAGGCGACCTCATTCTTTCTGTCCGCCACAACTGCCGGACTTGCAGGCGCATTGTTCGGCCATTCTGCTGGGTATGTGACCAATGAAACCTTCGATCTGGTCATGTCGATTACTCTGCTTCTTATGATTGTGATCGGCGGATTGGGCTTTATCCACGGCGCGTTCTTTGGGGCGATTGTGGTCGGCATCATCCCTGTGGCCATCGCAAACGGGCGCACCTTTCTGTCCACCACGTTTGACGTGAACATCAATGTGCCGGGGCTCGAAAGCGCGCTTTTCGCCTTTATCCTCGTGTGCTTCATCCTGTTTGAGCCGATGGGCCTATACGGCCGCTGGCTCAAGATCCGGACCTATTTTGAACTGTTCCCCTTCTACCGAAAGGACATGTTCAAGCGTCAGAAATCCTATCTCAAGACGGATCGTGTCCAATGAGCTTGCTTGAAATAGAAAATGCCACGCTTCGATTTGGCGGGCTTGTTGCGGTCGATAACGTGTCCCTGCAGGTGAACGAAGGTGAAGTCTTTGCCCTCGTCGGCCCGAATGGGGCCGGGAAATCCACGATCTTCAATCTGATCTCGCGGTTCTATGACCCGGCGGAGGGGAGTATCCGGTTTGATGGCAAGGATCTGTTGAAACACACGGCCGATCAGGTGCCCGGATTTGGCATCGCGCGCACGTTCCAGAACATTGAACTCTTTGAACAGGCCACCGTCTTGCAGAACCTGCTCGTTGGCCGGCATCGGCACCGCACCACGGGGCTTTTGTCCAATATCGTCTTTTCGCCCAAAGCCTATCGTGAAGAACTGCGCCACCGCGCGGCTGTCGAAGAAGTAATCGATTTTTTGAACCTGCAAGCCTACCGCGACAAGATGATCGGCGGGTTGCCCTACGGCGTGCGCAAGGTTGTGGAGCTTGGCCGTGCGCTGGCGTCTGAGCCAAAGTTGTTGCTGCTCGATGAGCCCGCGTCGGGCCTGTCCGTGGAAGAAACGCAGGACATGGCCTTCTGGATTGAAGACATTCAGACTCAGATGGGGATCTCCGTGATGATGGTGGAGCATGACATGGGGCTGGTGTCAGCGGTGTCCAACCGCGTCATGGCGCTGGCGGATGGCAAGGAGCTGGCCACAGGCACCGCCGCCGAAGTTCAGTCGCACCCGGCAGTCATCGAGGCCTATCTTGGCACGGGCGAGATCTCCAAGACAGGGACATCGCGCGCATGAACATCCAGACCACCAAGCCAGACGTTGTTCTGCAGATCGACAACCTCGAAAGCTACTATGGCCCCATCATGGCCATTCGCGGTGTCAGTCTGAAGGTCCATGACGGGCAGATCGTGACTGTTCTGGGGGCCAACGGGGCCGGGAAGACCACGCTGCTTAAGACAATTTCGGGCGTGATGGACCCCGAAAAGGGCAAGGTGTCGATGGAGGGGGTGGCGATCCAGTCCATGGAACCGGATGCCATCGTGCGGCGCGGTATCGTGCATGTGCCCGAGGGGCGCGAGATTTTCCCGCTGATGACAGTGGGCGAAAACATCGCGATGGGCGCCTATACCCGCAATGACCGATCCGCGATCGCGGCCGACGAGGAAATGGTCTATTCCTATTTTCCGATCCTGAAAGACCGCCGCGCCCAGCGGGCAGGCACCTTGTCGGGCGGCCAGCAGCAGATGCTGGCCATTGCGCGCGGGCTGATGTCGCGCCCCAAGTTGATGCTGCTGGATGAACCAAGCCTGGGCCTCTCACCCCTCCTGACGCAGGAGATTTTCGAGATCATTGTAAGGCTCAACAAAGAGCAGAAGGTCACGATGATGCTGGTTGAGCAGAACGCGAAGGTCGCGCTCGATGCCGCAGACTATGGGTACGTGATGGAACTGGGGCGCATCGTGATGGATGACACAGCGGATGTGCTGGCTGCCTCAAAGGACATTCAGGAATTTTATCTTGGCGTTAGTCAGGACGAAAACCAGCGCGGACAGCGCCGCTGGAAACAACGCAAGACGTGGCGGTAGGGATGATCATGGCAGACAAGCTCCCCCCTCAAGAAGAAGTAAACGGGCTGATGATCAACGCGGACCTGTCGCAGGGCCCGTTCTACATCGACGGTATGGATACGACGCCCAAGCTGTTCCGCCTGCGCTGCCAAACCTTGGGCGACCGCACGGCGCATCGCGAAAAGACATTCGGCATCTGGCGGTCCCACTCGTGGCATGACTATTTCACCCGCGCCAAACATCTGGGCCTTGGGTTGGTGTCGCTTGGATTGAAACGCGGCGAAGTGGTTTCGATCCTGTCCGAGGACAGCAAGGAATGGATGTACACCGATTTGGGTGTGCAATGCGTCGGCGGTATCTGTTCGGGTGTCTACACCACAGATTCAGCCTCTCAGCTAGAATATCTTGTCAACAACTCTGACAGCCGTTTCCTGTTTGTCGAGAACGACGAACAGCTCGACAAGTTCCTGCAGGTTCGTGACAACATGCCTGGCCTGACCAAAGTCATCATTCTGGACCCCGAAGGACTGCACGGATTCTCGGATCCGCAGGTCATGTTCCTGGATGAACTCTATGCCCTGGGTGCGGAGTATGACGCGGCACATCCGCAGGTCTTTGACGACAGCATCGACGCCACGAAACCCGAAGACATCGCCATTCTGGTCTATACCTCCGGCACCACGGGCAAGCCCAAAGGGGCGATGATCAGCCATGGGAATTTGATGTATTCCGTGTCGGCGGGTGCGCGCGACGCACCAACGTATCAAACCGATGATCAACTGTGCTTTCTGCCGCTCTGCCACATTCTGGAGCGGGTGTTTTCGGTCAATGCGCCCATCGCGGCGGGCTCAACCACCAATTTTGCGGAAAGCCCGGAAACGGTGTTCGACAATTTGCAAGAGGTCAGCCCGCAGACTTTTGTGGCCGTGCCGCGCCTTTGGGAGAAGATCTATAGTCAGGTCGCTATCCGCATTGGCGATGCAACCGGCCTGCAAAAATGGGCCTATGGGCAAGCCCTTAAGGCAGGCAGCGCCCGCGCGACATGTCTGGCCGAGGGCAAACCGTTGCCGTTTGGCACAAAGCTTGCCTATCGCTTTTGGGATTTTGCCCTACTGCAAAACCTGCGCCGGATGATCGGGATGGACCAGTTACGCAGAGGTGGTTCTGGTGCGGCACCCATCTCACCTGAATTGTTGAAGTGGTACCATGCAATTGGCGTGCCCGTGCTTGAGGGGTACGGCATGACCGAAAGCGCGGGCGTGATCAGCATCAACAACCTCGATAGCAACAAGATTGGCACTGTCGGTGTGGCCTTGCCGGGTGCGCAGCTGCGTATCTCGGAGGATGGCGAAATCCAGTACAAGGCGGGCAATGTCTTTCAGGGCTACTGGAAGAACCCCGAAAAGACCGCCGAAACCTTTGCGGAAGATGGCTGGTTGCGGACCGGCGACGTTGGGATGCTGGACAATCAGGGCTTCCTGAAGATCACCGGACGCCTCAAGGACATCATCATCACGGCAGGTGGCAAGAACGTCACCCCGGCAGAAATCGAGAACAAACTGAAGTTCTCGCCCTATATCTCGGATGTCGTGGTGGTCGGGGACAAGCGCAAGTTCCTGACTTGTCTGGTGATGATCGACCAGGAGAACGTTGAGAAATTCGCCCAGGATCGACGCGTGCCCTTCTCGAACTACGCCTCGCTTTGTGCCGCACGCGAAGTGCAGGACCTGATCCGCGAGACCATTGACGAGGTGAACAAGGATTTCGCGCGGGTGGAACAGATCAAGGATTTCCGCCTGATTGATGTGCTGCTGACAGCAGAGGATGATGAACTGACACCAACCATGAAGCTCAAGCGCAGCTTTGTGGAAACCAAACACGGAGAGCTGATCAGCCAGATGTATTGACACACATCCGGTTCGGCCCTTCAGACTAAAACCAAAGGGAGAAGACAAATGAAGAAACTTACAACCAAACTGGCGACGGTTGCCGTTGCCGCGACCATGGCCGCTGCTCCGGCTTATGCCGACCAGGGTGTCACTGATACCGAAGTCCTGATCGGGTCCAACAACGACCTGTCCGGCCCGTTCGCAGCTTTCGGCGCGCCGGCGACCCAAGCAGCACAGCTGGTCTTTGACGAGGTGAACGCGGCGGGTGGCATTCATGGCCGGAAGATCCGCTTTATTGTTGAGGATCACGGCTATCAGATGCCCAAGGCCATTCAGGGCATGAACAAGCTTGTCAACGGCGACAAAGTGTTTGCGATGCTGCTGTCGCTCGGAACGCCGATGAACATTGCAGCCTTCAAACTGCAGGATGCAAAGAACGTGCCAAACGTATCGCCTCTGTCTGCAGCCCGCGAGATGGCCGAACCCTTCTCGCCGCTGCACTATTCCGGCACCGCAACCTATTACGATCAAATCCGTTTCGGAGTGACCTATCTGGCTGAGCAGAAAGGTGTCAGCAACGTCTGTGCTATGTATTTGCCAACTGACTTTGGCAAAGACATTAAGGAAGGCGCTGAATCCATCTCCGCCGAAACGGATGGGCTCAACTTCGTTTCTGAGACGACGCACAAGCCAGACGACGCAGATTTCGTCGGCGCGCTGCAAAAGCTGAATGCAGACGGTTGCCAGATCGTGGCCCTGGCCCTTGGGGTACGCCAGGCCATCACGGTGTCTGCAACTGCCAAGAAACTGGGCCTGATGGACATGTCATTCCTCAACTCATCCGCTGGTTTCCACACGGTTATGGCCAAAGTCCCCGGTGGCGTGACCGAAGGCATGTATGCGGCTGCGGGCTGGGCAGACCTGCTGTCGCGCATGGACCAACCGGAAGTGCAAAAGTTCTTTGGCAGCTATACTCAAGCCACGGGTGAAGAACTGCCCGGCACCGGGGCCCTGCTGGGCCATTCGGCCGCCATTACCATGGTGAAGGCACTGGAAGCCGCAGGCCCTGACCTGAACGCCAAGACGTTCCAGATGGGTATGGAAAGCCTGAACTATGAAGACGTGGTTTCCGGCAACACCGTGAGCTACTCCGCTACGGATCACCAAGGTGCGGATGAAGTGGTTGTTTCGGTCATCAAAGGCGGCAACTGGGTGGAACTCGCGCGCCAGTAAGCCGCCTGGGCAAGTCAATCTTTTCAAACACGGGAGGGACCGGTCACGTCATTGGCCGGTCCCTTTTCTGGACATATTGGCGGTGTGAGCCGGGCTGCAGCACCTCGGATGCCGAAAATATTGCGTGCAATTTTGGGAAGGGGAGCTTTGCAGCACCGCAGGAATTCCAACGCGACGGTGGCATTCATTGAACAACAGGCAGCAGGACACAAACTGCCTGTCGCAGTGGTTATGCAAGTTCGTTAGCTCCGGGTCATATAGTGAACGATAGCCTCTAACGGTATGCCACGTTGGCATCGCGCATTTGCCGAGGTTTCCAATGTCAGCTTTCGAGAATGCAAGCGCGGCAAAGTAGAAGCGTGCTGGATGACCGGTTTGGGCCGATTGCCGCTATTCGAGGCAATTCATCCAACTACGGTTTTGTCCGCACCCCAGTCGTTCGTTCAGGCCGCAGCGAATGTCGGCTCCTCGATACTCGGGCGTCAATCCGCCAATCGCGCTTGGCATGGCGATCGGTTCTGTTCCCATCAAGACTTCGCACTAATGCGCACAACTACGCCGCCTTCGGGTGTCTCTGCAAGGCTCTGCGCGGGTTTGTCGAACTGCCGGACCAAGGCCCCTAACGGGTCCTTTGCAAACAACGTAAGAGTGAGTGGTTCGCGCCGAATTTGTCTTCCAGCGACAGCCCAAAATACATTCATACCAGCACCGCGAAAAGGCCCGGTTTGTTTACACGGGGACACAATATGTGGTAATATAATTACGCTATTCATACCATATATGGTGTCATTATGATTTGGACCACACAGCAACTTTCTAGAGAAGCGGGCTTCCCAACCATCGGGAAGTTTATCAACGAAACGTCCCGCAATGAAATCCCCTTCGCACCGAAACGCTACGGTGTCGAAAACAGATACGGCGTCACAGACCTCGCTCTGGCGATTGCCTTGAAAAAGCTGCGCGACCTGGGTCTGCCAATTGCTCGCTGTGCCGATCTGCTGCGTCGAATAGACCGTCAGTCCCTGGAAGTCGCGCTCCATGAAATGGACGATGGCCGGATCGAAGCCGTTTTGATCTGCATTCCCTTAAACGAGCTGGATCTGCTGGAGGAGGGCTGGACCAGCGGGTTCACTTCGCGCGCGGCTGCCGCAGAAGCCATTTTGGAAAGCGATCTCGTGGTCCTTGATCTCGGCGTGAT
>JAEPNQ010000158.1 GCA_017643305.1 Marinibacterium sp. | reverse complement strand
TGAGTGCCATGCTTTCTGTCTTCCGTTTAGCAAACGGCAGGTTGCCCTGCCTATGTATGGCGGGTGAAACCCACCGATGGTGTAGGCCCCCGAAGGTGCCCGGTTCGTCTGTTCTTTCGAACAAAAGCAGAGCCCCGGACGAATCCGGGGCCTTGCGGATGGCGTCTGTTAAGCGACCTGCGGTGGGGGGTCAAGCCGTTTCCCGCCCGATAACACTCCTGACCCTCTGAGCTGAAATTCAATTGCAGGGAGCACGCGCCCTCTATAAAGCCCCAATCCCCTTGATCGCACACCCTGGAAACGCGACGGGCACGGCCCAAGTCGGGTGGTGCATGCAAGCACGTACCCTAAATGTCGCCCGCTCAGTTGAAATCCATAGATAATCCTCTGGCTGAGATATTCTGGATCTATAAAAGAGTTGAAGAGAGGATCATCCATGAAACGGCACTTCGGAACTTTCCCCTCCGAGGACCGCCGGCACAATCTTTCCATCCAGCCTGCACATAATTAAACACGAACTTCATCGCGTGGAGCAGGCGACTTATTCGGACAGAAGGGACAAATTCGCGAAGTATGGACAAGAGATGAAAATCTCAAAGACCCGGAAACACTGTTGCATAGCCTGCAGTCTGGCTGGATCAAACTCTACAAAGAGTGCGAGTTTGAATTTTCATTCGATCCGACTTACGCGTCCCGCAGGCACATCTTGAGTTTGTTTGGTCCTTATCCACTTAAGTCATAAGCAAAAGGCCCCCACATTATGCGGGGGCCTTTTTTATTTCGTAACGTGGTTGAAACCCACTAAGCGGATCAAAGACCGGTCGAGATGTCGATCGTGTTGCCTTCTTCCAGCGTCACATAGGCCTTTTTCACGTCTTTCCGCTTGCCCAGCTGGCCGCGGAAGCGTTTGACCTTGCCTTTGGTTATGGTGGTGTTGACCGCCTTCACCTTGACGCCGAACAGCTCTTCCACAGCTTCCTTGATCTGCGGCTTGGTGCTGTCGATATGCACTTCGAAAACCACCGCACCAGCCTCGGAGGCCATGGTGGATTTCTCGGTGATGACCGGCTTGCGGATCACGTCGTAATGTTCTGCTTTCGCGCTCATTTCAGACGAGCCTCCAGAGCTTCGACACCCGCCTTGGTCAGCACGAGCGTGTCGCGCTTAAGGATGTCATACACGTTTGCGCCCATCGACGGGAGGATATCCAGACCTTCAATGTTGCGCGATGCCTTCAGGAACCCCTCGTTCACCTCGGCGCCGTCGATGACCAGAGCGCGCTTCCAGCCCAGGTTTTTAACCTGCTTGGCCAGAGCTGCGGTCTTGCCTTCGGCGTCCGCGTTTTCGATGACGACCAGTTCACCGGCCTTTGCCTTGGCGCTCAGCGCGTGGCGCAGACCCAGTTTGCGGAACTTCTTGGGCAGATCATGCGCATGGCTGCGCGGGGTCGGGCCCTTATAGATACCACCCTTGCGGAAGATCGGTGCCTTGCGGGAGCCGTGACGTGCGCCGCCGGTGCCCTTCTGGCGATAGATCTTCTTGGTCGAGTAGCTTACTTCCGAGCGGGTCTTGACCTTGTGCGTCCCCTGCTGTGCCTTGTTACGCTGCCAGCGCACAACGCGGTGCAGGATGTCCGCACGCGGCTCCAGACCGAACAGATCGGCGTCGAGCTCAATGTCGCCTGCGGCGCCACCGTCGAGTTTGATCACGTCGAGTTTCATGCTTCACCCCCTTCTGCGGGCGCTTCTTCTGCCGGTGCAGCAGCCGCTTCGGCCGCTTTCAACGCTGCCGGCAACGGCAGGCCTTCCGGGGCCTTTTTCTTGACGGCATCCTTGATTGTCACCCAACCACCTTTGGAGCCAGGAACGGCACCTTTGATCATGATCAGGCCACGGCCGGCGTCGGTCTTGACCACTTCGAGGTTCTGGGTCGTCACACGAACGGAGCCCATGTGGCCCGCCATCTTCTTACCCTTGAATACGCGACCAGGATCCTGACACTGACCGGTCGAGCCATGCGAACGGTGCGAAATCGATACACCGTGCGAGGCGCGGAGGCCGCCGAAATTGTGCCGCTTCATGGCACCAGCGAAACCTTTACCGATCGACGTGCCACTGACGTCGACCTTCTGGCCTTCCAGGAAATGCTCTGCCGAGATTTCCGCGCCGACATCGATCAGGTTGTCTTCGGTCACACGGAATTCTGCCAGCTTGCGCTTGGGTTCCACTTTCTGGGCCGCAAAATGGCCGCGCATCGCTTTAGACACGCGCTTTGCTTTCGGGGACCCAGCACCGAGTTGAACGGCGGTGTAGCCGTCCTTGTCGCTGGTCCGCTGTGCAACAACCTGCAGGTTATCCAGTTGCAGCACCGTAACAGGCACCTGGCGACCGTCATCCATGAACAGCCGGGTCATGCCGACTTTCTTTGCAATCACTCCGGAACGCATATCTCTATACCTCCTTTACGACTGCAGCTTGATCTCGACATCCACGCCAGCGGCGAGGTCGAGCTTCATCAGCGCGTCTACCGTCTGCGGGGTCGGATCCACGATGTCGAGCAGACGCTTGTGCGTCCGGATCTCGAACTGGTCGCGGCTTTTCTTGTCAACATGCGGCCCACGGAGAACCGTGAACTTTTCGATCTTGTTCGGCAGCGGGATGGGACCGCGCACCTGGGCACCAGTCCGCTTGGCTGTATTGACGATCTCCTGCGTGCTGGCATCCAGTACACGATAGTCAAACGCCTTCAAACGAATGCGAATGTTTTGG
>JAEPNQ010000111.1 GCA_017643305.1 Marinibacterium sp. | reverse complement strand
CCCGTTGACGATATTTCCCCACTGGTCCGACCCGCCGAACTGCACCAGGCAGCCATAGCGCCGGCTCAACTCGAGGAAATCATAGGCCTGAAGGATCATGTAGTTGAACTCAAGAAAGCTAAGCGATTGTTCCCGGTCCAGCCGGGATTTGACCGATTCAAAGGACAGCATACGGTTCACACTGAAATGCCGCCCGATATCGCGCAGGAATTCCAGGTAGTTCAGGTCATCGAGCCACTCGGCATTGTTGATCATCAAAGCATCGGTCGCGCCGTCCCCGTAATCGAGGTATTTGGCAAAGACCTGCTTGATCCCGTCAATATTGGCATTGATGTCCTCGGCGCTCAGCAGCGGGCGCTCATCGGCCCGGAAGGACGGATCACCCACCTTCGTGGTCCCACCGCCCATCAGCGTGATCGGTTTACCGCCAGTCTTTTGCAGCCAGCGCAGCGTCATGATCTGGATCAGGCTGCCCACATGCAGTGATTTCGCTGTGGCGTCGAACCCGATATAACCCGGCACAACCCCTGCAATCAGCGCGTCGTCGAGCCCCTGATAATCGGTGCAGTCGGCGAGGAACCCGCGCTCCATCATCACGGCGATGAAATCGGATTTGGGATGGTAGGTCATGACTTGCCCCGGGTGAATGTTGCGGGGCACTCTATAGGCGGCAGTCAGGCAAAGGAAAAGGCCATGAATAGTGCCAGAGACACGCGCAAGCCCCCCCGTGACCCAATGACGGCACTTGGCGCGATGAGCGGCACGTCGCTGGACGGGGTCGATGCGGCGGTGCTGGTGACGGACGGGGAAACGATCCAGTCCTTCGGTCAGACAGGATATCGGGCCTATTCGGAGGAAGAGCGCGCCGTTCTGCGCGCAGCTCTTGGCCAGTGGTCGGGGCGGGCGGTGGATGCGGCCACGGAGGTGGTCGACACCGCTCATGTCGAGGCATTGGTGGGATTTGACGAGATCGATCTGGTCGGCTTTCACGGTCAGACCTTGGCCCATGCGCCCCGCACCCGTGGGACCTTGCAGGTAGGTGACGGCGCCGCGCTCGCTGACCGTCTGGGTGTGCCAGTGGTCTGGGATTTCCGCAGCGATGATGTGGCCATGGGTGGCGAAGGCGCACCGCTGGCGCCGTTTTTCCATTTCGCCTGCGCGCGCTGGTTTGGCGCGGCGGAGCCGGTGTGTTTCTTGAACCTCGGTGGTGTGGGGAACCTGACCTATGTTGACCCGGGTCTGGCCCGACCGGAAAACCCCGGCGCGCTGCTGGCCTTTGACACAGGCCCCGCCAATGCGCCGATCAATGACCTGATGCAAGCCCGGCTGGGGCAGGTGATGGACACAGGCGGGGCACTGGCCGCGCAAGGGACCGTTGAAACCGGTGCTTTGGAGCTGTTTCTGGCAGAGTCATATTTCTCAAGAGTGCCGCCCAAATCACTGGATCGAAATGATTTTGCGGAAATGGTTGAGCTGGTGGCCGAGCTGAATGATGCAGATGCCGTAGCGACCCTGACCGCGATGAGCGCGGCGGCTGTGGCGCAAGGCATGGAGCATTGCCCGCGTCCGCCGGGCCGGGTTCTGGTCACGGGTGGCGGGCGTTTGAACCCTGTGCTTATGCAGATGCTCGCCGTTTCGCTTGATTGCCCGGTGGAACCGGTTGAGGCTGTGGGCCTGGACGGGGACATGCTGGAGGCGCAGGCCTTTGGATTTCTCGCGGTTCGGGTGCTGCGCGGTCTGCCCACGTCCAGCCCAGCGACAACGGGTGTTCAGGCGCTGGTGGGGGGCGGCACGATCAGCCGGCCGGCAAACGAAACAGCGGAGACCGCGTAAATGGGTGCTGCATATTTCTATCATCTGACCCGTCGGCCGCTCGAGGCAACGCTGCCGGTACTGCTGGACCGTGCACGCCAGGCTGGATGGCGTGTTGCCGTGCGCGGGACAGATGTGGGTCGTATGGCTTGGTTGGACGAAAAACTGTGGCTCGGGCCGGAAGAAGGCTTTCTGCCGCATGGGTTGGCAGGTGGGGCGCATGACGCGGATCAGCCGATCCTGCTGACTACGGGTCCGGAGGCCGCAAACGCACCGGAGTGTGTGATGGCCGTGGACGGAGCAGAGGTATCGTCCACGGAAGTGGACGCGTTGGAGCGCGTCTGCATTGTGTTTGACGGCAACGATCACGATGCGCTGACGCGCGCGCGGCGGCAGTGGAAGATGTTGAAAGATGCGGGCTGCAAGGCGCAGTACTGGTCCGAGGAGAGTGGGCGGTGGGAAATGAAGGCGGAAACCTGAGGGCGCCAAGATTTTTTGTAGCTTTATCACCTCACAAGCGTCATCTTCCCGTCGCCAATTTCGATACGGCTCCAGCGTTGCAGATAGCTCATACCCAGAAGTGAACCGAACAGGTCGCCTTCGTTCACAAACGCGGGCAGGGCGTTGTCTTTGATCCCGCCGAGCGACACCTGATCCAAGACCACAGGCGCGGTGCGCACTTCACCATTTGCAGTGCGGGCGCGATCGTAATAGTTCAGATCATCCAGATCGAACCCCGCACGCTCCGCGTCGGACTGGCTGAGTACAACCCCTGTTGCACCAGTGTCGACGACAAAGCGGATCGGCGCGTCATTCACCAGTAGTGTCAGGTAGTAATGGCCGTCATGCGACCAGGGGATTTCAACCCGGCCTTCGGGCGCAAACACCGCCTGGACCGGGCGCACGGTCTGGCGGATGTCGTCCCAGAGCCCGAGCACGGCGATCACACCGAGAAAGATCATCATCCAGGCCCCGGCCTGTTTCACCACCGTGCCCAGAGACCGGCGGTTTTGCAGGATGTACCAGCTGACCAACGCGACCCCCAAAAGGCCTAGATAGGCCAGGCTGGCCCAATTGTCCGGTGTCATCATGATCCCCTTTGACGCCACGCTTGAAACATAGGTCATCTGCTGGCGGGCAAAAAGGCAATCACGCTATTTTCATTGCCGCCTGGGCGCAGAAACAGGACGCGGCCATCTCCTCGTCTGCGCGGGCCAACGCCATATCCAATCGTTGTCTTATTTGTTTTATTTCAATAGTCTCCCCGCGTTTCTTCAGGCAGTCATGTAGCCCACGCAGAGACCAGATATTGTCCGGATGCACCGTCGCGCGGCTGAGCTGACCGCCAAGGCCCAGATCTTCGCGATATACAGCCTCCGCTTCCTCCGCGTGGCCCTGTTCGAATAGTAGCGCGCCCAGCGCATGGCGCGCGGGCTGCATCCAGCCCCAGGGCTCGTCATAAGGCAAGTCATCGTCCAGGGCGACGGAGCGGCGCAGATGGGCATAGGCGGCGTCGTAATTGCCTTTGCGGTATTCAATTTCACCGCGTACCATTTCCTTTGCGATTTCAAGTAGATCACGCACGGTATTATTGTGCATCATCCGGGTTTTTGGCACCGAGTCGCAGGCGGCAAGGAACAGTTTCTCTTCCGCCTCAGCCTCCGCCACGCGGCCCAGCGCGGCAAAGGCCACAGCGCGGGCATAGAGCGTGTTTGCATTGAGTGTGCAGTACAGCTCGGGGTCCTCGGGAGGCTGCATCTGGGTCAGTTCCTCCCATTTGCCGAACCGAACCAGAATATGCGGTTCCAGTCCCATGTAGCTTTCGAAAAAATCGGCCATGGGCGGGCTTTCAATACGCAGCATTGCCTCCGGCACAGTCTCGGCCATGCCGCGTACGGCGGACAGCGCGGGTTCGATCTGGCCCAGGAACAGGGCGCCGTACACGACGAAATGGTAATTATGCTGCCGGTAGCCGGTATAGACGTTAAACGCGCCTTCCTTTTCGAAATACTTGAGGTCTGCCTCGACTGCGGCCTCGTTCCCGCGCACTACGTTCACGTAATCGCCGCACAGTACGTCGATATGTGTGGGCATGTGCACCAGGTGGCCTGCATCTGGCACCAGTGTGCGCAGTATATCGCCTGCTTTCAGCGCCTTTTCGGGATGGGGGGACATTTCCATCAGGTGGACATAGAGGTGCAGCAGGCCGGGATGCGCCATGGCCGCGCCGCCCGCATCAAGAGCAGTTTCCAGCACGTCTTGCGCTTCGACGGTATATGCTCCGTCGGCTGGCACGCCTTTGCGCAGGTCCCACATTTTCCAAGGGGAGAGGTTCATCAACGATTCGACAAAGACCGACCGCACATCCAAGTGCTCGGGATGGTTGGCCAGTACCTTTCGCATGGCATCGGCATAGGCCTGGTCCCAAGCGGACATGCTGTCGGTGATATCGCGTTGCGGGTAGCGGGCCGGAAGAGCTTCGATCAACGCGCGTTCCACCGCCGTTAGCCCTTCAATACGCTCCAAAGCATTTTGGGTGGCGTCATAGGCCTGCGCCAGCGCCTTGGCGCGGCCGCGGTCATCATACAACGCCCAGGGCATGTTGTAGTTTGGTCCGGCTGCATAGGCGATGCCCCAATACGCCATGGCACAGCCCGGGTCGGCCTCCAACGCGCAGGTGTAGCAGGCTATCGCTTCGTTGTGGTTAAAGCCAAAAGTCCAGTTCAGGCCTCGGTCGAACCAGATCTGTGCGGCGTCTGACGTGGTGGTGACGGGGCAAGTATACCGGCCCAGGTCGTACGGATAATCGGTGGCAATATCTGGCATGTGCTACTCCTTGTTGGTGCCAGTGTACCCAACACACGCCGCAGGCCAAGGTTTCAGATGATACTACGGCTTTCGAGCCGTCCCATGTAGAGCATCAGCGCAAAGGCAAGGATCGACATCACCGTGATTCCGCCAGCCAGTGGTACCAGCGTGCCGTTGAACAACTGGCCGATGCCCCCGCCCAGCGCGGCGGCTGCAACGGTGGAAATGCCGCCGATCAGTGACCCTGCCATGCCCGCGATATGACCCATGGGTTCCATTGCGATGGAGTTGATGTTGCCCAACGTGGTCCCGGCCATGAAAAATGCACAGGTCTGGTAGGCGATGAACAGGTAGAAATAGCTGGTGGTCGGGGTCAAGCCAAAGCTGACCAACAGCATGGCTGTGGAAACGATGATCTGCAGGCCCAATGACCACGCGATCATGCGACGCATGCCAACACGCACCACCAGCGCGGCATTCACGATGCTGCCCGTGCCCGAAATCAGCGCGATTAAGAAAAACCAGAAGGGGAATTCGTCCGCACGATCAAATATCACGTCATAGATCGGCTGAACCATCGACAGCATGGCAAACAAGATGCCGAGGCACAGGGTCTGCACAAGGATAGACAGGCGTACGATCGGGTTGGACAGGATCTGGCGCGCCGCGTCGACCAAAAGTGGAAATCGGAATGGGCGGCGGTTGGCAGCCGGATGTGTTTCCGGCAGTCGGATGGCCAGCCAGCTGACCGAGATCAGCGAAAACAGAATGAAGGCCAGGAAAATCCCGCGCCAGCCAATCAGTCCAATGATTCCGCTGCCAATCAGCGGGGCGATGGCTGGGAAGATGGTGAACACCATCATGGCCAGCGACATGATCTTGGCCATTTCGCGTCCGGCGAACATGTCACGGATAATGGCCAACCCCACCACGCGCGGTGCTGCGGCAGCCATGCCCTGGATCACACGAGCAGCCAGAACCAGCTCCAGCGAGCTGCTGCGCCACGCCACCAGGCAGGCCAGGATGAATAGGACCGCCCCGCCATAGACCACGGGCTTACGGCCAAACGCATCCGACAGAGGCCCGGTGACAAAGGTGCCGATGCCCATGCCCAGCACAAAGCTAGTCAGGATCAGTTGCGCCCGGTTCAGGTTTTCCGGGCTCAGTTCATCGCCGATTTCTGGCAATGCGGGCAACATCGCATCCATGGAGAACGCGATAGTGGCGAACATCATGGCGATTAACGCGATGAATTCGGATTTGCTCACCGCGTTGCGTACACTTGCCTGGATGTCATTCATTCTTCAGGCTCTTTGTCGGTGTTGGCTGGATCATCTTTGTTACGGTGGCCCAACCGTCCGATCAGCCATTCGGTATGTTCTTCGCGTTTACGCATTGCGAAGACCCCAAACTGCTGGATCGCCACGGCAAAAATGGCAAGACCGAAGAATATGAGCACGGTCGTCGCGATCTTGCCGGTGGCGGTGACTGGCACAAGATTGCCGTAACCAACAGTAGAGATTGTGACCACCGTGAAAGAATAGGCGTCGAGCCAGCTCCATCCTTCTGCATATCGAAAAAATACGGTGCCCGAACTGATCACTGCCATTACTGAAAGGATCAGGGTCAGGATATTGGGTCGTCTCACGCCTGCACCTGGGCGCGCAGTTCCTCGATCACGCGATGCCAAAGCTCGGGCGGTTGCGCGCCGGGGACGGCATGCTGTTGTGCCACGATGAAGGTGGGGACCGAGTTGATCCCCATCTCGCGGCTGTGGGCGTCACGTTTGCGAATGTCTTCGCGGTCTGCGTCCGAGGCCAGCAGGCGCAGCACGACAGAGGCATCCATACCGATGCCATCCGCGATATCGGCCAGAACCTCGTGATCGCCAATATCGCGGGCCTGCACGAAATAGGCGTCAAACAGGACATCCACAGCCTGGGACTGTTTGCCTTCGATCCCGGCCCAATGGATCAACCGATGGGCATCGATGGTGTTGGGCGTACGCGTCATGCCTTCGAAGTCGATTTTCAGTCCGGCCGCCTCGGCATGTTCCACGACGGGCGCATAGGCTTTGACCGCACCTTCCTTGCCGCCGAATTTGCCTTCGAGATATGCACGCCGGTCAACGCCTTCGGGGGGCATATCAGGGTTCAACTGGAAGGGATGCCATTCGATGACAAAGGGATGGTCTGGCGCCTCGGCAAGCGCCTTGTCCAGATGCGTCTTGCCGATATAGCACCACGGGCAGATCGGATCGGACATGATATCCAAGCGGACGGTGCGTTCAGTCATGGGTCTTGGCCTTGAAATGGTTTCGCAACGCCCGGCGCAGCAATTTGCCATTGGCTCCGGTGGGTAGAGCGGGCAGGTGAATGTAGGCGCGCGGGCTTTTGTAATGCGCCAACTTTTCATGCACATAGGTTTTCAGGTCCGCTTCGTCCACCGGCTGGGGTCCTGTGTAGAAGGCGGCGATAATTCTTGTGTCGGCCTTCACTTCCACCTCTGTCACGGCGGACAGGGTGATCTGGGGGTGCACGTTCAGAACGGCCTCCACCTCCAACGGCGACACGCGGTAGCCGCCTGCGTTCATCATATCATCGCTGCGGCCCATATAGGTGATCTGGTCATCTGCATGCATGGCGCCCTGGTCGCCGGTCAGGAACCAATCGCCCTGGAACCGCGCGGCGATTTCCTCGGGCGCGTTCAGATAGCCCAGCATGAGACCCGGGTCGCTGCGGTGTACGGCAATAGTACCTTCCTCCCCACGCGGCACCGGACCGTCCGGGCCAATGATCGCCACGCGCCGCCCGTCCTGTGGCTGGCCCAAAGCGGCCCCGACAGCAGGATGGGTGGGGCTGGAGGAAATGAAAGTGGAACATTCCGACATGCCATAGGCCTCGAACAGGTCCGTGCCGCTGGCGGCCTGCCAGGCTTCGTGCAGGGCAACGGACAACTTTTCACCCGCGCACAGCCCGTGGCGCAAATCGGGCAGGTTCAGTGTGGCATGATCCTGCAAGAGTTTGCGATACACGCCCGGTGCGGCGGCAAAGATCGTGGCGTAATGGTCGCGCAACAGATCGGGCAGGCCTGCGATATCTGTTCCGGGTTTTGGGATCAGTGCGGTAGCGCCGATTGTCCAGGGGTCCATAAGTCCGGTGCCCAGCGTGTACGTCCAGTTGAACGCGCCCGCGTGGCACAGCCTGTCTTCGGGCGTCAGTGCGTACCAGCCATCCACCATCATTTGTCGCGCCCAGATCGCCCGGTGTGCATGACCCACCGCGCGCGGCACGCCGGAGGTGCCGGAGGTGTAAACGACATAAGCCAGCCGCTCCGGATCCCCCATGTCAAAGGCGATGGGCGGCAGGTCGCGCATTTGGTTCAACGCATCCACGCCGATGGTGCGCGGATGCGCGGGAGCGGCCACGTCCGGGTCATGCAGAATGCCTGCCGGAGACAGATCAGACACCATACACGCCACCTCCGCCTCGGTCAGTTGCGAGGAGGTTGGCACAGGTACGATCCCGGCGGCGATGGCCCCCAGATAGGCAATCGGGAATTCCACCGTATTGCCCAGACGCATCAGCACGATGTCTCCAGGCGCAAACCCGGCTTGCCGCAGACCGGTCCCGGTCCCGCGAACGGCCGCGGCCAGTTTGCCGTAGCTCCAGCGCTCCGACCCGTCGGTGGCCAAAACCTCCAGCGCGGACGCGTCCGGTTGCGCCTCAGAGCGACCCAGAACATGAGCGGCAAGGTTGAACGGCGTGGGGCAGGGCCTATGCGGGCCTTGATCGAAAACGGACAGCATGACAGTCGGTTATCGGGACAGCGCTACCGTTGCAACCACCCCAGACGCTGCTTATAGATTAAGCATGTCGTCAAACGATACCTCATCCCTGTTGCAGATCGGCCGCCAGGCCGGCGCTTCCGAAGACGCCGAACCATTGGATCTGGGCGCACGGGTGCGTGAATTGCGCAAATCCCACGGCTGGACGCTGGAACAGGCTGCGGTACGGGCCGGGCTGGCGCGCTCGACACTTTCCAAGATCGAAAACGGCCAGATGTCGCCGACCTTTGATGCGGTCAAGAAACTGGCCGAAGGATTACAAATTTCGGTCCCGCAGCTTTTCACGCCCACCCAGGGCGACCAGGTGAACGGGCGCATGGCGGTCACGCAGGCGGGCGAAGGTCATCCGCTGCCTACGGCGACTTACGAACATGACCTGCTGGCGCAGGCGCTGACGCGAAAAAAGATGATGCCCTACCATACCCGCGTAAGGGCCCGATCAATGGACGAATTTGAAGGCTGGGTGCGCCACGCGGGCGAAGAATTTCTTTATGTTTTGACCGGTGTGGTGCAGCTGTACACCGAATTCTATGAACCGGTTGAGATGCGCCGGGGCGACAGCGCCTATTACGACGCAGCTATGGGGCACAACGTGATTTCGGTCAGCCCCGAAGACGCCACGCTGCTTTGGGTCACGTCGCTCGACTGATCTGGCGCGACGCTCAGACAAGCAGATCAGTGCCCAGCCCCTCGTGGGGTTACTCGGAAAACAATCTCGGTAACGCCAGATGCGCGATGCCCACCGCCACGACCTGAATCACGATGAACATGGCGATATGTCCGGGGTAAATCCCGGCAAATGTATCCGTGAAACCACGCGCGATGGTCACCGCCGGGTTGGCAAAGCTGGTCGAGGCTGTGAAGAAATACGCGCCAGTGATGTAAAGTCCAACCAGCGCGGAGATCGCCTCGGGCCGGGATTTGAGGCCACCGAAGATGACAAAAAGCAACCCGAACGTGGCCAGAAACTCAGAAAACCACTGCGCCTCACCTGTGCGATGCATTGTGGTGGAGCTTTGTAAAACCGGTAGATCGAACATCAGATGCGCGGCCCAAACGCCAAGGATGCCAAAGGTCACCTGCACCATCACGTATTGCACGGCCAATCCTGGCGTAATCTCACCCCGCAGGGCGAAAGCCAGCGTGACCGCCGGGTTGAAATGTGCGCCGGAAATCGGCCCCAGCGTGGTGATGATGACATAGAGCATAGCGCCCGTAGCCACCGCATTGCCCAACAGGGCCAGTCCATCATTCCCGCCGGACAGCGTGTCGGCCATGATGCCCGATCCGACCACGCCAATGAGCAGCATGGCCGTTCCCAAGGCTTCGGCGGCGAGCTTGCGGATTTCCATCGGGCAAAACCAGTCGTTGAAATTTCGCGGCCAGTCAAAAAGGATCGCGCAGGCGGCGTCAATCCTCCGAATACCACCAGGTGTCGGCAATCAGGCCGGGCCTGTCCCCATAGATCGGGTAAACGCCGGGCGTGTGAATGCGCCTATCATGAGCGACGCGACCAATATCGAATTGCCAGATCGGGATGACGTAACGCCCGGCGGTCAGCACCCGGTCCAGCGCACGGGCGGCGGTGCGGAACGACTCGGGGTCTTCTGCGGTCAGCATGCGGTCGATCATCGCGTCAATTGCTGGCGAGGACGCACCCATAAGGTTGCGCGTGCCCGGCGTGTCGGCCACGGCGGAGCCCCAGTAAAGTCTTTGTTCATTGCCCGGAGACAGGGACAGGTCGCGACGGAAGGTCATCATGTCGAAGTCCAGCTCGGTTTCTCGCGCGGCAAACTGAGCGCTGTCCACCAGTTCGGCACGCAGAGATATACCCAGCCGTTTCAATGCGGCGGCGTAAAGCTCTATGATTGCCTTGTAGTCCGTGGCCCCCTGCCGCAGCAGAACGGTCACGTCGAACGGAGCGCCCGCACTGTTTTGCAAGCGCCCATCAACCACTTGCCAGCCAGCCTCCTGCAGCAACGCCATGGCACGGCGCAGGTTTGCGCGGTTGCGCGAAGTGCCGTCACCTTCGGGCAATACGTAGCCCTCCAGTGTGCCAGGCGGCAGGTCTTGGGCAAAGGGTTGGAGCAAGGCGCGTTCTGCCTCCGATGCCGGACCGGCCTGCATGGCGAGCTGGGAGTTGGAGAAATAGGATGTGATTCGCGTTTGCGCTCCACCGGTGACCGTGTCGGTGATGAATTCGAAGTTGAAGGCCAACAGCATCGCTTCGCGCACGCGCCAGTCGTCAAACGGAGCACGGCGGGTGTTCATCACCAGCCCGGTCATGCCGGATGGTCGGTCATGGGGGATCTCGGTTTTTATCACGTCGCCCGCCTGGGCGGCAGGAAAGTCATAATTCGTGTTCCAGGCGCGCGCGTTGAACTCGCGCAGAACGGTCAGTTCCCCGGCCTTGAATGCTTCGAACAGCACATCGCCATCGCCAAAAAACTCGACTCGGAGTTCATCGAAATTCTGGGTCCCGCGCCGGAATGGCAGATTGTGGCCCCAGTAGTCGGGGTTGCGCCGCAGGGTCAGGGACCGGCCTGCATCCACCTTGTCCACCACATAGGCTGCGGTTCCGATGGGCGCTTCGCTGAGGCCGGAATTGACAAAATCCTTGCCCTCCCACTGGGCCTTTTTCAGGATCGGGCGCAGACCGGCGATCAGGACCAGTTCACGGTCTGCCTGGTTGAAGGTCAGTCGCAGGCTGCGCGTGCCGGTCTGTTCGATCGTGTCGATCTTGGACCAGAACCCGCGATACCGCAGGTGGCCCTGGGTGCCCAACGTCTCATACGACCAGATCACATCTTCGATGGTCACGGGTGACCCGTCAGAGAATCGGGCTTCTTCACGCAGGGTGAATTCCACCCATGACCGGTCCGGTGCGGTCTCAACCGATTCGGCCAACAGACCGTAAAGAGTAAACGGTTCGTCCCATGACCGTGCCAGCAGCGTCTCATATGCCCAGTACCGCAACTGCCATGGTACGTTGCCCTTAAGCACGAATGGGTTGAGGCTGTCGAAGCTGCCGACGCTGCCAAACACTGCCCGGCCACCTTTCGGCGCGTCAGGGTTGGAATAGGGGAGCGACACAAAATCAGGTGGCAACGCAGGGGTGCCATACATAGCTATGCCATGTTCGCTGTGCGCAGGGGCGGTAAGGCTGCCTAGAATCGCCACAATAAAGGTGCCAACAGCCGTTGCGCGTTGGAAAAAATCAGGTCCCATTTTGGCAACAATCCTGCTCTGCCCTTTATTTCTTGATCCAAAGGCTAACCGGGGAACCCCGTCTTTTCAAACTTTTAGCTTGGACAACGTGCAGTAATTGATTATAACAACGGCACTGCTCGATAGGTTTCTT
>JAEPNQ010000146.1 GCA_017643305.1 Marinibacterium sp. | reverse complement strand
GGTGTGCTGTCGGCTTCACTGTTGCTGCCATCGGGGCTGAATTTGCCACCATACCGTTGGGCCATGCTACCAAAGACCTCCGAGCCAGCCGGTGCAAACGCCAAACATCACGACGATCAGCGCCGCGTAGGCGATATTCTGAATATCATTTCTAGACATGCACGGCCCTCAAGGCGAATTCTGAACAGCACGAAGGTAGGCGAAAACCCGTTTTTGCGCTAGGGGGAACTCTGGCGGGCCCGCGTCAGGACCGGCGGCGAACTGCCTTTTTTGCGGATTTTTTTTCCGGCCCGTCCAGTCCCAGCTGGTCCCGTACCACCCGGCGGCGCAATTCTTCCACAGCGCCCGGTTTCAGGTTCCCCAATTGGAAGGGGCCGTACGACACCCGGATCAGCCGGTTTACCGAAAAACCAAGGCTTTCCATTGCACGGCGGATTTCGCGGTTCTTGCCTTCGCGCAGACCTACTGTGGCCCAGGCATTGGCACCCTGCTGGCGGTCCAGCGTCACCTGCATGCTCTGGAACCGCTCGCCATCCAGCGTGATGCCCTTGCGCAGCGGGTCGAAGTCGCCGTCCTGTGGGCAGCCTTTGAAACGCACACGATATTTCCGCAGCCAGCCGGTAGATGGCAGTTCCAACTGCCGTTTCACCGCTCCGTCATTGGTCAGCAGCAGCAAACCTTCGGAATTCAGATCCAGCCGCCCCACGGTCATCACACGGGGCAGTTCGGGCGGTAGATCGTCAAATATGGTGGGTCGACCCAGTTCATCCTTCGCCGTTGTCACCCGCCCGGAAGGCTTGTGATAAAGCCACATGCGCGGCGGATCCGGCTCGGCCAGCGCTTTGCCATCTACCGTGATTTTGTCCTTGTCGGTCACGTTAAGCGCGGGGCTGTCGATTTGCTTGCCGTTCACGGTGACCCGCCCGGCTTCAATCATCCGCTCTGCTTCACGGCGGGAGGCGATGCCTGCGCGGGACAGGACTTTGGCAATACGGTCGCCGGGAGGTGTTTTGTCGTTCATGTCCGGGGCTTAGACCATCGCGCAAGCTTGCGAAAGCGTGGATTGCGGTGCAGGGTAAGGAATGGTGTTCAAATCCCATATGTTTCAGGCACTTGACGAAGCCCGTGCGGCTGCCAAACGGGGCGAGGTACCGGTGGGCGCAGTGGTTGTGGCCCCCGACGGTACCGTTGTTGCCGCCGCAGGCAACCGCACGCGGGAATTGTCGGACCCGTCCGCCCATGCCGAAATGCTCGCAATCCGGGCGGCGTGCAAAGCGTCCCGGTCCGAGCGCCTGCCGGGCCATGACCTTTACGTCACATTGGAACCCTGCGCCATGTGCGCAGCCGTGATCGCTGCGGCCCGGATCGCGCGGGTGTACTATGGCGCGTCTGATCCGAAATCCGGTGGTGTGGCCCATGGTGCGCAGGTGTTTTCACATCCTCAGGCGCATCACGTGCCGGAAGTCTATGATGGTATCGCCGGTGAAGACGCCGCAGCCCTGCTGCGCGAATTCTTTGCCGGAAAACGGGACGGAATGTGCTAGGTCTGTCACTATGAGCCAGTCCGTCACAACCCTCAAGACCGAGACCCGGACCAAGCCCGAGCGCCCGAAGCTGTGGAAAGTGATCCTGCTCAACGATGACTACACGCCGCGGGAATTTGTCACCGCCGTGCTGGCTGCCGTTTTCCGCATGACCGAAGCGCAGGCCAACGGTGTGATGCTGACCGCACATCAGAAAGGATCCTGCGTCGTGGCGGTCTACACCAAGGAAGTCGCTGATCAGAAAGCACAGGACGCCACGGATTATGGCCGCCAATATGGCTATCCGCTGGCGTTCACGACGGAACGCGAGGAGTAAGTGGGACGCACAGGGAAATGAAGCTGCAGGGATCATGCCATTGTCAGGCGGTCACCTTTACGGTTGAGGCATCGTCTTACCTGCCGCACAACCGCTGTTATTGCAGCATCTGCCGCAAAATTGCAGGCGCTGGGGGTTTTGCCATCAATCTTGGTGCGGATTTCACCACGTTGGAGGTGCAGGGCAGCGACGCCATCCGAAGCTACAGCGCGATGATCGAAGGGAAACAAAGCCAGGCGCAGCGCAGTTTCTGCGGTACCTGCGGGTCGCAGCTGTGGTTGTGGGATCCGCGCTGGCCCGAGCTGGTTCATCCACACGCCTCGGCCATAGATACCGAACTGCCGGTCGCCACCCGGCATTGGCACATGATGACCGGCTTTCGCGCCGAATGGGCTGTGCCGGATGTGGCCGCAGGGGACCGGGTGTTTGAGGAATATCCCGACAAGAGCCTTGCCGACTGGCACAACCGGAAGCTGAACGACTAGGTCAAGTTGGGACTGGGCTGACCGTACATTCGTTGCAGTTTTCCAGCGATAAACCTTTGAAAGTTTACAGTCTGCTTTCGATAAAAGAACGGTGGTTCATAGCTGGATTGTTCGCGCCCCAGGTCCCTGCCTGCCAGATCAGTCTGTGAGCAACCTGTTCTGCGTCGAACCCTGTCAGAGCAATCGACGGCGGGTCAGAAAACCGCAGATCGCTGACATCCTGCACGATGAGATGTGTTTCATCCTTTGTGCCGGACGCCGCGATCTGCGCTGGCTCAGAGCTCGATGGCCTCCATCACCTGCGGTTCGATAACTTCGACGCCCGGCAGCCCGTCGACCAGCATTTGCGCCGACTGTTCCAGGAGCGGGAAGGTGCGGTAATGGCAGGGGATCACGGTTTTGAAGTTGAAGTAGCGGTTTGCCGCATAAGCCGCGCCTTTCATATCCATTGTGAAATGCCCGCCCGCACTGATAATGCCGACATCAGGTTGGTAATAGTCGCCCATCCAGTCCATGTCGGCCATGATGTCGGTGTCGCCCGAGACATAAACCGTCTGTCCTTCGGACATGATCATGAACCCAACCTCGGTGCCGCCAGTGCGCAGACCGTCCGGTGTCTGGAATGTGGTGGAATGCGACGCAGGCACCATCGCAACCTTAACTCCGTTCAAATCCACTGTGCCGCCCTTGTTGAAACCGACCGTGGTTAGCCCTTCATTCTCGGCGAAATGGGACATGATATCGTATTGCCCGACCGCCGGAACGCCCAGTTTCTTGCACAGTGGCACCAGGTCGGCGACATGGTCGAAATGGCAATGGGTCAGCAGGACATGCGTGGCCCCGTCGGTTGCCGCCTCGTGCTGGTCCTCGGACAGCACCGGGTTGCCGGTCAGCCACGGGTCGATCAGCAGGACCTGTCCTGCCGTTTCAATGCGAAAGCTACCATGCCCCAGCCAGATGATTTTCATTTGCAAGCTCCTCTCGATCTCGGATGACAGAGTAGCATCGCTTTTCGAAGAATCTATGGGCGGTTTCCGCGTCTGGGAGGAGATCGGCGTTTCCTCCTGCGATTTGGCTCAAACGAAGCTGGTTTGCGCTTTCAAACTATCCAGCAAAGCAGGTCGGCCTGGGGGTGATCCTTGTCGTAAGGAACTGGGGCTCGCTTGAGTTCTGGCGCTTGGGTCCGCGCACCGCTTTTTGCCAGCATAGCGGACATTGGGGGCTTTCAGCTTTGCCTCATATCGAGGTTTTTCGGCTGTGAACCAGTCACGGGTGTTTTTTGCGACACCTAAGTCAGAAAGGTGACAGTGTCTTTGACAAGGGATTTGTTGGGGCGGAGATGGCAGCCCCTGTCTATCTGATGTGTTCATGATCGCATGCTCGGGTCACCGCGGTATTCTTTGCAAGAAACCGGACCGAAATCTTTCCAAGATTTCGTTTCACCGTCTCAAGTGTCGCGGACGGGCTTGCGAGCGCTCTGCAATCCGCCTATCGCGGCCACATGGCGCCCAGGAAAATGACATATCCCGCCCATGCAAGGGCGGTCCTTGCGTTGGGCTTGCCGCTGGTCGGTGGCCACCTGGCGCAATTTGCGATCGGGATGACCGACACCGTCATGCTCGGCTGGTACGGGGTGGAGGCGCTGGCGGCGGCCACCTTGGGCCAAACGTTTTTCTTCATCTTGTTCATCATGGGGTCCGGCTTTGCCTGGGCGGTGATGCCGATGGTGGCCACCTCAGAAACCGAAGGTGACGAAACCAACGTCCGACGGGTGACGCGCATGGGGCTTTGGCTGAGCCTGCTTTACGGCGCGCTGGCAATGCCTTTGATGCTGGGATCGGACACGATCCTGCGACTGCTCGGTCAGAACGAGGCCCTATCTTCGGCGGCGGGCGGCTACCTGCGCATTGCCGGGTGGGGGCTGTTCCCCGCGCTGCTGGTCATGGTATTGAAATCCTACCTTACTGCGCTGGCGCGGACGCAGTTCGTGCTGTGGATGACCGTGGCCGCGGCGATCTCGAACGCATTGCTCAACTATGCCTTCATCTTCGGCAACTGGGGGGCGCCGGAACTGGGTCTGACCGGGGCTGCGATTGCCTCCATAGGCAGCCAGACCGTGTCGCTGATCGGGGCTGTGATTTACGCTGTGGTGGTTCTGCCGCAACATACACTGTTCCGCCGGTTCTGGCGGCCGGATTGGGAGATGTTCGGGCGGGTGTTCCGTCTGGGTGTACCGATCGGACTGACCTCGCTCAGCGAAACCACTCTTTTCGCGGCCTCGGCGCTGATGATGGGCTGGCTGGGCACTGTGCCGCTGGCGGCGCATGGGATTGCAATTACGGTGGCCTCTGGGACTTTCATGATCCATTTGGGTCTCTCCAACGCCGCTACTGTGCGGGCAGGTAATGCCTATGGCCGCCGCGACCGGGCACATATGGCGCGCGGAGCGGTGGTGGTCAGCGTAATGTCGCTGCTTGTGTCGCTGGCCACCATCGCGCTGCTGTTGCTGGCGCCCGAGCCGCTCTTGTCACTGTTCCTGGAAGGGGAAGATCCCAACCGTCCGGATATTTTGGCCATTGGCATCGGTCTGCTGGCAGTGGCGGCGCTGTTCCAGCTGGTGGATGGGGCGCAGGTCATTGCATTGGGGCTCTTGCGCGGTGTTCAGGATACCGCCATGCCGATGGTAATAGCGGCGTTTTCCTATTGGTTGGTGGGCCTGCCGGTGTCCTACGTGCTGGGCTTTGTGCTGGGGCTGGACGGGATAGGTGTGTGGCTGGGGCTGGTGATCGGGCTGGCCTTTGCCGCGGTTTTGCTGATGTGGCGGTTTTGGACCCATGGTCTGGGCAAGGTTGCGCCCCGCTGATAGACATTCTGCAAAGCAACGGAGACAGCAGGGCCATGATGATGTATTCTCGCGAATTGACCGTGAATTGGGGCGAAAGCGACCCGTTCGGATTGGTCTATTTCCCGCTGATGCTGGCTTGGTTCAACGACACCGAACATGAGCTGTTGCGTGCTATAGGTTATCCGACGGACAAGCTGATCCGCGAAAGCCGCACCGCCTTTGTGATGGGAGATGTGCATTTCAAGTTCATCGGACCGGCGGCTTATGGCGACAAGATCCGTACCATCATCCATCTGGCGAAGATGACCACATCCACCATCCATTGGGACTGCAAGGCGGTGCAAGTGCGCGACGGGTCCACCGTGTGCGAAGGCCGGGCGATCCGAATTCACGCGCAGATCCAGGATGATGGGAATATTGCCAGCCGTCCGATCCCGGAGGAAATCCGCAGAGCGCTGAGCGAACCCGGAGCTCTGATCAACCTGGAGCCGCCTGAATGAAGATCTGGTACCAGTCTTATGTCGATTACGAAAATGGTGCGTCCTACTGGGATATGCTCCAGCCGCATCTGAACACGATCGCGGGGCCGGACACGCAGGTGGATATTCGCGGGATTACGCCGTTCGACAGTTACGCCCATCCGCTGGTGGAGTTCCGCTGCGCACGGGAGATGATCTGCAACGCGGTGCAGGCTGAGCGGGAAGGCTATGACGCTTTTATTGTTGGCCATTTTCAGGATGCGGGGCTCTACGAGGCGCGGACCGTGG
>JAEPNQ010000048.1 GCA_017643305.1 Marinibacterium sp. | reverse complement strand
TGGGCTTGGCCCTGCGCGAACTGATCCTGTATTACCTGCCGCTCGAAGGGGTGTATTTTGCCGGAAGCGTCGCGCGCGGGGTGCTCGGCGTGGCGCAAAAGCCTTTCTTGGACGCACTGGGGCAGCCACATCTGATGCAGGACATCATCGCCGCGCCGTCTGTGTCGCTGATCCTGGATGATGCCGCTGCCCTTCATGGCTGTGCGGCGCGGATTCAGGCGGATAAAGCCGCCTGAGCCAGAAGGGCGTCAAGCCCCCACCATGCCCACAATTTCATAGGTCCGTTTCAGGATCGGGGCCGTGATGGCACGTGCCTGTTCGGCCCCATGAGCAAGGATGCGGTCAATCTCACCCGGGTCGTCCATCAGGCGGGACATCTCGGTCGAAATCGGAGCCAGTTTGGCCACCGCGAGGTCGGCCAGCGCGGGTTTGAACACCGAAAACTGCTGGCCGCCGTGGTCGGTAATCACCGCTTCGGGCGTGGTTTCGGCCAGCGCGGCGTAAATGTTCACCAGATTTCGCGCTTCGGGCCGATCGTCCAGACCATCCAGCTCGGATGGCAAAGGTTCGGGATCAGTGCGCGCCTTGCGGATCTTGGCGGCGATGGCATCAGCATCGTCGGTCATGTTTATCCGGCTCATGTCCGAAGCATCAGATTTTGACATCTTCTTGGATCCGTCCCGCAGCGACATGACCCGCGTAGCAGCGCCTTCGATTACCGGTTCAGTCACAGGAAAGAAATCCACCCCGAAATCATGGTTGAACTTGATCGCGATGTCGCGGGTCAGTTCCACATGCTGTTTCTGGTCCTCGCCCACCGGCACATGAGTGGCGTGGTAGATCAGGATGTCTGCCGCCATCAGCGCCGGATAAGCAAACAGTCCCAGCGACTGGTTCTGCGCGTTCTTGCCCGCCTTGTCCTTGAACTGGGTCATGCGCTGCATCCAGCCCATGCGCGCGACACAGTTGAAGATCCAGGCCAGTTGCGCGTGTTCGGGCACCTGGCTCTGGTTGAAGAGGATGGATTGCTGCGGGTCGATCCCCGCGGCGATGAACCCTGCGCACAGTTCGCGCGTATTGTGGCGCAGCGTGTCGGGGTCGATGAACCTTGCCGTGATCGCATGCAGATCGACCATGCAATAGACGGTTTCAAACTCATCGCCCTGCATATCGACAAAGCGTTTGATCGCGCCCAAGTAGTTGCCAAGGGTCAACCCGCCCGACGGCTGAATTCCGGAAAACACACGCGGTGTGAACTGGGTCTCGGACATTTGTGCACTCCCGGCTGGAAAAATTTGCGTGCCTCGCTTACCCACGGGGGGAAACGCCGTCAAGAAGCAGCGGAGACCCAAGCTTGAGCAGCCCCGATAACACACCCGACAACACTCCAGCCATTAACCCTTTGCCGCCAGCTGTCGCGGCCCTGTTCCTGGTCCTGCTGGGGATCGAGGTTGTGTTCGGTCTGGCAAGCCGGGGTTTTATTGGCGGGCCGGAAGGTGTGGGCTGGCGGACTGCGGCGATCCAGACCTATGCCTTTTCCGATCGCGTATTTGACTGGATGTTGCAAACCGGGCGCTGGCCACTGGAACATGTGATCCGATTCTTTTCCTACAGCTATGTGCACGCAACGTTTACCCATGCATTATTTGCCGGAGTGATCCTGCTGGCCATGGGCAAGATGGTCGGGGAGGTTTTTGGCCAGATGGCCTTTGTCATTATCTTTGTTCTGTCCGGCGCGTTCGGTGCACTTATGTACGGGCTGCTTTTGAATGATCCGGTCTGGCTGACCGGAGCGTTCCCGTCAGTTTACGGGCTGATCGGCGGGTTCACGTACATCTTATGGCGCTCGCTCAGTTCGGTCGGGGCGAACCAGGCGCGGGCCTTCACACTGATCACGTTTTTGATGGGCTTCCAGCTGCTTTTTGGCCTGCTTTTTGGCACCGACAACACATGGGTCGCAGACCTGAGCGGGTTCTGCATGGGCTTTGCCCTAAGTATCTTCCTTGCTCCGGGTGGATGGCGTGACCTGATGAAACGGCTGCGCCGCGGTTAGGCCCCGCCGCGCCGCAGGACCGAGCGAAATTCGCGCAGTTTGAACGCACCCAACGCCTGCCCACAGCCAAAGTAGCTAAGCATGCCCAGCCCCAGCAGAACGGCCAGCGCTGGGTAGCGCCAGAACGGGGTGTGCAGCAGCGGGCCTAGTGCCAGCGCCACGCCCCACAGAACAGCACCCATCGCGGCAGACGCCAGGCAGATGCGCCAGATGCGTTGGCGAAAGCGGGTGTCGAATCGGGCAACTTCCCCCATCTGCTGCGACCCGCGCGCCAGCAGCCAGACCATGACCCACGCCGCAAACGTGGTACCAATGGCCGCCCCAGCAAAGCCCAGCACATAAGCCAGCCCGATCGCGGCCACCGCGTTCACCATCATGGCAACCACGGCAAACCGGAACGGCGTGCGTGTGTCTTCACGGGCAAAATAGAGCGGTTGCAGCACCTTTTGCAGTACGAAGGCAGGCAGGCCGAGGCCATAGATCGAAAGGGCAACCGCCGTGGCGGCGGTATCATCCGCGCCAAAGGCTCCGCGTTCGAACAGCACCGAAATCAGCGGTAAGGGCACCACCACCAGCGCCACGGCAGAGGGGATGGTCAGGGCCAGTGATATCTCTCCGGCACGGCTGAACGCGTTGCGTGCGCCAGTATCATCGCGCGCGGCCAGGCGGCGGGACAGGTCGGGCAGCAAAACTACCCCAACGGCGATGCCTACCACGCCGAGCGGAAGTTGATAGAGACGGTCGGCGTAGCTGAGCCAAGCAATTGCTCCATCGAAAAAACTGGCCACCTGTCGCCCAACCAGTAAATTTATCTGCACAACGCCCCCCGCCAGCATCGCCGGGATTGCAATGACCACAAGGCGGCGCATGTCGGGTGTCATTTTTGGCCAGCTTGGCCGCAGGGTGAACCCCGCGCGACGGGCCGCGACCCAGACCAAGATCAGCTGCGCAATCCCGGCTAGCGGCACACCCCAGACAAGGATCTGGCCGTGAGCGGACCCATCGGTGACACCGGATTTGACCGCCATCCATTCGCCCAGCACGAGGGCAGAGATCAGGATGATGTTCAAAAGCACCGGCGCGGCAGCCGCCGCAGCGAAACGCCCAGTAGCGTTCAAGACACCGGACAGCAACGCTGCCAGCGATATGAACAGGATGTATGGAAAGGCTATGCGGCCATAATCCACGGCCAGATCGAACCTTGAATCCCCCGCGAACCCACCCGCCATGGCCAGCACCAGCCATGGCATGCACAGCTGCGCAATCAGGGTGAAGACGATCAGGACACTCGCAAGCGCGGAAAAGGCATCGCGGGCAAAGCGTTCGGGCTCATCGCCGGCTTCTAGCTTCTTGGAAAACAGCGGAACGAAGGCCGTGTTGAACGCACCCTCGGCAAAGAAGCGGCGGAACATGTTGGGCAGGGCAAAGGCCACAAGAAACGCCTCAGCAATCGGGCCTGCGCCAAGAAACCCAGCGATCAGGATGTCACGGACAAAGCCCAGAACGCGGCTCATCAATGTCCACATGCCGACGGTGACAAAGCCCGAAAGGAGCCGAATGGGTTTCATGAATGCGCCTGCTGGACGGGGAACTCTTGTGAGTGGTTTCGCAGGCGAAACCTACCGCGTTCCGATGCCGCGCGAAAGGGGCGGCCAGTTTATGACAGGACCGGCCGCATATTGGGTCAAGCAAGGGCGCGGTCCGGAGCGGGACTGCGCGATTGCAGCCAGAGAGAGACGCCACAGAGCAGGCCCAGCGCCAGTTCGATCAGCGCCGCGTCGATCATGCCCGGATGCGGGGCACCATCGAGTGCGAGGCTGAGCAGCCGACCGACGGCATAAGCGAAGAATACGCCACCCGCCAATGCGGTGGCTGCCCAGCGCAAGCGTGTGATCATCACGCCGCTGAGCATGAGGCCACCCAGCAGTGTCAGCCCACAAGCCGTAGCGCGCAAGTCGCTGCGCAGGGTGGGATCCGGCCCCAGGTCCAGCGCGTAGAAGGCATAAAAGGCGGCCGGGGCCAGCAGGATAGTCAGCCCGATGACCAATGCGGCAAGGCCAGCCAAGGCAAGAATCAGTTTCTGGAACCACAGGGATATCATTTGTTCTCCTTTCAATTGTCTGAATGCAGCGTGCACTGGTCTGGCCGGCGTGTGAGCCAGCTATAGTGGAGAAATATGCCTGCATATACAGACGAACAATTTTCAAAATGCCTAAATTCTTATCTCATCGTCCAAGATCATCGGGAAAACTGTCTGTGTATGTTAGAACGGTGATATGACTGAAACCCAACTACATGTCCCCGACCCTTCAGAGCTGGCCCAACCCATCAGCGATCCGCTGAGCGACGTGTTGGGCATGCTAAAGCTGAAAGGCACATTCCATTGCCAGTCGCGTCTGACCGCGCCCTGGGCGATTACAGTGCCGGAATTTCCCGACGTGCTGTCTTTCTTCGTACCAATGCAGGGACGATGCTGGTTGCGCCGTACCGGAGAAGCGCCAGTGCTGGTGGATCAGGGCAGCCTGGTGATCCTGACCGATGATCGCCCGTTTGACGTGAGCAGCGATTTGGACACGCCACCCGTAACGCTGGAGGCACTGCCGATCCGGAAGGTGTCAGAAGTGTATGAAACGCTGAGCTATGGCGGCGGTGGCGATGAAACCCGGCTGATGTTTGGGATCCTGCGGTTTGAAAGGGCCGCGGGCGCAATGTTGATCGACCAGCTGCCCGACATGTTGCAGGTGGAGGCCTGGACTAGCGCCAGCGGTTGGCTGACGGCGACGCTGCAATTCATCGCGCGGGAGGCGGCGGATCTGAAACCGGGGGGTGAGGCGGTGATCCTGCGGCTGGCGGATGTGGTGATTATAGAAGCGATCCGGTCTTGGGCTGCGGTTGCGCCCGACGCAGATGGCGGTTGGCTGGGCGCGCTGCGCGATCCGCAGATTGCGCGGGCGATTGCGGCGATCCATGGCGCGCCCGGGCGCGAATGGACGCTGGTTCGACTAGCCCAGACGGCGGGCATGTCCCGATCTGCCTTTGCCGCACGGTTTTCCGAGCGGATGGGAACCTCCGCCATGCGGTATCTGGCCTATTGGCGGATGATGAAGGCGCGCGACATGTTGTTGATGTCCTCCCGCCCGATCGCAGGGATTGCGGCGGATCTGGGTTACCAGTCCGAACCTGCATTCAACCGCGCGTTTCGCAGACAGTTTGGCGTGCCGCCGGGGCAGGTGCGGAAGGCTGGCACAGAGGCGCCTGCAAGGTAAAAAATAATGGCGGACATCCGATTTCTCGGAACGAAATCGGACCAGAAAGCTACAACGTTTCCGATTCTCTACCCGGCAAGGTCGGCATAGAGTTCAAACCGACCGCGCGATTGTCTAGCCTTCGGCGCGCTCGACACCCTCGCTGATGGCCTTGCGCAGTTTCTTTTCCAGCGTTTTCTGCTTGGATTCGGAGAAATATTTGAGCCCGAACATGTCCTTTACATAGAACACGTCCACCACCTGTTCGCCGTAGGTGGCGATCACGGCGTTCTGGATTTTAACATTGGCATCCGACAGGGTGCGCGCGAGGTCATGCAGCAGGCCGGGGCGGTCGCGGGTGTCGACCTCAATGATTGTGTAGATGTCGGACCCATCATTGTCGAAGGTAATGTGGGTGGGGACTTCGAACGCCTTTTCGCGTTTCTTGACCTTGTCGCGGGATTTGAGCGCGTCGCGGGTCAGCACGTCGCCATGCAACGTGCGTTCGATCATCTGGCGCAGGCGCGGCAGGCGGCTGGCCTCATAGGGGCGGCCTTCGGCGTCCTGAACCCAGAACGCATCCACCACGTACCCGTCCCGCGTGGTGTAGCTGCGGGCATCGACAACATTGGCCCCTACCAGCGCCAGAGCACCGGTCAGGCGGGCGAAGATGCCCGGATGGTCGCACATGGCGAAACACACACGCGTCGCGTCGCGGTCCGTGTCGGGATAGAGATCAATCCGGATTTCATCATCCGCAATTCCTTTTAATAGGCGGGCAAAAGTCACATGCGCGGTGACATGCAGGCCCTGCCAGTAGGGTGGGTAGTGGCGGCCCAGTTCGACCCTCAGGTCGGCTTCTGACCAATGCGACAGGACAGTGCGCAACGCGCGCTTGGCTTCGTGCCCACGATTGGCACGAGTAAGCGCCTCCATCCCGTCCTTGAGCGCACGGCGGGTCTGGCGGTAGAGCGCGCGGATCAGGACCGCTTTCCAGTTGTTCCAGGTGTCCGGACCAACACCCCGGATGTCGCAGACGGTCATCACGGTCAGCAGGTCCAGCCGCCTGACGGTCTGCACAGCCTTGGCAAAGTCGCGCACGGTGCGGGGGTCGGCGATGTCGCGCTTCTGGGCGGTGTCGGACATCAGCAGGTGATAGCGCACCAGCCATTCTACCGTTTCACTGTCTTCTTCGGAGAGCCCAAGACGCGGCGCAACCTTGCGGGCGATCTGGGCACCTAGAATGGAGTGGTCTTCGGGCCGGCCCTTGGCGATGTCGTGCAGCAAAAGGGCGACATAGAGAACCTTGCGATCCACGCCTTCTTCCAGAATGCCGGAGGCGACGGGCAGGTCTTCGATCAGTTCGCCTTTTTCGATCATCGCCAGTTGGGCGATGCATTGGATGATGTGTTCGTCCACCGTGAAGGAATGGTACATGTTGAACTGCATCATCGCGACGATTGGGCCAAATTCGGGAATAAACGCCGACAGAACGCCCAGCTCGTTCATCCTTCGCAGGGCGCGTTCGGGGTTGCCGTGTTTCAGCATCAGCCCGAGGAAGATTTTCTGTGCCACCGGATCACGGCGCATCTCGTCGTCGATCAGGTCCAGATTGGCTGTTACGAGGCGCATGGCATCGGGGTGGATCAGCATGCCCGTGCGCAGGCCTTCTTGAAACAGGCGCAGCAGGTTAACCTTGTCGGCCAAGAACGCGTCAGGGTCGACAACGTCCAGACGGTTGTGAACGACCTTGTACCCGGTCTTGACCGGTTTTTTGCGGCGCAGGATGCGTTGTAGCAGCGGTTCGCTTTTCACATGCATCGCTTCGAGTTTGGTCAGAAGGATACGAGTGAGCTCTCCCACCGCCGTTGCGTGGCGGAAGTAATCCTGCATGAAGATTTCGACCGCGCGGCGTCCGGCCTGGTCCTTGTAGCCCATGCGAGCGGCGACCTCGACCTGCAGATCGAAGGTCAGCTGTTCGGTAGGGCGCTTGGTCACCAGATGC
Source organism: Marinibacterium sp. (assembly GCA_017643305.1). Classification (GTDB taxonomy): domain Bacteria; phylum Pseudomonadota; class Alphaproteobacteria; order Rhodobacterales; family Rhodobacteraceae; genus HXMU1420-2. The sequence goes on along the minus strand of JAEPNQ010000048.1, from coordinate 24,944 downwards.
AAGTGCGCGCGTGTGGCCCAGAGGAAAGACTCGGCGTCCTGGAACAATTCATATTCGTCCGGGACATAGAGCCCGAGCGAAACCAGTTCCGCCGTGTCCTGCACCTGATAGACATACTTGGCGATCCAGAACAGTGATTGCAGGTCGCGCAGGCCACCCTTGCCTTCCTTGATGTTGGGTTCGACCATATAGCGCTGGCCGTGGCGGCGGTGGCGCTTTTCGCGTTCTTCCAGCTTGGCTTCAATGAAGTCAGCCGTGTTCTTGGAAAACACATCGCGGTCCAGCGTGGATTGCAATTCGCCCGATAGGGTCAGGTCCCCATCCAGGTGACGCTGTTCCAACAGCGCAGTGCGGATCGTGTAATCGGATGTGCCCAAACGCACGCAATCCTGGATGGTACGGCTGGAATGGCCAACCTTCAGCTTGAGATCCCACAGCATGTAGAGCATGGATTCAATCAGGCTCTCGGCCCAGGGCGTGATCTTGTAAGGCGTTAGAAACAGCAGGTCGACATCCGAAAACGGTGCCATTTCCCCACGCCCGTAGCCTCCAACTGCCAGCAGGGCGATCCGTTCGGCGGATGTGGGGGCGGGTAGCGGGTGCAGGAACATGCGCGCGACCCAGAAGGTGGTGCGCACCAACCCATCCGTCAGGTAGGTGTAGGACCTGGTAAGCCGCCCGGCGGCAAAGGGGGCTTTGGCGAATGCCGCTTCGATACGCGCACGACCGTCGCTGTTGGCGGCTTTGAGCACGCGCACGGTTTCAGTCCGTACCTTGGCCGGGTCATGGTCCCCTTGGAGCGCGCGTTCAATTTCCGCACGAATGGCGGTCGCGTCGAAAATCTGCTCTCGGTCGCAGATTAGGGCTTCAAAGGAGCGCTGCGCCACGACGATGTCAGGAGCCACCGCCAGAGAAGCTTCTTGGCGCGGGGTCAATCACTACCACCTGGTTATTCTGGATCGTTGCAACTGCGAGACCGCGCTCGTTCGTGCCGTCCGAGCGCAGGCGGAATATCCCACTAACGCCCTGGAAGCCGGCCCCTTGTGTCAGGGCGGCCCCGCTGAGGGCATCGGCGCGTCCGGCCCCGACCAGCGCGCCGATCGCTGCGATACCGTCATAGGCCAGCCCACCAATGGGATGCGGGACGCCACCATAAGCGGCACCGTAGCGGCTACTGAATTGCTGCGATGCGCTGGGGTCCGGCAGGGCAAACCAGCCTCCCTGTACACCGGGCAACTCTAGTGTTTGGGGTGGGATATCCCAGCGAGTCAGGCCGATATACTGCACAGTTTCCCGCGACACGCCGCTTTCTGGCAGCAGCTGAGAGAACAGTGGCAGCGCGCCTGCGGTGGTTGCTGTCAGAAAGATCGCGTCCGCACCGGCAGAGGCGACCGTGTCACGCACAAGCGGGACAGCGTCGATAACGCCCTGCTGGGACAAATCATAAGACACCGCGCCGCCCAGCTTGGCTGGGGAGCTATTGATTGCGGACTGGATCGCGCTTTGACCAGCCACGCCTGCGGCATCGTTGCCGTGCACAACCACGATATTGGCCTTGCCCTGGGCTGCCGCATAACGTGTTAGTTGGTTGGCAGTATTGGCAAAGGTCGGGCCAAGGATGAAGACATTGCCGCCCGCAATGGCCGGGTTGTTGGAAAAGGCCAGCACGTTGATGTTTTTGCCCCGCACAGCCTTGCCGACAGCGTTGGCGGCTTCTGCATAGACCGGGCCAAGAATGATCTTAGCGCCTTCACCCACCGCCTGTGTCGCAACGGCAGCGGCCGTGTCTGCGCTGCCTGCCGTGTCGTAGACGCGCAGGTCAATGTTGATGCCCTGAAGGTCGGAAATGGCCAGAAGCGCCGCGTTTTCTAGGCTCTGCGCCAGGATCGCGTCACCGGACTGGCCAGAGCCTTTTGGCACCAGCAGGGCCACCGGGATCGGCTTTGACGTGTCGATGCTGGGCCCGCCGGAAGAAATGCCACCGGTTTCACACGCGGCGAGAAAGAGACCGAGCACCAGCAGAAAGCCCATACTGAACGCCTTGCGAACAAAGGTGAAAACAGCAAACATGCGAAATGAACTCCCTGCTCCGCCAGCCTGTTTTCCAGGCTGATACGCGGACCGATAATAAACGTGATACGAGGCGGGTCCAGTTTTGAATCACCAAGTCACCTCTCTTGCGCCTGGCTTGTATCTGGTGTCGACCCCAATTGGAACGGCGCGTGACATAACACTGCGGGCGCTGGACACGCTTGCATCGGCGGATGTGCTGGCCGCCGAAGACACACGCAGCCTGCGGCGGTTGATGGATATTCATGGCGTATCCCAAGGGGACCGGCCGCTGCTGTCCTATCACGATCACAGCGGTGGCAAGGCGCGCGCCAAGCTGCTGGAGGCGCTGGGACAGGGCAAATCGGTCGCTTATGCGTCGGAGGCGGGCACGCCGCTGATCGCCGATCCGGGCTATGACCTGAGCCGGGAGGCCGCACAGGCCGGGCATCTGGTGACGGCTGCGCCAGGGGCGAGCGCGGTGCTGACATCTTTGACCCTGGCCGGTTTGCCCACCGATACGTTCCTGTTTGCTGGATTTCTGCCCAACGCGGCCAAGGCCCGGCAGACGCGACTGCGGGAGCTGGCAGGCATCCCGGCGACACTTGTGATCTACGAATCGCCCAAACGCGTAACCGCGTCGCTGGCGGACATGGCCGAGGTGTTCGGACCAGATCGCCCCGCTGCGCTTTGCAGGGAACTGACGAAGAAGTTCGAGGATGTGCGCCGGGGAACATTGGAAGAGCTGAAGACATCACAGGAAGATACACCCGCGCGCGGGGAAATCGTGATGGTGATCGACCGCAGCAGAGGCCAGGAGGCCTCAGAAGAGGAGATCAAGGCTGCACTTGTTAAGGCTATGTTGGAGTTTTCAGTAAAAGATGCGGCTGAGATGGTTTCGAAGGCGTACGGCATCCCGCGGCGGACGGCCTATCAGATGGCCTTGGCTTTGGGAAAGGACGGCTCATGAATGGGGATCGTTTGGTTGAGGATCGCATGAACGGGGAACACAAGGTTCGGGGCACCCGCAATGATCTGGCCGGGCGCAGCGCCGAAGATGCCATTGCACGCTGGTATGAAACCATGGGCGCTTCGGTGCAGGACCGCCGTGGGCGCAGCGAGGTTGGTGAAATCGACCTGATCGTGCACGACGGTCCACAGCTGGTATTCGTCGAGGTCAAGAAAAGCCGCAGCCATGCCGTCGCGCTGGCGCGTCTGTCGGATCGGCAGATGCAGCGGATATATCGGGCCGGGGCCTGTTATCTAGCGGATAAAGGCACGGATATGGACACTGACATTCGCTTTGATGTGGCTTTGGTGGACAGCACCGGCGCGATTGAAATTCTGCAAAACGCCTTTCCTATGTATTGAACCGCATTGAACCCCCCTGTCGGCTGGGCCATGTATCTGTGGTGAGCCAAGGGGATAGTGATGAAAATTGCATTTCAGATGGATCCGATCGGGTCCGTTGACATCAACGCCGACAGTTCTTTCCGGCTGGCCGAAGAGGCGCAGGTGCGGGGGCATGAACTGTTTTTCTACCTGCCGGACAACCTGGCTTACCAGCAGGGGCGCATCACTGCGCGCGGGCAGGACATGACGGTGCAGCGGGTTCCCGGTGATCCTGCGGTGTTGGGCAACATGAGAGAAGTCGACCTGCGCGATTTCGATGTGGTCTGGCTGCGGCAAGACCCTCCTTTTGACATGCATTACATCACCTCCACCCATCTTCTGGACCGGCTCAAACCCGACACCTTGGTGGTGAATGATCCGTTCTGGGTGCGGAATTATCCCGAAAAGCTACTGGTGCTGGACTTCCCGGACCTGACCCCGCCAACCACGATTGCACGCAACATCGACACCCTACGTGCGTTCAAAAAAGAACATGGCGATATCATCCTCAAACCACTCTACGGCAATGGCGGGGCCGGGGTGTTCAAGCTGAACGCCGACGACCGAAACCTGAGCTCCCTGCACGAACTGTTCACCGGTTTTTCGCGTGAGCCGCTGATTGTGCAGAAATACCTGCCTGCCGTCCGCAAGGGCGACAAACGTGTGATTCTTATAGACGGTGAAGCGGTGGGTGCGATCAACCGCGTACCGGCCGAAGGCGAAACCCGATCCAACATGCATGTGGGTGGACGGCCTGAAAAGGTCGGCCTGACCGACCGCGATCTGGAAATCTGCGCGACCATCGGCCCGCTGTTGAAGGAAAAGGGCCAGGTTTTCGTGGGGATCGACGTGATTGGCGACTATCTGACCGAAATCAACGTGACCTCCCCCACAGGCATTCAAGAACTGGAGCGGTTCGACGGCGTGAACATCGCAGCCAAGGTCTGGGACGCGATCGAAGCACGGCTGTGATCAGGCAACTACTGTCTGGGTCAGCCGGAAGCTGAGCGCTTCGGCCACATGCGGACGGCGGACGTCAACCGCCCCGTCGAGATCGGCAATGGTGCGGGCCACGCGCAGGACACGGTGATAGCAGCGCGCGGACAGGCCAAACCGTTCGGCGGCCTGCGCGAGGATTTTGGCACCTTCTGCGTCAGGCGTGGCAATATCCTCCAACACTTCGCCTTCAGCATCAGCGTTCTGGTGCAGTTCAGTATGGTCGGCAAAGCGCTTGTCTTGTACTGAACGCGCGGCGGCCACCCGCGCTGCGACTTCGCAGGAACCGTCGCCACTGTGTGGCAAGTCGAGATCGGCAAAGCCAACGGGCGGCACCTCCAAACGCAAATCGAACCGGTCCATGAGCGGGCCGGAGATGCGGCCAAGGTAATCCTCCCCACAGGCCGGTACGCGGGAGCAGGCACGGGCCGGATCGGCCAAATGCCCACATCGGCAGGGATTGGCGGCAGCCATCAACATGAACCGGCACGGGTATCGAACATGCGCATTGGCGCGGGCCACCATTATTTCGCCTGTTTCTACGGGCTGGCGCAGGGTTTCCAGCACGGTGCGTGGGAATTCCGGGAATTCATCCATGAACAGCACACCATTATGGGCCAGCGAAATTTCCCCCGGCTTTGCCCCGCGCCCACCTCCGACGATGGCCGGCTTAGAGGCGGTGTGGTGCGATTGTCGGAAGGGGCGGGCGCGGTTGATACCACCTTCATCCAATAGGCCGCAGAGCGAATGTATCATCGAGGTTTCCAACGCCTCCGCCGCACCCAGCGGCGGCAGGATACCGGGCATGCGCGCGGCCAGCATGGATTTACCCGCACCCGGCGCGCCGATCATAATCATGTGGTGACGCCCGGCGGCCGCGATTTCCATAGCGCGTTTGGCACGTTCCTGGCCTTTGACATCGCGCAGGTCGCGGGTGTTGGGAATATCCAGAACTTCCCCCGGCTGGGCGGGGACCAAAGGCGACTGGCCGGTATAGTGACGCACAACATCAGTCAGGTTGGCGGCGCCGATCACCTGCGTGGCCCCGACCCAGGCCGCTTCTGCACCAGAGGCCGCCGGGCAGAGCAGGGTCTGGTCGTTTTCCGCCGCGGCCATGGCGGCGGGTAGCGCGCCGAGCACCGGCATCAGCTTGCCATCAAGCGACAATTCGCCCAGCGCCACCGTGCCTTCGGAGGCATCATTCGGCACGATCTCCAGTGCGGACAGCAAGGCCAGCGCAATGGGCAGGTCGAAATGGCTGCCTTCCTTGGGCAGGTCGGCAGGCGATAGGTTGATGGTGATCCGCTTGGAAGGCAGCGCGATGGACATGGATGTCAGCGCGCTGCGGATGCGGTCCCGCGCCTCCGATACGGCCTTATCCGGCAGGCCAACGACGGAAAATGCGGGCATGCCCGCCGTGACCGCGCATTGCACTTCGACAATGCGGGCCTCAACGCCCTGAAACGCTACCGAGTACGCCCGTGCCACCATGGGTTCTCCTGCATCAGCACATGATTAATGGCTACGGCGCAGGAGTTTACGATTAGTTAATCCGCGTCGCCGGGCCAAGGGAGTTTCGGCAGATCTATAGGATAGGGATTGTGCTGCATGGCTTCGGCGAGGCCCATTTTGCGCCATTACTTGAAATGTTCGTTGGCCAGCCAATGGTCACAATAGACACGCACCATTTTGGTCACCGGCAGGTTGTAACCAACGACGCGCGCGGCGACAGGGGCAAAGAAGACATCTGCTGCGGAAATCTCTCCAAAAAGCCAGCCGGAGGATGTGCCCGCCATGGTGCGGGCGTGGGACCAGAGCGTGTTCAGCCGCGCCAGATCCTTGCGCACGGCATCTGATGGCTGAAACCCGGAATAGACTGAAAGCAGCTGCATCGGGCAATCACCGCGCAGCGCGCCAAAGCCAGCAGCCATTTCCGACGCCAGCCAGCGGGCGGTAGCACGTTGGGCCGGGTCGGAGGGCCGCAGGCCCGCGTCCGGGTAAAGCTCTGCCAGGGTTTCGGCGATTGCAACGCTTTCGCCCACGGTCGTGCCATCAGCGGTCTTTATCGCAGGCACCAGACGGGCCGGAGCCACTGGCTTCATGTCCTCCGACATGGTGCCGGCATAGAGCCCCACGAGGTTTTCATTGAAAGGAAGTCCAAAGTCCCGAAACAGCAGCCAGCCACGCAGGGACCAGCTTGAATAAAGCCTGTCGGCTATGAAAAGATCGCACGTCATGGCGCGACCCTAGAGTGTGGGCAGGGCAACGCAAAACGTTGATTTGTGGCCTATCTCATCACGGCAGGTGATTGATGCGCACAAGGTCCCAGCCGGTCGGGGTCTTGTGGATTTCGGTGATGGACAGGTTGTGGATCCGGTGGGCGAAAACCTGTTCAGCAGTCAGGTTTTCAGCGCGCTGCACCTGGGTCAGAATAGCACCGAAATGCGCAACGATAACAAGATCCAGTCCGGTATGGATTTCGATCAGCCGGTCAACGGCGGCGCTGACACGATTGCTGACCTCATGCCAGCTTTCCCCACCCGGGGCGCGCACGTCTCCAGGGTTTTCCCAGAACGCACGCAGGCGGTCGGGGTCCTGTTCTTCGATTTCTGCGAACCGGCGCAATTCCCAGTCGCCGAAATGGATTTCGCGGAGATCTGGGTCATGCGGCAGACGATGGCGACCATTGGCTATGGCATCGGCAGTATCAGCGGCGCGGATCAGGTCGGACGACACGATCAGCGCGCCGTCTGGCAGAAAATCGGCGACGCGGCCCACAAGGTCGGTATCGCTGAGATCCGCTGGCAGGTCCGACCAGCCAACCATTGATTTCGCGTGGGTCGGCCCATGCCGGACCAGATGCAAACGTGTCACGACGCGCCCCCTTTCAAGATATTCGGTAGCCCAGCCACCACATGCACCACGGTATCAGCCTGTTGTGCAAGCAGGATGTTCAGCCGGCCTTGTGCTTCCCGAAACTGGCGGGCAAGCCGGTTTTCAGGGACGATGCCCTGTCCCACCTCGTTTGAGACGACGATCACATCCGCCGCGCATTGCTCCAGCGCCAGAAGCAGGGCGGATTGTTCAGCGGGCAGGTTCGATTCGGCCAAAAGATGGTTGGTCAGCCACATGGTGGCACAATCGAGCAGGCAGACCTGACCGGGCTGCAATATACTCAGGCGTTTCGCAGCGTCCAGCGGTGCCTCAATCGTGTGCCAGCCTGTACCGCGTCGGTCTGTGTGAGTGCGGATCTTGGCGTGCATTTCGTCGTCGAACGCCTGCGCAGTGGCCATGTAAACGCGGGCGCCGCCATGGGCGTACGCGGCCATTTCCGCATAGGCGGATTTCCCAGATGCTGCACCACCGAGCACGAAAGTGAAATCCGATCCGGACATTTCCACCCCTAAACTGATCCGACTGACAGCTTTGTCCGTATCAAACACAAAGTGCAAGGCGGCCACGAAGGCCGATAGATTCCAGCGGAGGGTTAACCATGGTAAACGACGGAAACACTTCTTCCACGATGTCGCGCCAGGCGATGAAGGCTGAACTGCTTGACGCGGAAACCGAATTGGAGCTCGCACGTGCCTGGAGAGACCACCGGGACGAAGCAGCGCTGCACCGTTTGATTACCGCATATATGCGTCTGGCCATCTCTATGGCGTCCAAATTTCGCCGGTACGGCGCGCCGATGAATGACCTGATTCAAGAGGCCGGTTTGGGCCTCATGAAAGCTGCAGAAAAATTTGACCCGGATCGGGGGGTGCGGTTTTCCACCTACGCGGTTTGGTGGATCAAGGCGTCGATACAGGATTACGTGATGCGGAACTGGTCCATGGTGCGAACTGGATCGACATCTTCGCAAAAGTCGCTGTTCTTCAACCTCAAACGTGTGCAGGCGAGGCTGGAGCGCGAAGCAATGGCTTCTGGTGTGGAACTGGACGGACACCAGCTGCGGGAGATGATTTCGTCCGAGATTGGTGTACCGCTGCGGGATGTGGAGATGATGGAAGGCCGGCTGAGCGGCTCTGACATGTCGCTGAATGCCACCCAGACAACTGATGAAGATGGTCGCGAATGGATCGACACGCTGGAAGATGGCAGCGCGCAGGCATCCGAGCTCTACGAAGAACAGCATGACCAAGAAAAGCTAGCCTCTTGGCTACGGGCCGCGATGGAGACGCTGCCGGAACGCGAACGCTTCATCGTGCGCGAACGCAAACTACGCGACGTGCCCCGGACGCTGGAAAGCCTTGGGGAGGAGCTGAAACTTTCCAAGGAACGGGTGCGGCAGCTGGAAGCAACAGCTTTCAAGAAAATGCGCAAGAGCCTTGAAGGACAGTCCCGCGAGGTGCACATGCTGCTGGCATGAAGCCCTTTGCAGCTGCTTTTTCCGCATTACTGATCTTTTGCACGTCTGTTCTGGCAGACGTTCCCTCAATGGCAAGTGATGCAAATATTGTGTTTCTGGGGGAGGTGCATGACAACCCCAACCATCACGAAACACAGGCAGACTGGGTTGCTGCGCTGCAACCAGCCGCGTTGGTTTTTGAGATGATAGCGCCGGACGTGGCGGCGGGGTTGTCGGCAGCGGACCGGTCAGATTCCGAAACATTGGGAAACGCGCTTGGATGGGCTGCGTCGGGCTGGCCTGATTTTGAGATGTACGCGCCGCTGTTTTTTACCGCGCCTAATGCACGGATCTACGGGGCTGCCGTGCCTCGTAGCATGGCCCGGCAGATCCTGTCTGATGGGTTGCGTGTTGCCATGACGGTAGAAGATCGACGGCGGTTCGGGTTGGAGCGCGATCTTCCAGCAGCGCAGCAGACAGCGAGGGAGGCCCACCAGATGGCCGCGCACTGCGATGCACTGCCCAAGGATTTAATGCCTGGCATGGTGCTCATCCAGCGGGTGCGGGACGCATGGCTGGCCCAACAGGCGTTGGCCGCGTTGCAGGACACAGGCGGGCCAGTTGTGGTAATCACCGGCAATGGCCATGCGCGCCGGGACTGGGGCGCACCGGCAGCAATTGCGCAGGCGGATACGACCGTGGCGGTCTATGCGCTTGGGCAGTCCGAAGACGGGGCCGCGCAGTCAGGCGAGTTCGATCACGTGGTAGATGCGCCTGCTGCGGAACGGCCAGACCCGTGCGCAGCATTCAAGTAGACACTCTGGCAGTTCGCGCGCTCGCATCCTATGGTCAGTGAAACACTCTGACTGGGGCACGACCATGTTGAGCGGAAAGCGTATTCTTCTGATCGTCACCGGGGGCATTGCCGCCTTCAAGACGCCCGAACTGATCCGATTGCTGCGCAAGAGCGGCGCAGCGGTGACCCCTGTTCTGACCCGCGCGGCGGAGGAATTCGTGACGCCTCTGACCCTGTCGGCGCTTGCAGAAGAAAAGGTGTATAGCGACCTGTTCGATCTGACAGACGAAGCCGAGATGGGCCATATCCAGCTTTCGCGCAGTGCCGACCTGGTGGTGGTCGCGCCTGCCACAGCGGATATGATGGCCAAGATGGCCAACGGGCTGGCGGATGACCTTGCCTCTACCCTGCTGCTGGCCACCGATACACCAGTGCTAGTCGCGCCCGCGATGAACGTGCGCATGTGGCAGCATGCGGCAACAGCGCGGAATGCGGCCCAATTGCGAGCGGATGGAGTACAGTTCGTGGGGCCCGCAGATGGCGATATGGCCTGTGGCGAATACGGGCCAGGGAGGATGTCTGAGCCTTCGGAAATCCTGGCGGCGATTGAGGCCATGCTGGCGGATGGGCCTTTGAAAGGGCGGCATATCCTTGTCACCTCTGGTCCGACACATGAACCGATTGACCCTGTGCGTTACATCGCCAACCGATCGTCGGGTGCGCAGGGTACGGCGCTGGCCCGTGCCTTGGCCGATCTGGGCGCAAGGGTGACCTTTGTGACCGGGCCTGCGGATGTGCCGCCGCCCGAAGGGATGGATGTGGTGCCCGTAACCACAGCCGTGGATATGCTGGGTGCGGTTCAGGCCGCCCTGCCCGCCGACGCCGCTGTGTTTGCCGCTGCGGTGGCGGATTGGCGGATGGCTTCGGCCTCGGACCAGAAGCTGAAGAAAAGCAAGGATGGCCAGCCGGTTCTGGAATTTGCCGAAAACCCGGACATCCTGGCGACCGTCAGCCAGATGGGCGCGGGACGGCCGGGATTGGTGGTGGGTTTTGCCGCTGAAACAAATGACGTGATCGAAAACGCCACCGCGAAACGCGCGCGCAAGCAATGCGACTGGATCGTTGCCAATGATGTGAGCCCAGCCACCGGGATTATGGGCGGGTCGGAAAACGCGGTAACACTGATTTCAGCTGATGATGCGGAAAGCTGGCCACGCATGGGCAAGGACGATGTGGCCCGCCGCCTGGCAGCGCGCATCGCGGCAGAGCTGGACGGGAAATGACATGGTGACCTTGCGGATCGAGTGGCTGGAAGAGGCAGATCAGGCGCTGGGGCCGCCGACCTATGAAACGGCAGGGGCAGCCGGGGCTGATCTGCGCGCCAATCTGCCGGATCGTGGCACAGTGAATTTGCATCCCGGAGAACGGGCGTTGGTGCCCACCGGGCTGCGCATGGAAATTCCCGATGGGTTCGAGGCACAAATCCGCCCCCGGTCGGGGCTGGCGTTGAAACATGGCATTACCCTGCCCAATGCGCCGGGGACAATTGACAGCGATTATCGCGGGCCGCTGGGCGTGATCGTGATGAATGCCGGAGCGGAGGCGTTTCAGATTACCCATGGCGACCGGATTGCCCAGCTAGTCGTGGCCCCGGTGGTACAAGCTACGTTCGCGCTGGCGGACCTGTCCGAAACCGAACGCGGCAGCGGCGGGTTCGGGTCGACGGGGCGCAGCTGATGGCGTTGGTTCTGGGGATTGCCACCGTGCTGTGGGGGCTGGGGAAGCTGCTGGGTACGCCCCATCGCCAACGGTGGGTGATGATCGGGCTGTTATTTGTGGCAGTCCTTCTGATCCAGCTGACATTGCCGGCCGAAAACCCGCTGCGCGTGGCCACAGGCGGGTCTGCTGCGCCGTGGCTGATGCTGGCGGGCGCTGTAGTTATAATTCTGGTCTACCGGCAGGGGCTGTGGTGGCTTAAGGTCAAAGCGGAAACGCGCCAGACCGAAGAGGCCCCTGCACCCAAGCGCAGCTTTTCAGATGTAGAATTGGACCGCTACGCACGGCACATCGTGCTGCGGGAGGTGGGCGGTCCGGGACAGAAGGCCATGAAGGAGGCCCGCGTGCTGGTGATTGGCGCGGGCGGTCTGGGGGCCCCGGCGCTGCAATACCTCGCGGCGGCGGGCGTGGGCACCATAGGTGTTATCGACCATGACGTAGTGGACAATGCCAACCTACAACGACAGGTCATCCATAACGACGCGACCATCGGCACGCCCAAGGTGTTTTCCGCGCAAGCAGCGATGCTGGCGCAGAACCCGCATATCACCGTCCAGCCCTACAACCGCCGCCTGACCGAAGACATAGCGCAGGACCTGTTCGCCGAATATGACATCGTGCTGGATGGGACAGATAACTTCGACACGCGGTACCTGACCAATGCCGCCGCTGTGGCAACAGGCAAGCCACTGGTCTCGGGCGCACTGGCGCAGTGGGAAGGGCAACTGAGCGTGTTTGACCCGGCCAACGATGCCCCCTGTTACCGATGCGTGTTTCCCGATGCCCCCGGGCCCGGGATGGCGCCAAGCTGTGCCGAGGCCGGGGTGATTGGCCCCCTGCCTGGTGTGATTGGCGCGATGATGGCAGTGGAAACCGTGAAACTGATCACTGGCGCAGGCGACCCACTGCGAGGGCAGATGCTGATCTATGACGCGCTTTATGCCGAGGTGCGCAAGATCGGGGTGCAGCGGCGGAGCAATTGTCCTGAGTGTGGCGGCTGACCGCACTTACTCTGGATTGGCTGCGACAGGGACCTTGGGGGTTTCACCCCCAAACCCCCAGAGTATTTGGACAAAGATGAAGAGATGGGGCCAGGGACCGGTTACACGAGGGCCCTATCCAGGTCAGTCATGAGATCAGAGGGGTCTTCAAGCCCGACCGACAGGCGGAACACCCCGTCACCGGCAAAGGCGCGGTAGCTTTCGGCGGCGGCCCCGGAGAGGCGGAACGACGTATCCATCAGCCCCTGGGTTTCCATCCAGAAAATCAGGCTGCGGTGATGGCCGAGGGAGACGGCGTAGTGGATGATTTCCAGCCGGTCGATCATCTGCCGCGCCAGCGATTGTCCGGTGGCCGCATCACCGACCTGGAATGTGAGCATGCCGGAGCCATAGGTCATCTGCCTTTGGGCAAGGTTATACTGCGGGTGGGACACAAGACCGGGATAGGTGACGTGGATGACCTTCGGGTGGCTTTCCAGCCATTGGGCCAGCGCCAGCGCTCCGTCGCAATGGGCGCGGACGCGCAAAGGCAGCGTCGATGCACCGCGCGCAATGAGCCAGGCATTGAAGGGGGACAGGATACCACCATGGTGAATGCCGGCCTCAATTCGGATCTGCCGAATCAGATCGGCGCGCCCGGCAACCGCACCGCCCACTGCATCACCATGACCGCAGATGTATTTGGTGATGGAATGCATCACCAGATCAACGCCCAGCGCGTTGGTGTCCATTCCCAGCGGAGACAGGAAGGTGGAGTCACAGCTGACCAGCGCGCCGACCTCGTGTGCCATTTTGCTGACGGCGGCCAAATCGGTCAGGCGCAGGATCGGGTTCACCGGGGTTTCGGTGTGAACCAACCGAGTGTTCGGGCGCAGTGCCGCAGCGACCGCATCCAAGTCCGACATGTTCACAAAGCTGGCCTCGACCCCCATGCGGGGCAGTGTATCGCGCGCCAGTTCAGCGACCCCGACATAAGACACGTCTGAGACCAGCACGTGATCGCCCGCGCTTAGAAAGGTCAGGAAGATGGCTGTTGCCGCCGCCATGCCCGAAGCCAAGCAAATGCAGGCATCGGTACCCTGCAATGCGGCGATTTTGCGTTCCAGCATATCAGTGGTCGGGTTCGCCCAGCGGGCATAAGAATAGGGGCTGTGATCCTGAATATCATGGGCGGAAAAGCCTGAGATATCGTCGCTGACAAAGGACGACGACATGTGGATCGGTGGGGCCGATGCGCCAGTTGCAGGATCAGGGGCTTCACCTGCGTGAATGGCGGTGGTCATTGGGCCACGGGGGGTGTTGCTGCGATCCATCTGAAGTCTCCTGTTCCCGCTCTGTTAAAGCTGTGGCGCAGGCGTAGCCCAGTTGCAAGACGGATTGCACAGATGGCTCTGGACCCTGTGCCGGCGGGTGCTTAGCTATAAGCCAAAGGAGATCTACAATGACCAACCCGATCTTGCAGGACTGGGACACGCCGTTCGGGCTGGCTCCGTTCGACACCATTTCAGATGAGGATTTCGAACCAGCGCTGGAAGAAGCTCTGGCCGCGCATCGCGCGGATATTGACGCCATTTCTTGCAACGCAGATACGCCAACTTTCGCCAACACGATCGAAGCGCTGGAAGCGGCGGGCGAAGCATTAAACAAGGTTCTGGGCGTGTTTTTCACCGTGGCGGGTGCGGACAGCACCCCACGCCGGGAGGAACTGCAGCGGCAGTTTTCCCCCCTGCTGGCGGCGCATTTTGCCGAGATCACATCAAACAACGCGTTGTTTGCGCGGGTGGGTGCCCTGTGGGCGCGCAAGGATACGCTCAGACTGACCGACGAACAGGCGCGCGTTCTGATGCTGACCCATCGGAATTTTGTGCGCGCAGGGGCCGGGCTGGAAGGCGAGCCTGAAACGCGGATGAAGGCCATCAAGGGCCGGCTCGCCGAATTGGGCACCGCTTTTGGCCAGAACCTGTTGGCGGATGAACGCGACTGGTTTCTTGAACTGGGGCCGGAGGATACCGCTGGGCTGCCCGAGTTCCTGCTGGATGCCGCCAAGGCCGCTGGACAGGACAAGGGCGTCGACAACCCGGTAATCACCCTGTCGCGCAGCCTGATTGCTCCATTCTTGCAATTTTCCAAACGCCGCGATCTGCGCGAGGTGGCGTATCGCGCCTGGGCTGCGCGCGGGGCGAATGACGGCAAGACCGACAACCGCGCTATCGCACTGGAAACACTGGAGCTGCGACAGGAACAGGCCGCTTTGCTTGGGTATCATGATTTTGCGACCTACAAGCTGGAGCCGGAGATGGCAGGCACGCCCGAAGCGGTGCGTCAGTTGCTAATGGACGTCTGGATACCGGCGCGTGCGCGGGCCGAAGAGGATCAGGCCGCGCTGACCGCGATGATGCAGGCTGATGGGGTCAACGGACCGCTGGAGGCATGGGACTGGAGGTATTATTCCGAGAAACGTCGCATTGCGGAACATGATCTGGACGAGGCGGAGCTGAAGCCTTATCTGCAGCTGGATCGCATGATCGAAGCCGCGTTTGCCTGTGCCAACCGATTGTTTGGGCTGGATTTTCAGCAGGTAGATGTACCACTCTACCATCCCGACTGCCAGGCGTGGGAGGTAACCCGCAATGGCAGCCACGTAGCGTTGTTCATCGGGGATTACTTTGCACGACCTTCCAAACGGTCGGGCGCATGGTGCAGCGCGATGCGAGCACAGGCGCGATTCCCAAAGACGCAAACACCGATTGTCATCAATGTCTGCAACTTCACCAAAGGGCATCCTGCGT
This sequence comes from Marinibacterium sp., assembly GCA_017643305.1. Taxonomy (GTDB): domain Bacteria; phylum Pseudomonadota; class Alphaproteobacteria; order Rhodobacterales; family Rhodobacteraceae; genus HXMU1420-2. The sequence continues at coordinate 9,794 of JAEPNQ010000048.1, read as the reverse complement.
TGCTGAGCTATGATGACGCCCGCACCGTGTTCCACGAATTTGGCCATGCGCTGCACCAGATGCTGAGTGATGTGACCTATGAAAGCGTGTCCGGCACATCCGTGGCGCGGGATTTTGTGGAACTGCCCAGCCAGCTTTATGAACACTGGCTGGAGGTGCCGGAAGTTCTGTCAGAATTCGCAACCCACGCAGATACCGGGGAGACGATGCCGAAGGACATGTTGGACAAGGTGCTGGCGGCGGCGACCTATGACATGGGCTTCCAGACGGTGGAATATGTGGCCTCTGCTTTGGTGGATCTGGAACTGCACAACGCCGCGCCACCTGCTGACCTGATGACGGCACAGGGGGAAATTCTGGCCGACCTCGGCATGCCCCGGGCCATTGGCATGCGGCATGCCTCGCCGCATTTCGCGCATGTGTTTGCAGGGGACGGGTATTCCAGCCGGTACTACAGCTACATGTGGTCCGAAGTTATGGATGCCGATGCGTTTGGGGCGTTTGAGGATGCAGACGATCCGTTTGATCCTGATACCTCCCGCGTATTGGAAGAAACCATCCTGTCCAGCGGCGGGTCGCAGGCGCCGGAGGATCTCTACGTGGCCTTCCGCGGGCGGCTGCCGGGGGTGGAAGCATTGCTGAAAGGGCGCGGGCTGGCGGCCTGAGGGGACCGACAGGCATTGACCCGTGGCTTATAATCGCTTGCGATGGGGGGAATGACAGACGCCACCGAAACCCCCATCGCGGCAGCTTTGGTACACCTGACCGGCTCTTGCCTGGGTCAGTATTCCTGGGTCACCAGTGATGAAACGGCCGTGTGGTTTGGAAAAAGGGAACGTTTCGTGTGATCCTGCCAGGGCAAAGCGTACCCGGGGTCGAATGCGTGGCCCAGTTCCGGCGGTGGGGCGACAGTTTTGAGATTGATGCCACCGAGGCCTGTGACATATGGGTGAACCGGGAGCCTGCGAAGCGCAAGGTTCTGACCCACGGCGACATGATCGAATTTGGCGCAGGCGGGCTACCGCGCCTGTCGGTGACGGGCAAGCCATCGTTCACGTTGGATGGCGCAGGTCCGGTGGCCAAAGCGCAGAATACAAAGGCATGGCTTCTGGCCGGGGACACTGGCTTGTTCATAACGAAACGGCACGTGGCCCTGCCTTGGGAGGACGTCAACCAAGGCGCATCGCAGCCCGACGAGGCAATTATCGTCATGGATTAACCCACTGGCTTGCGATCCCTGCCGGCCCAATCGGGGGAGGCGTTTGTGGTGGCTTTGCAGGCCGATGGCGAAACCGGGTTCTGGAGGGTCGCCGCGTGACTGACACGGGACGGGCTGATTGCACCCTTGTCCACGCGTGGGATCATCGGACGGGTTAGCGCGCCGACCATGGTGTATGACGCGGAAACCGCCCATGACGGTAGTGGCGGGTCGGTTTTGACCATCAAAGGCGAAGTGGTGGCGGTGAACACGGCGATCATCCTCGAGTTTGGGGGATCAAACCTGGGTATTCCGGCTGAGCATATCCGAGCGCTTCTGGCGGCTGCACAGGAAACGCAGTAACCAGTATGACGGGCGCTTGGAGAGGAGACCCCGCGTGACAGTTCCGGCAACGTTTCATGACCTTCAGAATGCATCCGTTTTCATTACCGGGGGCGGATCGGGCATTGGCGCGGCGTTGACGTGCGGATTTCTGGCCCAGGGCGCCAAGGTGGCGTTTATCGACATCGCGGATTGCGCCGAATTTGTGGCCAAGGCCACCGACCAGACCGGACGCACGCCCCTGTTCATCCAAGGCGACGTCACAGATATCGCAGCCCTGCGTGGGGCCATCGACACGGCGGCAGAGGCGCATGGCCCGGTGACGGTACTGGTCAACAATGCGGCCAATGACATGCGCTGCGATCTGGAGGATGTGACGGAAGAGTTCTGGCGCTGGATGATAGATATCAACTTGAAAGCCTACTACTTTGCTGCGCAGGCGGTGGCACCGGGCATGCAGGCGGCAGGTGGCGGTGCGATCGTCAATTTCAGCTCGGTCAGCTACATGATGGGCCTGCCGGAGCTGTCAGTTTACACAACTGCCAATGGCGGCATCACCGCGATGACCCGAAGCCTGGCCCGCGCACTGGGGCCAGACAAGATCCGCGTCAATGCTATCGCGCCGGGTTGGGTTCTGACTGACAAGCAGTTGGACAAATGGGCCACGCCCGAAGGGTTGCAGGGCCATATGGACCAACAGGCCCTGAAGGAACACATGGTGGCGGATGACATGGTGGCGCCCGTTTTGTTCTTGGCGTCGCAAGCCAGTCGGATGATGACGGGTCAGTGCATGGTCGTCGATGGCGGGGTTGCAACCACGGGGTGACCCGCCTCGGATGACAGTTTCCGTTTCATATGGGTTTCGTGTTGATCGGAGGCTACGTGTTACTCAGCGATCTACACGGCAATATGCTCAGCCTGTGGGATGTGCTGCTGAGTGACCTCGACAGGAACGGTTTCATGTTCTGAGCTGGGCAGCGGTCAGGCCGGGGCCCTGTCAAACAGCCGCATTAGATGTGCGGCCGTTTCCTGCGGATGAGTGAGGGGAACCATGTGCCCTGCCCCGGTTACTTCGACATTTTCTGCATTTGGAAGACGTTTGGCTAGGCCATCATTCACCACGGTGGCGATCGTCGGACTGAGCGCGCCACGCAGGACCAACGCTGGCATGTCCGCGCGTTCGATGCGGTCCGGCTTCAGCAGTCCAACGCGATCCTTGACCGCCCCGGTGCTGGCCTGAACGATGTGGATGCCCCTGATCATCGCATTGCGGGTCTTGTCTGGCATTTCGTCCCAGCGCGGGCCGTCATTGTCTCCCCACATCCGGTTGAAAAGGCGGGCGGCAAGCACTTCGTCCCCTTGTTCGAATGCATCGAACACCGGTTTTGACGCGCGGTTCTGATCTTCCAGAACCTCCGGCGCATCATGTTCTGCCACCGCGAAGAGTACGGGTTCCACGACGGTCAGACTACGAACAAGGTCGGGGTGTTCCACCGCGAGGCGCAGGGCGACAGTGCCCCCAAAGGAATGGCCGATCACGTCCATGCGTTCGGTCAGGTAGGGCAGTACCGCTTCGGTCATACGATCTTGGAAATCGCCCTGCCGGTCCCAATCCGGGCTTTTGCCGTGGGACAGCATGTCAGGTGCGGTGAACACGCAATCGGGCAGGTAGACCGACAGCGGACGCCAGGCGCCGGAATGGCCGATGGTACAATGCAGAGCGAGGATCTTGCGATTGCCTTCACCAAGGGTGCGGACGGCCAGTGGCTGTGGAAGATCAGTCATCCGACTCTGGACCCGAGATAGGCGTCCAGATCATCCAGGCGGTCTTGGCCCCAGAATCTTTGTCCGTCATCCGTGATGTAGAATGGTGCGCCGAAGACGCCGCAATCCACCGCTTCCTCGAGATTGGCAGCATAGGTTTCCGCGCCCACAAGCAAACCACTATCGGCCAGCGAGGGGTCAAAGCCCGCCTCCTCCAGACAGGCGCGGATGACGGCATCGTCGGCGATGTCCTTGTCGTCAGCCCAGCAGGACCGTGTCATGGCATGAACCAGCAAGCCCAGATCGCCGCCCCCCGCATTACGCGCAGCGATAAAGGCATAGGAAGCCGGGGCCATGTTGGTTGGCCAGTGGGCAGGGGCGATGTTGAATTTGAGTCCCGCCTTGGCCGCCTGGCGGTTCAGATCCTGCGCGCGATATTCTTGGCGGGAGATATGGCGTTCCTTCGGCAGGACGCCCCCGGTGCGGGCGAAAAGGGTCACGAGATCGACCGGTTTATAGTCAATCGTTGCACCATATTTGGCTGCTATGTCTTCCAACCGCATACCGGCGAGATAGGTGAATGGCGAAATTGTCGCGAAGAAGTATTTGATTTCCGGCATCTGCCCACCTTCTCTGTATGTCGTCTTTGCGAGACGGTAGGGCCGTGTTAAGCGGTGTCAACATCACGAATCTAGCACATTCCTGCTGCTCACAGGGGACTATCCGCATGCCGACACTCACAGAACCCAAGCTGATCGCTGGGAACGCCAACCCTGCGCTTGCCAAAGCCATCGCACGCCGGATGACCATGCATCGCGGGGTCAATATCGGATTGGTCGATGCGCGGGTCGAACGGTTCAACGACGGCGAGATCTTTGTCGAGGTGTTCGAGAACGTACGCGGCGAGGACATGTTCATAATCCAGCCAACGTCGAACCCAGCCAATGACAACCTGATGGAATTGCTGATCATGTCCGACGCACTGCGCCGGTCGTCGGCCCAGCGGATCACGGCCGTGCTGCCCTATTTCGGTTATGCCCGCCAGGATCGCCGGACCAAGGCACGTACGCCGATTTCAGCCAAAATGGTAGCCAACATGCTGGTTGGTGCGGGGATTGAGCGGGTTCTGACAATGGACCTACACGCCGCGCAGATCCAGGGGTTCTTCGATATCCCGGTCGACAACCTCTATGCCAGCCCGATCTTTGCGCTGGATATCAAGACGCATTTCTCGGACCAGATGGAAGACCTGATGGTCGTGTCTCCGGATGTGGGCGGCGTGGCGCGGGCGCGCGAGTTGGCCAAACGGATCGAAGCACCGCTGTCCATCGTCGATAAGCGGCGCGAGAAGGCCGGTGAAGTGGCGGAGATGACGGTAATCGGGAATGTCGAAGGTAAGATCTGCCTGATTGTCGACGACATTTGCGACACTGCAGGTACGCTGTGCAAGGCGGCGGAACTGCTGATGACATATGGCGCGAAGGAAGTGCACGCCTATATAAGCCACGGGGTGCTGAGCGGCCCCGCTGTGGATCGTGTGACCAAATCAGTAATGAAGTCGCTGGTAATCACGGATACGATTGCACCGACAGAAGAGGTAAAATCAGCAAAAAACATCCGAATTGTGCCAACCGCACCCATGTTTGCGCAAGCGATCCTGAATATCTGGAATGGAACATCGGTATCTTCGCTGTTCGAAGACGACACTCTGTCGCCAATCTACGAAACGCTCTACGCGGTGCATTGATGCCGACGGTCCGGGGAGCCAGACCCAGCGGGCGTCAGTAAAGCTGCCAATCGTCGGGGTCGACCAACGCGCCAATGGCTGTCCAGGCCACGCGGATCCGGGCAAACCGGGTATCGCCCCAGGTGCGGAACACCACGTCGAACCCATCCTTGGTGATGTTTTCGGCAACCACTTCGGCCCGGATGGCCGCGTCAGTGTCAGCATCCCACAGTGAAGTAACGGTCTGAACGGCGGGTGGCTCGCGGACCCGGTCGCTGAATTTCACCGGACAGCGGCGTTCGCGCGGACCTGCACCCGTCCACATTTCGCCGCCATTTTCAAAGTCGGAAAATACGGCAACATCGCCCTGGTCGATGCCGATGAGGTGGGAGTGTAGTTTCTTCATTGGTCGATCAAAATTAGGGCAAAAGATCGCGAGTTCAGAAATTTTGCCAAACCCACCGTCTTTCGAGAAGCCAGATTCCGCGCAAAATCGGAATCAAAACACGGAAACCCAGAAATAATTCCTGTGATTTCTACCTTTCTGCCTGCCTTCAGCAACAAAGGTCCAAAACAAAAGCGGCCCCGACAGGGGCCGACTTTGTAACTGTGTAGTGGATCAGACCATCGCTTCGGCCAGGTAGGCCAGATCTGCCAGAGTTTTTGCGGTCATGTCCTTGTCGGCGTCATCGGCTGCCTCATGAGCAGCTTCCGCTTCTTTGCGCAAGCCTTCCAAGAACTCTGCAGTGACTTCGCCGCGCGGAATGGCCTTTTCGGCCAGAACCGACATGGAAGTCGCGTTGATCTCAGCAAAACCGCCGGATACGACGTATTCATCGGTCCCAGACCCCGCTTCGACCCGTAGGATACCGGGACGAAGGGTTGTGATGGTCGGCATATGCCCGGCCATCGCCGTCAGATCGCCCTCGCTGCCCGGAATGGACACGGCGGTTACCTCAACAGAGGCAAGCCGACGTTCCGGGCTCACAAGGTCGAATTGCATAGTGTCAGCCATAACAGCTCCTTACGCGGCTTCAGCCGCCATACGCTCTGCCTTGGCGATCACCTCATCGATACCGCCAACCATATAGAAGGCTGCTTCGGGCAGGTGGTCGTATTCGCCCGCAACAACCGCTTTGAACGACGCGATCGTATCTTCCAGCGAAACCTGAACACCGGGAGAACCAGTGAACACCTGGGCCACGTCGAACGGCTGGCTCAGGAAACGCTGGATCTTGCGGGCGCGGGCCACGGTCAGTTTGTCTTCTTCGCTCAGTTCGTCCATCCCGAGGATGGCGATAATGTCCTGCAGCGACTTGTAGCGCTGGAGGATCTGCTGAACAGCAGAGGCCACTTCGTAGTGTTCTTCACCCACAACTGCAGGGTCCATCAGTCGCGAGGTGGAGTCGAGCGGATCCACGGCCGGGTAGATACCCAGTTCGGAGATAGCACGTGACAAAACGGTGGTGGCGTCGAGGTGCGCAAACGACGTTGCCGGCGCAGGGTCGGTCAGGTCGTCCGCAGGCACGTACACAGCCTGCACCGATGTGATCGAACCGGCCTTGGTCGAGGTGATGCGTTCCTGCATCGCGCCCATGTCGGTTGCCAGCGTCGGCTGGTACCCCACAGCGGAAGGAATACGACCGAGCAGGGCCGAACATTCCGAACCCGCCTGGGTGAAGCGGAAAATGTTATCGACAAAGAACAGAACGTCGGTCCCGGACTGGTCGCGGAACTGTTCAGCCAAGGTCAGACCAGTCAGAGCGATCCGCATACGTGCGCCCGGAGGTTCGTTCATCTGACCGTAAACCAGGGCCACCTGGCTTTCCGACAAGTTGTCCGGCTTGATCACGTCGGATTCGATCATCTCGTGATACAGGTCGTTGCCTTCACGGGTCCGTTCACCCACGCCGGCGAACACCGAGAAGCCCGAGTGCACTTTTGCAATGTTGTTGATCAGTTCCATGATGAGAACCGTCTTGCCCACACCGGCGCCGCCAAACAGGCCGATCTTGCCGCCTTTGGCATAGGGGGCCAGCAGATCAACAACCTTGATACCAGTCACCAAGATTTCGGATTCCGTGGATTGTTCCTGGAATTCCGGCGCGGCCGCGTGAATTGGGCGGGTTTCGGCAGCGTCCACCGGGCCCTTTTCGTCGATCGGTTCGCCCACCACGTTCATGATGCGGCCCAGGGTTGCGTTCCCGACCGGCACCGAGATCGGGCCGCCGGTATCGGTCACGACTGCGCCGCGGACCAAACCTTCGGTGGCGTCCATCGCGATGGTGCGGACGGTGTTTTCACCCAAGTGCTGGGCCACTTCAAGCACCAGACGCTTGCCATTGTTGTCGCATTCCAGCGCGTTCAGAATTTCAGGCAGGTCGCCTTCGAACTGTACGTCCACGACGGCGCCGATGATCTGCGTGATCTTGCCGTTTGCAGTTGCCATGTTTCGTCTCCGGTTTTCTTACAGCGCTTCCGCGCCGGAAATAATTTCAATCAGCTCGTTGGTGATCACGGCCTGACGCGAGCGGTTGTATTCGATGGTCAGCTTGTCGATCATCTCACCCGCGTTGCGCGTTGCGTTGTCCATTGCGGACATCCGCGCACCCTGTTCCGAGGCACCGTTTTCCAACAGCCCGCTGAATATCTGCGTTGCGACACCGCGCGGCAGCAGATCTGCGAGGATTTCCTCTTCACCCGGTTCGTATTCGTAGAAGGCGCCGCCGCTGGCCTCTTCTTCGGATTCGAACTTGGCCGGGATGATCTGCAGCGCGGTCGGCTCTTGGCTGACCACATTGACAAACTTCGAGAAGAAGAGGGTTGCCACATCGAATTCACCAGCATCAAATCGTGCCAGCACATCGCGGGCGATGTCCTGTGCGTTGGAATAGCCGATGCGTTTGACTTCGGTCAGATCCACGTGGCCGACAAAACTGTCGCCCAAGTCACGCTTGAGCTGGTCACGACCCTTTTTTCCAACAGTCAGAATTTTGACGCTTTTTCCATTCGCCATGAGCGACTGAGCATGCTGGCGAGCCAGGCGTGCAATGTTGGAGTTGAAGCCGCCGCACAGGCCGCGTTCCGCGGTCATCACGACCAGCAGATGGACCTGGTCGCTGCCCGTTCCGGTCAGCAGCTTCGGTGCGCCATCATTGCCACCAACCGAAGCAGCGAGCCCTGCCATTACGGCAGAAAACCGTTCGGCGTAAGGGCGGCCTTCCTCGGCTGCTTCCTGTGCCCGCCGCAGTTTCGCGGCGGCCACCATCTGCATGGCCTTGGTGATCTTGCGGGTCGATTTGACCGACTCGATCCTGTTTTTTAGGTCCTTAAGACTTGGCATGTGCCTAGGCCCCCATTACGCGAAGTTTTCAGCGAACTCTTCGATGGCCTTGGTCAGCCGATCTGCCGCGTCACCCTTGATTTTCGGGTCTTCGTTGGTGATCCAGTCCAGCATGTCCTGATGCTTGGTGCGCAGGTGGTTCAGCAGACCGGTTTCGAAGCGGCCGACATCGCCAACCGGCAGCTTGTCGAGGAAGCCGGTGGTACCAGCAAAGATCACGCAAACGATCTCTGCGTTGGTCAGCGGTGAATACTGGGCCTGCTTCATCAATTCCGTCAGACGCGCACCGCGGTTCAGCAGCTGCTGGGTTGCGGCATCGAGGTCGGAGCCAAACTGGGCGAAGGCGGCCATTTCACGGTACTGCGCAAGTTCCAGTTTAACCGGACCAGCGACCGATTTCATCGCGTCGGTCTGGGCAGAGGAGCCCACACGCGACACCGACAGACCGGTGTTCACGGCCGGGCGGATACCCTGGTAGAACAGTTCCGTTTCCAGAAAGATCTGGCCATCGGTGATGGAGATCACGTTGGTCGGGATAAACGCCGAAACGTCGCCACCTTGGGTTTCGATCACCGGCAGTGCGGTCAGGGAGCCTGCGCCAAAGTCTTCGTTCAGCTTTGCAGAGCGTTCCAACAGACGCGAGTGCAGGTAGAAAACGTCACCTGGATATGCTTCACGGCCCGGCGGGCGACGCAGCAGCAGGGACATCTGACGATAGGAGACAGCCTGTTTGGAGAGATCATCGTAGATAATCAGGGCGTGGCGGCCATTGTCGCGGAAGTATTCTGCGATCGCGGTGGCCGAATACGGTGCCAGGAACTGCATCGGTGCCGGGTCGGACGCGGTGGCGGCCACAACGATAGAGTATTCGATGGCGCCGGTTTCTTCCAGCTTCTTCACCAGCTGCGCAACAGTCGATCGCTTCTGGCCAACGGCCACGTAGACACAGTAGAGCTTCTTGCTCTCATCGTCGCCAGCGGCTTCATTGTAGGATTTCTGGTTCAGGATGGTGTCCAGCGCCACGGCGGTTTTACCGGTCTGGCGGTCACCGATGATCAGTTCGCGCTGGCCACGGCCGATTGGGATCATGGCGTCAACAGATTTCAGACCGGTTGCCATCGGTTCGTGCACCGACTTACGCGGGATGATGCCCGGAGCCTTCACGTCAGCGACGCCGCGGGTCTTGGTCTTGATCGGGCCCTTGCCGTCAATCGGGTTGCCCAGACCGTCCACAACGCGACCCAGCAGTTCGTCCCCGATCGGAACGTCCACGATGGAGTTAGTGCGCTTGACCGTGTCACCTTCTTTAATGTCACGGTCGGAACCGAAGATCACAACGCCGACGTTGTCGCTTTCCAGGTTCAGCGCCATCCCCATGATGCCGCCCGGGAATTCGACCATTTCACCGGCCTGCACGTTGT
>JAEPNQ010000092.1 GCA_017643305.1 Marinibacterium sp. | reverse complement strand
CAATTTAGGTTCTTCTGGCAAAGGCCTTAAAACGGGTAGTTCGCGCCATGAGAGCTTTCTAGCGATGGAAATTATTCAAGGGGGGAGGACGGCAAAGAAGGGATCTTCCACGGCCACTTTGGCAGGGGTCGGCGCGTGCAAATAGAGCCAGCCAATGTCAAGTTGGTGGATCATTTTCAAAGGGCATGATCTGTACTTTCTGGCGGGGGAATGCTGGCCGGAGCAAGTGGAGCGCGTATTCGATTGACGGCTGGCGTTTGGCCTCAAACGAGGCAGGCACCGTTCCTGTTTCGGATAGAGCAGACGTTCGTGCCTTCTGCAGCTAATGCCGGGTGAGAGCCCACTGCCGACCAAGGCTCTCGTCAGGTCGCACTTCCGCACTTTTGAAGTATCCAGTGCGCAAGCGCGAAAAGCTCGCGGTCCCTGCCTCGGTAGCCGATAATCTGAACTCCAAGCGGCATGCCTTCGTCTTCCAGCAGCGGCAGATTGATGGCGGGTGCGCCCAATATGGACGAGTTGACTGCGAATATCGGATCTCCGGTCGTGTTGAGCCCGACAGGTGCGCTACCGATCGCCGACAGCGTAATCAAGGCCGTGAAGGTATTGCTAAGGGCGTCATGCGCGGACCGCATCTCGTTTCGCTTGTTAAGCATCACCGCATACTCATCGTCAGTGATGTAGTTCCACGCCTCAAGCCGCGCGGCGATGTTCTCGCTGACGGAACCCGGATCGCGACGATGGTAGTACGAAATTGGCCATCGCGCTTCGTACCCGCACAGGCCGTTTGTCACATCTAGCGCCGGCGTCATCAGTTGCTCGAACTGTTCAAGCCGGGCATCCTCGCGCCGAGAAACCATTGGCGCGCCAGCCTCGGCCAACGTCGCCAGCAGCGTGTCGAATTTGGCCTGGGCCTTAGATGACGTTCGCTCCCATCCAGCGCTCTCGAATTTGGCCAAACAGGCCGGTGCCGCGGCATCGGGTAATGCCGCATCGCCGGTCAACCCGACATGGCCAGGATCGCCGCCAGCAAATCTGGTCGCCACGCGCGCCGTTGTCCAGGCATCGGTCAATGACGCCGCCTGTGTGCCCAGAACGGTCTGGCTCAAATTGAAATAGGCGCCCTCGCGATTGATTGCCCCGAAAGACGGTTTGAAGCCGAAATTAGCATTGAAGCTGCTGGGACGGATCAGCGAGCCAACGACCTGGCTGCCGATGGCCACAGGTACGAAACCCGCGCCAACGGCTGCGCCGGAACCGCTGGAAGACCCGCCCGGCGTACAGGCAAGGTCAAACGGATTGCGAGTCGGGCCGGGATTGTAGAATGCAAACTCGGTCGAAACAGTTTTCCCGAGGATGACGGCGCCTGCCTGACGCAGACCAGCGATCAACGCAGCATCCCGACCTGTTTCATTGCCAGCGAAAATCGGACTGCCGCACTGGGTTGGCATGTCCTCGGTTTCAAACAGGTCCTTGACGCCCATCGGTTGGCCGTCGATCTCGGACAATGGCGCGCCTCTCGCATAGCGTTCGGTTGATGCGTCGGCGGCAGCGCGCGCGCCTTCGACGTTCAAAGTAACGAAAGCTTTGACGTCGGCTTCGCGGTTTTCGATCTCTTCAAGGCATCGTTCCAGATATGCGCGCGGCGTGTCCGCACCTTTCCGAAATGCGGATACTCGATCATGAAAGCTCCGCAGCCGCGTCGTTCGTGGATCGTAAGGCAAGGAGGGCATTTGCAGATCCTTTCACAAAATGAACTCGGTCTCAGTTACGCCGAGGCCACGCCGCCAAATGCGCGCGCAGCAAACCGTTGAACACGTCCGGATGTTCCAATGAGGCGAGATGACGTGCGGGGTGCAGCCAGTGCAACGAAGCGTCGGGAATGCGGTTCGAGAGCATCTCGCTAACATCACGCGGAACCCCCGGATCGTCCGGCGCCGCGACCACGAGAGTTGGCGCCGAAATGGCCGGCAGGCAATCGACCGTGTTGAGTTCGCACATCGCAGCCGTGACCGATGCGAAGCTACGTCTGTCGAATGTACGAACGACCTCTGCGATGTATCGGACGCCTGGAAGATCGGCCGCCAGCGCCTCGTCGGTAAACCATCGGCGCATCAGATCGCCATGGATCGGCTCGATCCCATGCGCAAGGACAGCGTCGGCGCGTTCCCGCCAAAGATCGCGCTGAGCGTCAGAGTATCTCGGCGTCGTGTTCAACAGTGTCAGCGAAAGCAGCCGCTTCGGATATTCAATGCCTAGCGTTTGACCGACCATCCCCCCCATCGACACACCAACATAGTGAGCCTGGCGCAACTCTAGATGGTCCATAAGGCCAACCACATCCAAAGCTATTTGTGCCAGCGAATACGGGCCATCGCTGCGCCCGGACTGTCCATGCCCCCGAGTATCAAAGCGGATCGTTCGAAACCCTTCACAGGCCGCAAGGTGTGGCCCCCAGAATCTTTGATCAGCGCAAAAACAATGCCCCATCAAGACCGCAGGGGCAGAGCGCGGGCCATCGACCATATAGGCTATTTCGATATCGCCGACAGGAGCAAAATAGAGCGTCATTAAGGATATCCTGTGCAGGCGGTTCTCTATTCGATAGTCAGGGGCATGGTTAAAAAGATCAATCGCCGATTCACCTTGAAGGCTCGTCCCGAGGATTTGCCAGAGATGGAACATTTCGCTTTGGAGGAGAATGAGCATCCCAATCTTGCGCGGGGAGAAGTCCGGGTCAAAGCGCTTTACCATGCCCTGTCACCGTGGCAGGGCCAGCGCTTGAAGGATTTTGCGAATTATACAGGACCGTTTGAAATCGGCGAATTGATTGACGGGGACGTTCTCGTTGAGGTCGTCGAAGCTGCGCCTGGCGCCGACTTGGCGCCCGGTCAGTTGGTGACGTCCCGTCTTGGCTGGCAAGACTACGCCGTCGCGAAAGCGGACGGTCTGAGTGCGGTCACGGAAGAGTTTGATCCAACCCTCTGGCTGACAGCGCTCAGTTCCCCTGGGTTGACGGCCTATACCGCGCTTGACCTGTTTGGCAGATCGATGCCGGGGCAAACTATGGTCGTGACCTCCGCAGCAGGATCGGTTGGCGGATATGCTGTCCAGTTAGGTAAGTTAGCGGGAATGCATGTGGTCGGAGTCGCTGGTGGTTCGAGTAAATGCGGTTATGTCGTCGATGCTTTGGGCGCGGATGCTTGTGTCGATCACAAAGCGGACAGTTATGCAGACGCCCTCTCTGACGCACTTCCTGACGGCGCGCATCAAGTGTTCGATACGACAGGCGGGCCGGTTGCAGATGCGGTCTTCTCCAACATCGCCAAGTTTGCCCGCGTGCTGATCGTTGGGCGGACGGCGTCGAACAATTCGAACCGACCGGACCTGGACCCCCTCAACATGCGCTTGCTATGGGCGCGCGAGGCGACGATCCAAGGCTTCTCGCGCTACTCCTATCCTGAGAGGTGGGCCTTTGCCCGGGAGCGGATGATGAAACTGTGCCGTCAGGATAAGATCAAGGCGAACCACAAGACGGTGGATGGGTTCGAAAACCTCCCGCAAGCTCTGCATGACATGCTTGCAGGCAAGTTTATCGGAAAGGTTCTGGTCAAGTCAGGGGTCCCACAATGACGGTGAGAACTGTTCAAGTCGGTGACATCCAGATGGCGTTCCGCTGGGATGGCGTCCCGGATGGGCCGGTTATCATGATGGCTCACGCGATGGGAACCAGTCACCGCATCTGGGATAGCCAGGTGACCGCTTTGTCGGGGCGATATCGTATTCTGCGCTATGACTGGCGAGGCCATGGCGCCACGGAAGCGCCCGAAGGTCCTTATATCCTCAGCCAAATCGAAGCCGACGCCGTTGGCCTGATGGATGCGCTGGAGTTGGAGACGGTCAACTGGGTCGGTATCTCGACGGGTGGCATGATCGGCCAAGGATTAGCGATCAATTACCCCACGCGTATCTCTTCGCTGACGCTCTGCAATACGACTTCGCAGGCTAACCCATGGTATCGTGACTGGGTTGCCGAGCGCCAAGCAGTTATGCGCCAGGACGGGATGGCGCCGGTTTGGGAGATGACGAACGACTGTGGTTCACCGATGCGTTTGTCGTAGAGGAATCGTCCGCCTATCAAGCCGTTCGCGACGTCTTCGTCGCCACCAAGGTTGCCGGCTATTTGGGCGGCACTTCAGCGGTTGCCGACCTCACCTATCGGGACCAGTTGCACAGGATCGACTGCCCTACTCGAGTTATCGCCGCGGGTGCGGACCCGGTGACACCGATCGACCATTCAGAGACCATTCGCGACCGCATCAAGGGCGCGGAGTTGACCGTGATCGATGGGCAGAGACACTTCTCGAATGTCGAGGCGCCTGAGGAGTTCAATGCGGCGCTTCTTGCAGGTCTGGACGAAATGGTATCGTAAAGTGCTAGCCGCCTGGTCAATGAGACTTCGAACTGACTTTGCAGGCGATACGAGATTGATCAGCGTGTATTTTGGGTCTCAAACGCTAAATCCTTACGCCAGATCGAAGGGGATATTATGAAGGGGAGCAGAGGAAAACGGTATTGTTCCACTGTGGACTGCGAAGGCGACGTTGAAGGGCATAGAGGCGATCCAAACACTCAAACGTTGGGCGTGTTCGCGGACCCACTGATGGCATTGCAGGTGAAGTGTCATTTGTGAACGAGCTCTGACACTCTGCGATGGCGCGGAGATGCCGAATTACTCAGAACCCCGACCTACAAGAACCCCTCCATCCTCGAGCGCTTGGATTCGCTCAGGCGAGTATCCGTGTTCGTTAAGGATTTCGTGGCCGTGCTGACCAAGCATCGGCGCGGGCCTAGAAACACCTCCTGGCGTGTCACTGAATTTGACCGGTAATCCGATGGCTTTCACGGTTCCGACCTGCGGATGCTCTGTCTCGACGATCATCTCCCTGGCCAACGCCTGAGGGTCTTGATGCATCTGACAAATGTCCATTACTGGGCCTGCGGGAAGCCCAGCCTTTTCCATGATCTCAAGCCATTCGTCGGTACTGCGGTTCTGCATGTGGCTTTCGAGGATCGGCACCAGCGCTTCAAGATTATCCATCCGATCCTGGTTGGTCGCGAACCGTGGGTCTTCGTTCAGTTCGGCAGCGCTCAGAACATCAAGCAGGCGAAGCCAGTTGCGTTGGTTCGCCGCCCCGATATTGATCCAGCTGTCCTTTGTGCGAAAGGATTGGTAGGGCGCGTTCAGCGGGTGGGCTGAGCCTAACGCGCCTGGAGCCTCGCCTGAGGCGAAGGCGATGGCGGATTGCCAGTAGGTGAGAGAAATCCCCGCTTCGAACAACGAAGTATCCACAGCCTGCCCGACGCCCGTTGTTTGAGCGTGCGAATAAGCAGCGACGCATCCCATCGCCGCGAGAAAACCAGCTGTTATATCCGAGATGGGCGCGCCCGATTTCACAGGAGGCCGGCCGGGGCCTTCACCAGTGATCGACATTAGGCCAGACATGCCCTGCGCGATCAGATCAAACCCGCCGCGCTCCGCATAAGGACCACTGCGGCCAAAACCTGAGATCGCGCAATAGACCAGTTTTGGATTCAATTCTCGCAAGGTTTCGTAGCTGAGGCCCAAACGCTCCATCGTGTCATGGCGGTAGTTTTCGACCAGCACATCCGCAGATTTTAGAAGGTCGCGCAGCACGTCGACGGCCTCAGGGTCCTTTAGGTTCAGCGCAATCCCGCGCTTGTTGCGGTTCATCATCATGTAGGCGGCGCTCTCGCCATTGATCTCTGGCGGCACGAAGCGGCGGGTGTCGTCACCGTCAGGCTTTTCCACCTTGATGACGTCTGCGCCCATATCGGCCAGCATCATCCCGCAGACCGGCCCCGCCATGATGTGGGCAAGTTCAATGACCTTCATGCCCTCAAGGGGGCCACGCCCGCTCATCTCCCGCTCCACTCAGGCTTAGACCTTGAGAGGAAAGCCTCGATCCCATGTTTGAAGTCTTCACTCATATAGCACAGCGTGATGAGATCGCTGTCCTCGACAAAGATCGCGGCGCGGTTGCGGCGCATCGCTTCCTTCGTTGCCTCCAAGGTCAGGGGCGCCATTCCTGCAAGTCGATCGGCTAACGCCTCCGCTCGTTCCAGCAAGGCTCGTTCGTCTGGCAAAACCTCAGAGATTAAACCACAGGCCAGCGCCTCATCTGCGCCCAACAGCCGGGCGGTAAATATCATTTCACGGACCCTCCCTGCGCCCAATAGCTCGGTTAGCCGGGCAAGGTTCGCAGCATTCAGGCAATTGCCCAAGGTTCGCGCGATCGGAAAACCGAACTTAAGCGGCTGGCTGGCGATACGGATATCGCACGCGGCGGCGATGGAAGCGCCGCCCCCTGTACAGGCGCCATGTATCGCGGCGACCGTGGGGACGCGGCATTGCTCGACCGCAGTCAGCACGCGGTTGATCTCATCCTCATAGTCCAAAGCATCCTTCGGCGTTTCAAACGCTCGGAACTGCGACATGTCCGTGCCAGCCGCAAAGGCCTTCCCGCCAGCGCCAATGATGATCATGGCGCGCACGGAGCTGTCGTCGCCGACGCTTTCGCATATCCTCGCCAACTCGTCATACATCCCGAAAGTCAGCGCATTGCGCGCTTCTGGACGATTGAAAGTGACCCAAATGGTCTGCCCGCGTTGTTCGGATATCAGGTCTTTCGTCATCTTGGGTCTTTCCACAATTACGGCGGCGCCAATATTGCAGTTCGTCAAACGGACTTCGAGCGGTTTGTTCGGCTGACGTTCGGAAAGCCCAATCTGAACGGCGATCCGGCCTGGAGATACTGGACGTTCCAGCGTGTTTAGTTCACGTTACGCCCCATGAGCATTGCAAGCGCAGTCCTTACCGTCGCAGCGCGTCAACCGGATCACACAGCCATTCTCTGGGAAGAAGGGCGTCTGACTTACGCGGGTCTGGCGGATCAGATCAATCGCATCGCGGGTGGGCTGATTACCCGCCACGGGCTGAAGCCGGGCCAGCGGGTGGCGATGGCGATGGAAAACTGCCCGGAGTTTCTGCCTTTGCTGCTAGGCGTCTGGCGGGCCGGCCTGGTGGCGATCCCGATCAACGCGAAACTGCATCCGCGCGAATTCGACTGGATTTTCCGGAACTCAGGCGCTGCGCTGGTGTTTGCGACACCAACGCTTGCTTCGAAACTGGAAACTGACCTACCAATTATTTCTACAGACAGTAGGGACTATACAGCGCTGGTCAGTGCTGAAGATGCGCCCGTGCCCGAAATGGCTCTGAAAAATATTGCATGGATCTTTTACACCTCAGGCACAACCGGCCGCCCTAAGGGAGCGATGCTCACACATCGCAATTTACTGTCTCAGAGCCATGCATATTACGCCGACGTCGACCATATAGGACCAGAGGATGTACGCATCCATTCCGCCCCGATGTCGCATGGGTCAGGGTTATACGCATTGCCCTTCCTTTTGCGGGGGGCGCAGAACCTGATCCTGACGGGCAGTTTTGATCCCGAACGCATTTTCGAAACTCTCCGCACCCATCGCAACGTCAGCTTCTTCGCGGCGCCGACCATGGTCACGCGACTGTTGGCGCATCCGGATGCAGGTGGCGACACGAGCGGCTTGAAAACGCTCGAATACGGGGGGGCACCGATGTACGTCTCAGACCTCAAGAGGGCGCTGGAGCTGTTCGGACCCACACTTTACCAAGTCTACGGTCAGGGGGAGAGCCCGATGACCATCGCCAACATCACCAAAGATCAGCATAGCCATGTTTGGCGCGACGATTATGACGCGCTTCTCGCGTCGGTCGGATACGCCCGCACAGCTGTTGAGGTTCGTTTGATCGATCAGGAAGGCGCTTCGCTACCCGCCGGTGAAATTGGGGAGATCGCGACGAAGTCAGACAATGTCATGGCTGGTTATCTGGATAACCCTGAAGCGACCACCAAAGCCATCAGAGGCGGATGGCTGATGACCGGCGACATGGGCGTGATGGATGAGACCGGCATGCTAACCCTGAAAGACCGGTCCAAAGACGTGATCATCTCTGGAGGCAGCAACATCTACCCGCGTGAAATCGAAGAAGTTCTCTTAACCAGCCCCGAAATCCGCGAGGTTGCCGTAGTCGGCCACCCACATCCGGATTGGGGTGAGGAGGTGGTCGCCTTCGTGGTTGGAGAGGCTGAGCCGGATAAGATGGATCGAATGTGTCTCGATAACCTTGCCCGCTTCAAGCGGCCCAAACGGTACGAATTCGTCGACGCCCTTCCGAAGAACAACTACGGCAAAGTGGTGAAGACAGAGCTTCGTGAACGATTGAGGAGCGGCTCGCAATGAAACGTGACGTTAAAGCCGTGCCAGCCTTTGCCAATCCACTGAACAAGGAAAAGGCCTATGCGTAAAGCTGTTATCGCCGGCATCGGCTCCACCGCTTTCGGGCGGCATCAGGACAGGTCCATTCAATCGCTTGCAATCGATGCGGGATGCGCCGCCCTCGTGGAAAGCGGAGTAGAGCGATCCCGAATCGGTGCCTTGTATCTTGGCAACTTCACCGCAGGGCCGCTTTGCGGGCAAGAGGTGCTCGCTGGCATCACGGCCGATGAGCTTGGTCTTGGTCCGATCCCGGCGACGAAGGTGGAAGGCGCCTGCGCTTCTGGCGGCATCGCCTTTCGCCATGCGGTCATGGCGGTTAGGGCGGGCCTCTGCGATGCGGCGATCGCGCTTGGCGTCGAAAAGATGGCCCATGCATCCGGCGCGGATGTCACCGCCGCCCTGAACTGCGCAATGGACAATCGGTCGGACGGACCGTCAGGGCTGACCTTCCCCGGATTCTACGGGCTGGCCTGGCGTAAGTATGCAGCCGCTGGGCGAGCAAATCGGGATGACGTGTCCGCGGTCGTCATCAAGAACAAGGCGGCGGGATTGAAAAACCCGCTCGCGCAGATGGGCGCAGATCTGGACCTCGAAACCATCGCCGCCAGCGCCTACATCGCGGATCCGATCCAGCTGTACGATTGTTGCCCGGTCAGCGATGGGGCCTCAGCGGTGGTCGTGACCACGCCTGAACTGGCGCGTGACGCAGTCGCGGAGCCGCTGGATATTCTGGCGACAGTCCAGACCTCAGGTGCGCCGCGCATCGCCGGTCACGCGGATATGTGCTCGCTGGTCGCAACTGTCGCCGCAAGCTCTCAAGCGCTAGAAGAAGCTGGCCTTGGGGTGGATGACCTTAGTCTGGCTGAGCTGCATGATTGCTTTTCCATCGCCGAAATTCTGAACAGCGAAGACCTCGGTCTTGTCCCGCGTGGCGAAGGGGCGGCCTGGGCCGCCGAAGGCCGCACCGGTTCAGGCGGTGATCGGCCCATTAACCCATCCGGTGGGCTTTTGGCGAAAGGCCATCCGGTTGGTGCGACCGGATTGGGACAGATCTACGAAGCTACCATCCAGCTACGGGGAACGCACTCCAATCAGGTGCGCGGAGCTCGATTTGCCTTGACCCACAATCTTGGTGGGGCAGGCGTTGCCTGCACAGTTTCCATCCTTGGCCGGCCCGATGCCTGAGCAAATCGGCGTTCTACGATGCACTTCGTGTCAAAGACTGGACCCAGGACCTCGGATCATCTGCCCCAGCTGCGGAGCGGAAGGGCTGTCGCCGATGAGCGTGCCAGGCGAAGGACGACTTTTGACCTGGACCGAAATTCGGCGCCCCCCGGCCGGATTGGAGGTTGACGGTCCCTATCGTGTCGCAGTGATCGACTTGGACGCGGGAGTCCAGGTGACCGGCCGCCTCCAAGGAATTGCAAAACTCGAGGTACGCGTAATCTGCACACGCGCCGGACCCCCGCCAGTATTCGAAAGGGATGGAGATGGCTGACATTCGCATTGACAAGGATGGCCCTGTTTGGCTGCTGACCATAGAGCGGCCAACAAAGATGAACTCGCTTGATTTCGACGCCCACTACGAACTAGTGGACGCATGGAAGTCGTTCGATGCAGAGAGCGAGGCGCGCGTTGGCGTCATCACGGGCGAGGGCGATCAGGCTTTTTGCGCCGGCGCAGATCTGAAAACCTACACAATGAACTTCGCCACCCGGCCACCTCACGAGTTCCGAGAGGAGTTTGTCGAGGGTTATGGCCTGGGCGGTATCACGCGCGGCCTCTATATCGACAAACCCCTCATCGCCGCCGTCAATGGATACGCCGTGTCTGGCGGCTTAGAGATCGCCTTGGCGTGTGACCTACGCTTCTGCTCACCGAATGCCGAGTTTGGGTTGCAGGATGTGAAATGGGGATTTCACGCATGCGATGGCGCGCTGATCCGCTTGCCGGGTATTATCGGGACAGGGAACACCATGGAGATGGTTCTCTCTGGCGATCTGATTGATGCTGATCACGCCTACCGTATTGGTTTGGTGAACCGCGTTTGGGATCAGGAGGCATTGTTGCCCAAGACGCTTGATTACGCCGCGAAGCTGGCCTCCCGTGCCCCTCTGGCGATACGCTACGCCAAGCAGACGCTACGAAGAACAGCATCCATGCCTATCAACGAAGCTTTGAAGGCGGAAGTGCGATCATTCTATGATCTTGGTCGATCCGACGACCTTGCAGAAGGAACTACAGCGTTCAAAGAACGTCGTGAGGCGAAGTTTGAAGGCAATTGAACTGAAGCGATAAAAAAAATTTGGCTAAGATCAGTCATTACAAACAGGTCAGGGCAACTATTTTCACACAACAGCGGATCTTCGGTCCAATAGGCATTAGGGCAGGCACGTACGCGTCCTGACTAAATCGCGCATCGCCGAGCTGTGTCGGCGTGAGGGCATTGCGCAGAGCCTGTATTACAGCTGGTCCAAGGAGCCCCTCGAAGCTGGGAAGAAGCGCCTGGCGGGCAATGGGATATGATCGGTATCTGTCGGGTGGCCCCGAGGCGCTTGAGGATCGCAGCCACAAGCCATCACGGGTCTGGAACCGCATCCCGCAGCCGGTGCGCGAGAAGGTCAAGGACTTAGCCCTGAAGGAAAGCGATCCGTCGCTGCGCGAACTGGCCGTGCAATTCACCGACACGGAAAAGTATTTTGTGTCAGAGGCTTCGGTCTATCGCATCCTCAAGTCCTACGACCTGATCACCAGCCCGGCCTATGTGGTTCTGTCCGCCGCAGACGAGTTCAAAGACAAGACCGCTCGGCCAAACCAGCTGTGGCAGATCGACTTCACCTATCTCAAGGTCATCGGGTGGGGATGGTTCTATGGCTTTACTGAACCGGCAGCCAGTGAGCAGGCCAAACAAGAATGGCGGTTAGAAGCTGATCAGGTGGCTTTGTTTGTCGACGAGAAGTGCCAGGCTGACCCGACTGCTAGAGCAACCATGCAGGACGTCTTCCTGAATTATCAGCTCTGGGCGTCAGACAACGGCATTTCTAGGACGATGAGCAAGAAGGGCCTGCGTGACCGACTGACCCGCCTTGGATTTGGGGCGACCAAGTCGGGGGCGCACCGCTACGTCACAGGCCTGAAAATTGATGCTTGAGGGGGCTTGGGACGCTTGGGACGCATCATCCCGACATATCGCTTGGCTGAAAAAAATGTTTTTCGTAAATCAACCGCTAAAAAACCCTTTTTTCCACAGAAGGGTCATGTGGGAATAAGCGTCCCAAGCGTCCCTCGTGGCTGGCCGCCCTTGGCGGCTGGGTGCAAGCTATTCCAACTGCGCGGAAACGAACCGTTAACCCAGTTAACACCGCAACCTTAATCCATCACAGACCGGAGCCTTCACCGGACATAACCCATGGGTCTGTTGGCACTTAGTACTCCTGTCTGAAAAGCCGCCCTTGGTGAAAGCCACTTTAGACGCGGCAAGTTGAACGAAGCAGCACTGCTTGAGATATTTAAAGCTGTATAAAGTCATCTATTTTTTAATGTAAAAAATCAAGAAGTCATGTTACCCTTTTTGTGAGCGGGAAGGAATGCACGGTGTTTTTGGTTAAATTTTAGTGTATTAACGCTCGTTGGGTGGAAGTAATTATGCCAAATTAAAAGGATGCTGTTTGACTAAGCTTGTATGAAGTAAAAGACCAGTACACGGCAGCAGCTCCGAAGCTTTGACCGCCATGTCCACCCGCAGCAACAAAATAAATGACGATCGCGCAGGGTACAAAGTGAAAAACTCGGGACACGCGGTCTGCAGAGAGAAGGAGGAGCAATATGACAAAGATGATACGAGAAACCGGACAATCGACGCGCCGGGCCTTTTTGCGGGCGGCGAGTGCCACTGGTGTCGCCGCGCTGGCAACACCTTGGGTAACAACTTCAGCGAAAGCGGCGGGTACACTGAACGTCGTGTTGAATCAGGGACTGCTGGCCAAGCTCTGGATCGATGAACTACACCCATCCTTTGAAGCTGAAACCGGTGCCTCCATCAACGTTCAGCAGTCGGTAACTTCGAACATGCTGGCAATGCTGAAAACCCAGAAAGACTCGCCGCCGGACCTTATGCAATTCTCAGAAGCCGGCGTATTCCTTGCGGCCGAGGAAGGTTTGCTGCGACAGCACAACACGTCGAACATTCCCAATTTTGCGATGCTGCGCCCGGCTTTCAATATGGCAGATGACTTCTCCGCCGGTGTTGTTGATGCGATGCATACAATTTTCTATAACACTCAGCGCCGCCAAACAGCGCCAATGTCCTGGGCAGAACTCTGGGATAGCGCTAATTCTGGACAGATCGCTATCCCGCCGGTGACGTGGAATAGCGGCGTGCGTATGGTGACGACCGCTGCTCAAATCGCGACGGGCAAGCCGATGCAAGAGGCGCAGTACGACTATGAGGCCGGGATTGCGAAGCTCGCCGAACTGAAGGATAACAGCGTTTCGGTTTACACGGGCGCGACGCAAGCAATCCAAATGATGCAGAGTGGTTCCGTACCGCTCGTCCCATTCTACGGAGTTTTCGTGAATCCACTAATCGCCCAGGGTGCCCCCATCGCGCCTGCCACTAAACTGGAAGAGGGAAAACATGGCGAGATCGTGGGTATGAATATGCCGGTCAACGCACCCAATGTAGAACTGGCAGAAGTTTACGTGAACATGAGCCTGTCGAAGGACTTCCAGTCCAAGATCGAGTCCACGCTGAATGCCCTGGCCGGCCACAAAGAGGTCGAACCCTCGGAACGCACTCAGGAACTTGTTGGGCCTGCGGACAACATGTCTTATGCAGACTGGGGCTGGCTGTCGAAAAACCGCGCCGCAATTACCGACAAGTGGAACGAGGTGTTTGGCTGATGCCGCTTGCCGGCAAGAATTAGCGCCATTGACGACGCCGACCCAGGTCAAGCGATACCTGCCTTTGTTGGGGCAAGGGGCACGCTGGCGGGCTTTTGGGCCCGCCACACTGCTTATTGCGCCGCTACTGATCTTTTTGCTGGGGTTCTATGTCATTCCCATGACCAGCATGCTGGCCCAAAGCTTCAGCTGGTGGTCCGGTGACGCCGAAGCGGATGGCAGAGCAACGCTGTATCAATATGCCAAGACTCTGAACAGTTCCCGTGCCATGGGCGCGATCGAGAGGACCTTCCGCATTTCGCTTTTTAGCGTTGTGTTCTGTATTTTGCTCAGTTACCCGATTGCGCTCTGGCTGGTCACGGCAAGGAGATTTGTGCGCACACTTGTGCTGGTGATCACCTTCGTCTCGCTTGCGGCCAGCCTGATCGTGCGCAACTACGGCTGGCTTATTGTTTTGTCCAACACCGGACCGGTCAACGGCCTGTTGGTGGCACTCGGGATTGTCGAGTTCCCCCTGCAATTAACGTATAACGAGAGCGCAATTATTGTGGCATTAGTACATTATGGTATGCCCTTCATGATCCTGCCAATTTATGGGTCCCTTTTACGCATTCCGCCTGCACTTTGGGAGGCATCTTTCTCTCTTGGCGCCGGCACCGCGAGAACTCTCTGGTGCATCGTATTTCCCTTATCAGTGCCAGGTATCTTTGGCGGAACCATCCTGGTTTTCGCCGTATCGATGAGCGCCTTTGTGACACCGCTGATGCTTGGTTCTCCATCAACGGCCATGGCGTCGCAGGTTGCAGCGGAACAGATGCTGGTCCAGCTGAACTTTGCCTGGGGCTCCGCAATAATCATAACGCTGACCGTCGCAACCGTGCTGTTGGTTTGGGCCTACGCACTGCTGATCCGAAGGATGTTCCGTGTAAATGTCTAATGCACCGTTCTTTCGCATCAGTCTCGCCATCCTGGCATGGATCGGCATAGGCTTTCTTGTATTCCCCGTGCTGATCACGGCGCTGGCCTCTTTCAACGATCCCTTCTTTATCGAGTTGCCGCCGAAGTCATATTCACTCAGATGGTATGCGGCCATCGCCGATATCCACCGCATTGGAGAGGCGGTTTTCTGGTCGTTGCTGATCGGTATTGTTTCAGCCAGTATCGCAACCGTGCTCGGACTAGGAGCGGCCCTGGCCATTGCGCGCCACCCACTTCCGGGAAAGGCTGCGCTGACAACTTTCCTTTTGTCACCAATTACCATTCCGATGGTTGCCATCGGAATCGCTCTCGTCCAGTTTTTCATTGCCTTGGATATCGCCTTTACATGGTGGAGTATAGCGATCGGACACATCGTTCTTGTAATCGCTTACCCTGTGCGCACTCTGCTGGCTTCTCTGACCCTGTCCAATACGTCACTGGAGGATGCCGCCGCATCGCTTGGCGCCAGTCGATTGATGACTTTTAGGCGGGTAACTTTGCCGCAATTGAAACCGGGGCTGGTCTCAGGGTTCCTATTCGCCTTCCTGATTAGCTTCGACAATTACCCGATCAGCGTGTTTCTTGTGCGCGGTGAAATAACGACGATGCCAATTGAGGTGTTCAACCACATCTCCAACAATTTCGATCCGACTCCGGCTGCGTTCTCGACGCTTTACATAGTGATCGTCTCACTGATCATTTGCGCCGCAGAATGGCGCTATCGCATCATTTCCCTGTCCTTACCGAAATCTTGAAGTGGATCTCATGGCACGCTTGGAACTGAAAGACGTAGAAATCAGACTGGGAGAAAGGGCAATTCTGCCCAACCTGAACCTAACGGTCGAAGAAGGTGAATGCCTGGCCCTTTTGGGGCCTTCGGGCTGTGGCAAGACGACGACATTGCGCACAGTGGCCGGTTTCCTGCGCCCGAGCCAGGGCAGCGTGATGATTGGCGGCAAGTCGGTTGCCAATGTGCCAACCAATAAGCGTAATGTCGGAATCGTGTTTCAGGACTACGCCTTGTTTCCGCATATGAGCGTTTCGGAGAACGTGAATTTCGGTCTCAAAGCGCGTGGGATTGGCGGTGCAGAAGCAAAATCCCGCGTGGCCGAAGCATTGGCGCAGGTCCGTCTGAGCGAGTTTGCGAACCGATATCCGGAACAGTTATCCGGTGGTC
The DNA here is from genome assembly GCA_017643305.1 of Marinibacterium sp. Taxonomy (GTDB): domain Bacteria; phylum Pseudomonadota; class Alphaproteobacteria; order Rhodobacterales; family Rhodobacteraceae; genus HXMU1420-2. Next base: position 19 of record JAEPNQ010000092.1, on the reverse strand, counting down.
AACGACAGCGTGTGGCCTT
>JAEPNQ010000152.1 GCA_017643305.1 Marinibacterium sp. | reverse complement strand
TTTCCCCTGCCATTGACATGGTGGGGCAATCGCGGCTGAGTGCTGGGGCAAGGAGAAAAATTGATGCATTACGACCCGCGTTCTGAGACCTGCCCGTTGCCTTATTCGCCGTTCAAATCCTGCACGGTGCCACGCCCTATTGGCTGGTTGTCGACCACCAGTTTGGACGGGGTGGACAACCTGGCACCCTACAGCCAGTGGCAGAACCTGACCTTTGATCCGCCAATGGTGATGTTTGCTGCAAACCAGCTGTCTTCTGGAGAGCGCAAGCACACGGTAGTGAACGCAGAACAGACGGGGTGGTTTGTCTGGAACATGGCAACCTATGCGCTGCGGGAGGCGGTGAACCTGTCGGCGATGGAGTTATCCGCAGAGGTGGATGAGTTCGACCATGCCGGGGTGACCAAGGCCGCCTGTGTCGATGCCCCCGGGCCCCGTGTGGCGGAGAGCCCGGCGCATTTTGAATGCCGGTATCTGTCCACCCACCGGCTGCGCGGATCGTCGAACCATGGCTGGGTGGATGTGGTGTATGGCGAGGTTGTGCGCATTCATGTGGCCGATGATGTTGTCACGCCCGAGGGCAAGCTGGATATTCCTGCGATCCAGCCTTTGGCGCGGTTGGGGTATTTCGATTACACAGCGGTCACCGAGACATTCGAGATGCGGATCCCCGGCACCAATCCGAACACTTTGGTGGGGCTGGAGGGCAAATCCTCCTGACCGTCAGCCGCCCAGCTTTGGCCCCAGCCGTTCCAGCATACGGATACATTGGGCTAGTTGGTCGGTGGTGACGAATTCGTCTGCCTTGTGCGCCTGTTCAATTGAGCCCGGCCCGCAGACCACCACATCCATGCCCAAGGCCTGAAAGATACCTGCCTCGGTGCCGAAGGCCACGAGATCGGTGCCATTAGCGCCGGTGAGTTCGGTAACGATGTCGCGTGCTTCGTTGGTGTCGGTTGGAATTAGCCCTTCGATTTCACCTATGACTTCGATGGTGATGGCGGCGTCGGGCCAGACCGTCTGCATCGCAGGCAGGAGCGTGTTTTCGGCATAGGATCTCATCGTATCACGCACGTGGCTTGCGTCGCCGGCCTGGACCGGGCGCATTTCCCATTCGACGGCGGCGTGATTGGCGATGACGTTATGGGCGATGCCGCCATGCAGCGCGCCGGTGTTTATCGTCGTCCAGGGTGGGTCGAAACGGGAGCCGCGCGGGGCCAAGTTTTTCAGTTCTTCGCGCACCTCCAGCAGCCGGGCGACGTAGCGCACCGCGTATTCCACAGCGTTGACGCCCAGATCGGCGTTGGAGCCGTGCCCGGCCAGCCCTTCGAAACGGGTCGTGTATTCGCAGCAGCCCTTGTGGCCCTCGATCACGCGCATGGAGGTGGGTTCGCCGATGATGGCCACGTTGGGTTTTAAGCCGCGGTCGGTCAGGCTTTGGGCCAGTGCCTGCGCGCCCATACAGCCAACCTCTTCATCATAGGTGAAGGCGAAATGCAGGGGGCGGCGGGTAGCGTGCTGGGCAAACCTGGGGGCCAATGCCACGGCGGCGGCGATGAAACCCTTCATGTCGCAGGAGCCACGCCCGTAAATCGCGCCGTCGCGGATGGTCATGGCAAACGGGTCGCCGGACCAGTCCTGATTGGTGACAGGGACCACGTCGGTGTGGCCCGACAGGACAATACCGCCGTCAGTTTCGGGCCCGAGCGTGGCGAAGAGGTTGGCCTTTTGGCCGGTGGGGTCGGTAAACACGTCAACGCGTGCGCCCGCGTCCTGCAGCCGGTTGGCAAGATGGTCTATCAGGGCGAGGTTGCTGTCGGCAGACACCGTGGGATAGGCGATCAGGTCGTTGAGCAGTCCTATGGTGTTGTCGAGCGCGGCCATGGTCAGTCTTTCACGAACAGTTTTCGGTCGACGGAACAGAATGCCTCGGCGGCGCCCTCGGGACGGATCAGCAGGGTTTCGGTGGTTTCCAGCCCCCATCCATCCATCCAAAGACCGGGCATGAAGTGGAAGGTCATGCCGGGTTCCAGCATTGTGATGTCGCCGGGTCGGATGGAATAGGTGCGTTCACCCCAGTCCGGCGGGTAGCTGAGCCCGATCGGATACCCGCATCGGTCGGCGCGTTCGATGCCAACCTTGGCGAGTTCCGCGATCATTGCCCGGGCTACGTCGCCAGTGGTGTTGCCCGCGCGGGCGGCATCGAGGCCTGCCTCCAGCCCAGTGGTCAGCGCTTCGGAGGCATCTGCCATGTATTGGGGCGGTTTGCCCAGATGCACAGTGCGGCAAAGGGGGGCGTGATAGCGGCGGTAGCAGCCGGAGAGTTCAAAAAATGTGGCTTCGCCCTTGCGCATGGGGGCGCCGTCCCATGTCAGGTGGGGGGCGGAGGCATCATCGCCTGAGGGTGTCAGCGGCACGATGGCGGCATAATCGCCCCAGTCGTCACCCACGCCCTGAACGGCGGCTTGCAGGATATCGGCAACCAGATCGTTCTTGCGCAGGCCGGGTTCGGCGCGGTCTATGGCGAGCATCACGATTTTTTCGGAAATACGCGCGGCGCAGCGGATGAAGGCGATTTCCTCTTCCGATTTCACTGCACGTTGCCAGTTGACCAGAGCGGTGGCATCGGTCAAGGCCGCGTCGGGCAGTGCGGCGGTCAGGACCGCGTGGGCCTTGGCGGAGTAGTAGTAATTGTCCATCTCCACCCCAATCCGCGCCTTGGCATGGCCAAGGTCGCGCAGGCGGGTGGCGAGGTCTTCCATCGGGTGGGAGTTGGGGTTTTGCACATAAGTGTCGGCATAGCCCTGTACGTGTTCATCTGACATCCAGACAGTGCGCACGCCGCCATTGGTGTCTTGCCGGCGACCCCACCATACCGGGTCACCTTCGAGGCCAAGGATTACGCCCTGGTGGACGTAAAAAGACCAGCCGTCATAGCCGGTGAGCCAGGCCTGGTTCGACGGGTCGGTGACAAAAAGCACGTCCAGACCAGCGCGGGCCATAGCATCGCGGGTTTTGGCGATGCGGCGGTTGTATTCCTGCATGCTGAAGGGGGCGTTTTCGATGGGCATCCGGCGTCTCCGTGCTGACGGGGCAGTGTTGCGGTATGAGGTCCCGGACATCAAGACGGCAGTTGGCGACCTCGTGTGCGAAGTGAGACCGGGCCCGCGCGCGGCGGCGGTCCCGGGCCGGGGGGTGCAAATGCGTCAGCCCAGTGGGCGAGTCTCCGACTGTGCCAGGATATCCTGTGCGCATTTGTGATGGTTTCCTGCGTCCGGAAAACTCTGTAGAATAAATCCTATGAAGATCGCATACACACTCGGGCCAGGGCGGGGAGAGACCAACCTTGTACTTGGCACATTGGCCGAAAAGCTACGGCAGCGCGGGCTGCGTCTGTGCGGGACGGTGCAGACGGACACCGAACGCGAAAATGAAGACGTCTGCGATATGGATGTATCGGTTCTGCCGGATGGCCCGACCATTCGCATTTCCCAGACTCTTGGCCCGGAATCGCGGGGGTGCCGGTTGGACCCTGCGGCGTTGGAAACGGCGGTGTCCATGACCGAAAAGGAACTGGCTAAGGGGGCGGATCTGCTAATCGTCAACAAGTTCGGCAAACACGAAGCCGATGGTCGCGGCTTTCGCACGGTGATTGCGGCCGCGCTGGAACAGGACGTGCCGGTTCTGGTCGGGGCCAATACCTTGAACCTCTCCGCGCTGAATAGTTTCTGTGACGATCAAGCGGAAGAGGTGCCGGCCGATGTTGACGCGCTGCTGGCCTGGGTTTTGAAAGACTGACCTGTTCGCCCGCTGTCGGCAGCCATTCGAGATGGGACCACGCCGACGGCTGACTTCACTTTTGGGCTGACATAAAAACTGAGTGCGCATGTTCGGCCTTGCCGTCGACACTGAACCGTCGGCGCGGCGCAAGCCTGATATATGTGTGACCCATCTTATTGAAGATGCGAGAGCTCTGCGACATTGGACGAAACGATGTCTTTTTCCTTAGCAGGCTGTACACTGAACAATGATCGGCGATCCGCGTTCAGTCTTCCAACTCGAAGCAGACTGCAAGCTTGGGAAGCATCACGGGGAGGCCAGACCAATGGCTACCCTTGGCCGATAACAGGCAGAGATCTTTGTAGGCATCAAAGGACACACGGAGACGCCTCAGCAGGCGCATGAATTGGTAAAAAAGCGAGCAGATCAAGTTTTTGGCTTGCTGACCGATGGCGACGAATTCTCACCAAGACATGGAATGGCATGGGCCGGGGCGTCATGGGTATGAGGTGCGGTGTGGGAGTAGTTGATCGGGACGAGCGCACCAAAAATCCGGGCGAATTTTAACATTTCGGCATGCCGGGCTTCCCGTATTTTTGATCAGAACCGATCCGACCAGAGACGGTTGCCGGTTAGGGGATAAACTGCTCAGTGGCGAGATCTTCTACAGCCTGCGTGAAG
>JAEPNQ010000035.1 GCA_017643305.1 Marinibacterium sp. | reverse complement strand
CGGAGCGCGGCCAGTATGATGGCGCGCGCAAGGATGCAGCCGGTATGCGCGCAAATGTGCTGTTTGTCCCCGCGATTCCGCTGGTCTTTACCTCGCTGAACGATGGCGCAGTTGGCCTGACACTGGCCATTGTCGCCGCTACGATCCTGACCCTGGCCGCCTGGCTGACCCGCGAAGGGTTGCGGGCCGAAGCCGAATACAACGCCCGCAAGGTTGCCCGACGCCCCGCCCTGCCACGCAAGATGGTGGGCAGCGTTTTGACCGGCATTGGCATTTCCGTGGCAGGCTATAAAACCGGGCTGGCGGATGGTGAGGCCGGATCACTGCTGGCCGGGCTGCTGTTTGGCGCGGTGGCAACCGTGCTGCATGGCGTGGCCTTTGGGCTCGACCCGTTGAAAAACAAGGGTATGAAGGGCGTCGACACCCGCCAGCAGGACCGCGTGGCGCGGGTGGTTAGCGAAGCCGAAAAATCATTGCGGGAGATGTCCGACGCGATCCTGCGCGCCGGCGACCGTCAGATGGAAGCGCGGGTTGAACGGTTCCAGACGACCGCGCGTGAACTGTTCCGCGCGGTCGAAGAAGACCCCCGCGACCTGAGCAGCGCGCGTAAATACATGACCGTCTACCTGACCGGTGCCCGCGACGCGACGGTCAAGTTTGCCGATGTCTATGCCCGCACACGCGACACCCAGGCCCGCGCCGATTACGGCGAATTGCTGGACGATCTGGAACAGAATTTCGCCGCGCGCACAAAGAAGATGCTGCTGGATGACCGCAGCGATTTGACTGTTGAAATCGAAGTACTCCGCGACCGTTTGCGCCAGGAAGGCGTCCGGCTGGAGTAACCCCAGACTATTTCGAGAGGAAAGAGTTCCATGTCCGAAATCGTACGTGAAAAAGCTGCCGCCGCGCTGACCGAGGTCGAAGCCGTCAGCGCCGTCGTTCTGGCCGAACCCACTGCTGACATCGTGCCGCTGGCCGATGCCGACGACGCCTCCAGCGCCGAAATCCAGAAACGCATGGATGAACTGGACATGGGCGACACCGGATCGATCGTGCGGTTCGGCTCTGCCGCGCAGGCCGAATTGCAACAGATCAGTCAAGCGATGCTGCAGGACGTGAAAAACAAGGATGTCGGCCCGGCGGGCAATTCGCTGCGCGATATCGTGTCCACCATCCGGGGCTTTTCGGTCGACGAACTAGACCCCAACCGCAAACGCAGCTGGTGGGAACGGCTGTTTGGCGGCGCGGGCAAGGCGGCATCGGACTTCATTGCCAAATACGAAGATGTGCAGGACCAGATCGACAAGATCACTGATGACCTGCTGGGCCACGAACATGTGCTGCTGAAGGACATCAAGTCACTTGACCTGCTCTATGACAAGACGCTGAATTTCTACGACGAACTCGCGCTCTATATCGCGGCGGGTGAAGAGAAACTGAACGAACTTGACACCACCGCCATCCCCACGAAGGAGGCCCAGGTGCAAGACTTCCCGGAAGGCGAACAGGTGATGGTCGCACAGGAGCTGCGCGACCTGCGTGCCGCCCGCGACGATCTGGAACGCCGGGTGCACGACCTCAAACTGACCCGTCAGGTAACCATGCAGTCCCTGCCGTCGATCCGGCTGGTACAGGAAAACGACAAATCACTGGTGACCAAGATCAACTCGACTTTGGTCAACACCGTACCGCTCTGGGAAACGCAGCTGGCACAGGCGCTGACGATCCAGCGGTCGTCCGAGGCTGCCGCCGCCGTGCGCGACGCCAATGACCTGACCAATGAATTGCTGACTTCCAACGCGGCCAACCTGCGCCAGTCAAACAAGGCGATCCGTGAAGAAATGGAGCGCGGCGTGTTTGACATCGAAGCGGTAAAACGGGCCAATGCCGACCTGATCGGCACCATTCAGGAAAGCCTGCAGATCGCTGATGAAGGCAAGGCCAAGCGCGCTTCGGCCGAGGCCGAACTGGTCAAGATGGAGACCGAACTGCGCGACACGCTGGCCGCCGCCAAGGCCAAGCAGACCGGTCTGGGTGACACCGCCGGTGGCGCGGTGCCGGGGGCATAAGGCGGAGGCGGCATCCATGCGGTTTCCGGGAGTGGCTGCGGTGTCTGCGGCCCTGTTTTTGGCGGCGTGCGACGACAGCTCGCTAGGCCGGTCACCCACCTCACCCGCGCGGCCAGACACCGTTCAAACCCAGTCTGCAGAAAGCCAGGCACTGGCGCGGTATTATCTCGCCGTGCAAAACGATCTGCCGTCGCGCGGACTGATGCGCGTCGATGGCGGGGGGCCGGACACACCCTTCACCGCCGATGATCTGGCCCGCAACTTTGCCAAGGTCGCGTTTTACGACGAATACGTCGGTCCGCGCACAGGAGCGCCCGGTCGTCTGGCGCGGTGGGGCGGGCCCATGCGCGTCACGGCGGAGTTTGGTCCGACCGTCCCGGCTGAGAGCGTCATGAAGGACCGCAAGATTATCCAGGATTACACCCGCCGTCTGGGTCAGGTCACGGGGCACACGGTAGTACCTGCCAATACCAACGGCAACTTCATGGTCTTTGTGGTGGGCGAAGATGACAAAGCGTGGCTCGACGCCCGGCTGCGGCAGCTGATCCCCGGCATCACCGCCGAACAGATCGGTCTGTTCACCAATGTGCCGCGGTCCATTTACTGCCTTGTCGTGGCCTTTTCTGGCGACGGCACCCCTGATACCTACACCCGTGCCGTAGCGCTCGTGCGCGCCGAACATCCCGACCTAGTACGCCGCGCCTGTGTGCACGAGGAGGTGGCCCAGGGTCTGGGCCTGCCCAATGACAGCCCGCAGGCGCGCCCCTCCATCTTCAACGATGACGATGAATTCGCGCTGCTGACCACCCATGACGAATTGTTGCTACGCATGCTTTACGACCAGCGCCTCAAGCCCGGCATGACCGAAGCAAAGGCTGCCCCTGTCACACGCATCCTTGCGCGGGAGTACATGAGGCTGTCATTATGAGCCTAAAGAGACACGACCCGGGCCGACCCGGTTTTTGAAAGAGGACCAACAATGGGCATTTTCGATTTCCTGACCGGTGAATTCATCGACGTCATCCACTGGGTCGACGACACCCGCGACACCGTCGTCTGGCGGTTCGAACGCGAGGGGCACGAGATCAAATACGGCGCCAAGCTGACCGTGCGCGAAGGTCAGGCCGCCGTTTTCGTGCACGAAGGCCAACTGGCCGACGTGTTCACCCCCGGTCTCTATATGCTGGAGACCAACAACATGCCGATCATGACGACGCTGCAGCATTGGGACCACGGGTTCAAAAGCCCGTTCAAGTCCGAAATCTATTTCGTCAACACGACTCGGTTCAACGATCTGAAATGGGGTACCAAGAACCCGATCATCTGCCGCGATCCCGAATTTGGCCCGGTGCGTCTGCGCGCGTTTGGCACCTATTCAATGCGCGTGGTCGATCCGGCGCGCTTCATGCAGGAGATTGTGGGCACCGACGGCGAATTCACCACGGATGAAATCAGCTTCCAGGTCCGCAACATCATCGTGCAGGAATTTTCCCGCGTCGTTGCAGGCTCCGGCATTCCTGTGCTCGACATGGCTGCCAACACCGGCGATCTGGGCAAGCTCGTGGCGCAGGAAACCAACCCGGTGATCCAGAGCTACGGAATCGCTTTGCCGGAATTGTATATTGAAAACATCTCTCTTCCGCCCGCCGTTGAAGCGGCAATGGACAAGCGCACCTCGATGGGTCTGGTCGGCGACCTAAACGCGTTCAGTCAATACGCGGCTGCCGAAGCGGTGACCAAAGCCGCTGAAAACCCCGCCGGCGGCGGCATGGCCGCAGGGCTTGGCGCTGGTATGGGCATGGCAATTGCGCAGGGCATGAACCGCGGGCCATGGGGTGCAATGGGGCGCGCGATGGGCGGCACGGCACCGCAAGCACAGGCCGCACCCGCCGCCGCCCCAGTCCCGCCGCCCCCGCCGGTCGAACATGTCTGGCACATCGCAGAAGGCGGCGAAACCAAGGGTCCGTTTTCCAAAGCCAGTTTGGGGCGCATGGCCACAGAAGGCGGCCTGACCCGCGAAACCTATGTCTGGACCGCCGGTCAGGACGGCTGGATGAAAGCCGGAGATGTGGCCGAACTGGCGCAGCTGTTCACCGTTCTGCCACCGCCCCCACCGCCTGGGATCTGACCGACAGAGCCCTCGGCGGTCGCCAGATCGTTTGTGAACCCAATTTGAATGGAAGAGACCTTTGAAGTCCCGTACCGGTAATTCCTCGGTCCAGATTGCCCTGCAGAGGTCACTCAACCTTTTAGCATTCGCCTCTCGGTTCATGCATGAAGACATGGGCCACGCCTTGAATAATCGTCTGGATGGCGAGGGGTCGGGGCACGATGTGATCCCGATCCAAATGTGGCTGGGCTTGGGACCCTTTGTGCGGATCGCTACGTGGGTTCTGGTCCCTGTCACCTTGGGCGTGCCGGCCCCGGCCAACGGCAGCTGCCCCGTGCCGGCGACTGCGGCCTATTGGGGACACCGGTGGCTCTATGCCCTGATGTTTGCGACCCCGGTTTGGAGTGGTCTGGTTTGGTTTAGCGGTTTCAAGGCCGTCAGCGAACCGCACGAAATCGTTGGATCTACGCTGTTCTTCTTTGCACTGGCCTATGCTGTTGTCGCCCTGTGGCACCATTATGTGAAACAAGACGGCACACTCATCCCCGGAGGTTGATCCATGTCCATACCCCCTGCCCCACCCGGTGTGGCCACTGAGACCAAACCGCAATCCGAACACCGCTTTCCATGCGAAAACTGTGGCGCGGATTACCGATTCAACCCCGATGACGGTACGCTGACCTGCGACCATTGCGGGCATTCCGAACAGATCGGGTCCGGCCCCTGGCAAGGCGCGCAGTTGAAAGAGCTGGATTTCGATGCCGCCATGGCGCAGGACCTGCCGGAAAGCGAGATCGAAGAAATCCGCGTTCTGAACTGCCCTAACTGCGCCGCGCAGGTGGAGTTTGACCTTAACACGCATGCCAAGGAATGCCCGTTCTGCGCCACGCCGGTGGTGACGGATACAGGCACGCATCGTCATATCAAACCACGCGGGCTGCTGCCCTTTGCGGTGGATGAACGCGCCGCGCACAAGGCGATGTCAGATTGGCTGGGCCGCTTGTGGTTCGCACCCAATGGTCTGAAAGAATACGCGCGCAAAGGGCGCAAGATGGAAGGCATCTATGTGCCCTACTGGACCTACGATGCCGATACCAAGTCGCGCTATCGGGGCGAACGCGGCACGGTCTATTACGAAACCCGAACTGTGACCCGTGATGGCAAACAGGTGCAGGAACAGGTGCAAAAGGTGCGCTGGTCACCGACATCCGGCCGTGTCGCGCGTTTTTTTGACGATGTGTTGGTGCTAGGCTCCAAAAGCCTGCCGAAATGCTACACCGACGCGCTGGAGCCCTGGGATCTGGCCGAGCTGGTGCCGTATCAGCCCAACTATCTGGCCGGTTTCAGGGCCGAAGGCTACACGGTGGAGCTGGGTGACGGGTATAAAGAGGCACGGGCTCACATGGCACGGGTTATCGAACGCGACGTGCTGTTCGACATCGGCGGCGACCGCCAGCGCATCCACAAGATCGACACCGATGTCAGTGACGTGACATTCAAGCATATTCTGCTGCCCGTCTGGCTGGCCGCTTACAAGTTCCGCGGCAAAACCTATCGCTTTGTCGTCAATGGCCGCAGCGGACGGGTGCAGGGCGAACGGCCATGGTCGGCGATGAAGATCCTTATCGCCGTGACCATCGGCCTGCTGGTAGCGGCTGGTATCGGCTACGTTCTGGCCACGTCTCAGTAAAGCGCGGGGTCATCCCCGCACCGGCAGCTTGTCCAGATGGCGCAGCATCGCCACGAACTGCCCCAGCCGTTGGCGTTGATAGGCGGGCACGTCCATGCCGTCATAGTTCAAAAACCCCTGTCCGTCGCGCAGACCGGTGCGCCCGGCGGCCATGTTGTCTTCGATGATCTGCGGCGCGGCGAACCGGTCGCTCTGCATCGCGCCGGACATGTAGCGGGAGGCATAGTAAAGGATGTCGCCCCCGCCCCAGTCGATGAACTCCAAGAGCCCCAGAATGGCAAAGCGGAAGCCGAACCCGTAGGTGGTGGCCTTGTCGATATCCTCGGCGCTGGCCACGCCTTCCTCCACCATGCGCGCGGCTTCGTTCATTGCCAGCGCCTGAATGCGCGGCACGATGTAGCCGGGGCTGGCGGCACAGACCACAGGCACTTTGCCGATGCCTTCCAGCAGGGTTTTCAGCCGGTCGGTCACCTGCGGATCGGTGGCGTCGCCCGGCGACAGTTCAACCAGCGGGACGAGGAAGGCAGGGTTCAGCCAATGCGCGTTCAGGAAGCGGGCAGGAGTGTCAACAAATCCCTGCAAGTCATTGGAAAGGATGGTCGAAGTAGTGGACGCGACTATCGCCCGCGGCTGCGCGTGGGCGGATACGAGCCGGAACGCCGCCTCCTTCGCTTCAAGCGTTTCAGGCACGCCTTCGAAAATCACGTCAGCAGCGGCCAGCGCACCGGCGCACGCTTCCAGACTGTGGCAGGTCACCCGTGCCACCACCGCGTCGACATCCGGCACGTCGAGCAGGCCAAAGCCCGCGAGCATCGTCAGCGTGGCGCGAATTTCATTTAATGCCGCCTGATTGAGCGCGGCAAACCCCGCCGCATCGCGCGGTTTGGCGTCAATCAGGTGGACATCATGGCCCGCATAGGCAAAGGCAATGGCAATCCCCCGCCCCATACGCCCTGCGCCAACCGATGCGATGATTTCTATCACGTGCCCTCCTGCAGCATGGTTTGCACATCATCCACGCTGCGCCCGGCCAGCCCGAGGGTTTCCAGCGTCCGGCCCGTGGCGCGGAAATCATCGTCGCAAATGGCTGATCCCAGCGCCAGCAGTCCGGTGGCCGTGGGCGCGGGCACCCCGACCCAGTCCGCGACTGACACCAAAAACGCCAGCCCGGTGGCCACGTCTTCGCGCATATAGCGGTGTTTAGTCAGCACCAGATGTTCCCGCCAGTCGCCGCTGTCGGTCAGCTTGTCATGCGCCATGTTGCCGTACATCCATTCTTCCGCTTCATTGTCATAATGGTCGGCCAGTGGGAAATGCGGCGCGCCGTAACCCAGCGCCTCGCGCACGGTCATACGTTCCGCGTCCAGCCGCGTTGTCACGCGCCGGATCGCAGGCTGGGTGCCTTCATTGTGAATGTCCCAATGGTCAAAATGTTCGATCGGACCGGCATTCATCACGATCAGCGGCGGGTGGATGATGGGCCCGGCGTTCATCAGCGCACCCGACAGCCCGTCGCCCGCCGCTTCGACCGACGGATAAGCCCGGGCGATGACCTCAAAAGCGTGATCGGCATTGCGATAAGGGTAAACACCTGATGGCAAACGCGTGGCGCGCGTGGTGATCGCCACGGTCAGAGGGCCGTGCATACGGGTCAGGTACGGCAAGGTACCCGCCTCTCCCCAGCTGACATCAGCCGTGCTTCCCGCACGGCAGGCAATATCGGCCATCATCCATGTGCCAAAGCTCCCAGGCGGCAAGTACACCACTTGTCCGTCCACCAAATGCGGAGCCAGCAGCGCGGCAATATCGGCCTGCGCAGTGGCTGGGGTCGGGCAGACGATCAGTTCCGCTCCGGACACCGCCGCGCCAATGTCATTGGTCACCTGTGCCAGACGCACCGGGCGTTCGCCCACGAAATCCTTCAATGTCAGCGTGTTGTTCGCCGCCTGCAATGCGGCAATCCCGTCGGTATTCCGACGCCACAGCGTCACCTCGTGCCCCTGATGGGTCAGATCCGCCGCAGCGGCCATGGATCCATTACCGCCCCCCAGAACCGCAATCTTCATTCGATCCCTCCGTATAATTTGCATGAAATTTCATGCAATCCCAGTTTTGCGGGCCAGTTCTTTCACTGGTCAAGAAATTTTTTCATGAATTCGCATATATCTGCCACCTTAGCATCTTGCGTAACCTTTGTTGCCTTCTATCATCCGTTCAGCGAGACACGAAAAAGTGTCACCAACAGGGGAGTATGCAAAATGAAGTATTTCAACCGCCTGACAGTCACAGCTGCTGCAACAGCGGCTGTTCTGAGCTCGGCCGCGGCCTGGGCCGAAGACAAGGTAAGCGCCGTCCACGCGTTCCCACCGTTCCTTGTTTATACTAAAACCTTCCTCGCGATGGTCGATGATATCAACGAACGCGGCAAAGGGATCGTCCAGATCGAAGTGCGCGGTGGCCCCGAAGCCATTGGCATGTTCCAACAGCCAGCCGCCGTACGCGACGGCGTGGTCGACATGGTTCACACGCCCGGCAGCTTCTACGGCAAAAACGTGCCGGAGATCGACGCCATGGTCGCATCGAAGATGACGCCGATGGAAGTCCGTGCAAACGGCGGTGCCGCTGTGATGGATGAAGCGCACCAGAAACGGTTCAACGTCACGCATCTGGGCTGGATCGACGGCGGTATCAAGTTCCATATCTACATGAACTCTGAACCCAAGTTCCGCGATGACGGTGTTCTGGACCTGACCGGTGTGAAGCTGCGGGACAACCCGATCTACCACGCCTTCTTCGAGGCGCTGAACGCGACCACCTCTTCCATGCCTGCGACCGAAGTCTACTCCGCTCTGGAAAAAGGTGTTGTTGACGCTGCAGCCTGGACGGAAATCGGCATTCCGCAGCTGAAATGGAACGAATTCCTGAAGTACCGCGTGGACCCGACCTTCTACAACACGGACCTTGGCGTTATCTTCAACTTGGACAGTTGGAATGCGCTGTCCCAGGAAAGCCGCGACCTGATCTCCAGCGTCGTGGTCGAGTGGGAAGAGAAATCTTACAATGATCGCCAGGCCGACGTGGTTGCAGATGCCAAGGTACTGTCAGATGGCGGGATGACCTTTGTCGCACATTCCGACGAAGCCGGCGCGGTCTATCAGAAGATGGCCGATGACGCCGCGTGGGCCCGCATGTACGAGCGGATCGATGGCGGCGGCGCAGGTGCCGCCACCTACAACACGCTGCGTAAGCATTACGCGGGCGAATAACCATCAATGGGTCGCGCCGTCTGCGGACGGCGCGGTCCTGACCGGCCCGGCTTGCGGGCTTTTCTCCAATACTCGGGAACGGACCCATGCGCATTGTTGATCGTGTGTGCGATTTTCTGGCGATCCTTGCCGGAGTTTACCTGGCCGCCATCATGTTTGGCATTGTGATCAGCGCGCTGGCGCGTACGTCCAACCTGTCGGGCTCCTGGTCCTCTCATATCTTCAGCTTTGCCGAATTCGGCCTGCTTTACATCGTCATGGGGGCTTCGCCTTGGCTGGTGCGCCACCGCGGGCACGTGTTCATCGAACTGCTGACCGCCGCTATCCCGCGCGCCATGCAGCGTCCTTTCAGCCGGTTTGTGTCGCTGCTCTGCGTGATCATCTGCCTCGTGCTGGTCTGGTACACATGGGGTGCGACGGCCAAGGCATACCGGTTTGGCGACGCTGAAATGCGCAGCCTCGACATGCCAAAATTCCTGTTGCTGGGCGCCATGCCCATCGGCTTTGGCCTGATGGCCGTGCAATTTGCACGCTTCGTCTTTGGCCCTGAAACCCTGCATACCGGCGAAGCCGGCGTGCACGAATAACTCCGTCGCGAGGGACCCAACAAGATGGAATGGTTCGAAGCGCTCTTCTTCCTTCTAGGGATGATCCTGTTCTTTATGTTCCTTGGCATTCCGGTTGCCCTGGCTTTTCTGGCTGCCAACATCATCGGTGCGGTGTACTTCATGGGGGGCCGTGGGCCGCTGGAAATACAGATGGCCCGCGGGATCGGGCAACTGGCCAACAACGCCATACCAACGATCACCAGTTTCAACCTGATGCCAGTGCCAATGTTTCTGTTGATGGGGGAAATATTCTTCTTCACAGGCCTGGCGAACAAGATGTTCACCGCGGTTGACCGGTTGATGGGCAAACTGCCCGCCCGCCTGTCGTTTGTCACCGTGGCCGGCGGGACCGCCTTTGCCACCTTGTCGGGGTCATCCATGGGCTCCACCGCCCTGCTGGGGTCACTGATGGTGCCCGAGATGCAGAAACGCGGGTACAAGAAACACATGGCCATCGGCCCGATCCTAGGCACTGGTGGGCTTGCCATGCTGATCCCGCCTTCAGCACTGGCCGTGCTGCTCGGTACGCTGGCAGAACTGGATATCGGCGCGCTACTGATCGCGGGTGTTCTGCCCGGTCTGATGCTGGCGGTGTTCTACGTCATCCTGATCCTCGGTATGGCGCTCTATGATCCGACGGCTGCTCCTGCCTACGAGGTGGAGCAAACGTCGCTGGGCGAAAAGCTGCGCCTGTTATTCGTGGATATCCTACCGATGGTGTCGATCGTGATCGGCGTTATCCTGGTCATCATGCTGGGCATTGCGACCCCATCCGAAAGTGCGGCCTTCGGCTGCCTGGGTGTGGTCGTCCTGGCCGCGCTTTATGGGTCGCTGACCTGGGACGGGTTGGTCAAATCCGTCACCGGAGCGCTCAAGGTGACCACGATGGCGCTGCTGATCATCTTTGGCTCGGCCACGTTCTCGGCCCTGCTGGCGTTTTCAGGCGCGTCATCGGGGCTGATCAACTGGGCCACAGGGTTTGACCTGAACCCCACCACCATGCTGCTGATCATGTTCGCGATCCTGCTGGTGCTTGGCATGTTCATGGACCAGCTGTCGATGATGCTGCTGACGGTTCCGATCTTTTTCCCGCTGGCGCAGACACTGGGCTTTGACCTGATCTGGTTCGGTGTGATCATCCTGCTGGCGCTGGAGATCAGCTTTACCACCCCGCCCTTTGGCTTGCTCTTGTTCGTGATGAAAGGCGTGTCCGCGCCGGGCACCAAGATGCGCGACATCTATGTTGCCGCATTGCCGTTCATGGGGTGCGCGATTGTGCTGGTGGGACTGCTAATTGTCTTCCCGCAGATCGCGCTGTGGCTGCCGGGGCTGGGGAACTAGGGTCAGCAAATCGGCATCAAGCCGCGTATCATCGCGCGTTGGGTCAAAAGCCAGCTGTTTAGCGCGGGATGTGGCAACCGCCCAAGCCAATTCAAAAAGGCTTGCAAGCGGCTTCCATCCTACCAATCAACGCGATGCACGCGTCCTAAAACGCGTGCATCGCCAGTTCAGCCCAGTGGCATCCGCTGTTCTGCAACTTCTGCGAACCAGCTCGCGCCTACAGGCAAGGCTTCATCGTTGAAATTGTATTGTGGGTTGTGCAGCCCGGCACTGTCACCGTTGCCAATGAAGGCAAAGGCCCCCGGCCGCACCGCCAGCATCTCGGCAAAATCTTCGCCCCCCATGCTCGGGTCAAACTCTTCCAATACCGTTCCGGCCACCGCGCGGGCGGCATTCGCCGCCACGCCGGCCTGTTCGGCCGCGTTCACGGTCGGGTGTACGCCTTTCATATAGGTCAGCTCCGCAGTCGCCCCATAAGCCTCCGCCGTGGCTTCGACGATGCTGCGGATACGGTCGATCACCAGAGTCTGCACCTCGGGGTCCATGTAGCGCACCGTGCCTCCCAGCGTCACACTGTTGGAAATCACGTTATACGCCTGGCTTCCCGACTGGATCGCGCAAAGCGACATGACCACCGTCTGCAATGGGTCCACGTTGCGCGCGGCGATGGATTGCAGCGCCACCACCACGTGACAGGCCGCGAGGGTTGCATCAACGCTCAGGTGCGGCTTGGCCGCATGGCCACCCTTGCCCCGCACGACAATCTTGAACCCGTCCGCCGCCGCCAGCATCGGGCCCGGACGCACGGCAAACTGGCCCACGGGCATGCCGGGCCAGTTGTGCATGCCGTACACTTCCTGAATGCCCCAACGCTCCATCAGACCATCCTTGATCATGGCCCGCGCGCCCCCGCCGCCTTCTTCGGCCGGCTGGAAGATCAGTACAACAGTGCTGTCAAATTTTCGGGTTTCAGCCAGGTATTGCGCCGCACCCAGCAGCATCGTGGTGTGTCCGTCATGGCCGCACGCATGCATGACGCCTGGGGTTTTGGAGGCATACTCCACCCCCGTCTGTTCCGGCAGCGGCAGCGCGTCCATGTCGCCGCGAAAGCCCAGAACCTTGCCAGACCCGGTTTCGCGCCCGCGGATGACGCCGACCACCCCAGTGCCACCAACCCCTTCGACCACCTCGTCAACGCCGAAAGCGCGCAGCCTGTCGGCCACTACACCGGCGGTGCGGTGTTCTTCATTACGCAGTTCGGGGTGAGCGTGAAAATCCTGCCTCCAGGCTGCAAGCTCCGGCTGGCGTTCAGCAATGCTGTTACGAACCGGCATAGGTCAGGCCACCGGCATGCGACGTTCGACAATCTCGGCCCACCAGGAACAGCCCGCCGGGATCGCTTCGTCGTTGAAGTTGTATTCGGGGTGGTGAACCAAGGCCGTGTCGCCATTGCCCACAAGGATATAGGCTCCGGGCCGTTCTTCCAACATGTAGGCGAAATCTTCTCCACCCATGACCAGCGGCGCGTCATCGCAGGAGCCTGAAACCGACCGCGCGACCTCGGCCGCGAATTCGGTTTGTTCCTCGGAATTCACCATGACCGGATAGCCGCGGATATAGGTCACATCCGCCTTGCCCCCAAAGGTAGCCGCCACACCATCGCAGATCTCCTGGATCCGGCGTTTGGCCAGATCGCGCATCTCGGGGCTCATCGTGCGGACCGTACCGCAAAGCTGCACCCCCTGTGGGATCACGTTGAACGCTTTGGAGGAGGTCTCAAAAGACGTCACCGACACCACCACCTGATCCACCGGGTCCGCGTTACGGCTGACAATGGTTTGCAATGACACAACCGCCTGCGCCGCCATTACCGTGGTGTCCACAGAGCTATGCGGTTTGGCTGCGTGCCCGCCATGGCCGGTAAAGGTGATGTCAAACTGGTCCGTCGCGGCAAAGAACGCACCGGGCCGGATGCTGAACTGCCCCGTGGGCAGGCCCGGCCAGTTGTGCATACCGTACACTTCCTGAATGCCCCAGCGGTCCATCATGCCGTCATCGCACATTTCCTTGCCGCCACCGCCGCCTTCTTCGGCAGGCTGAAAGATCACCGCGACCGTGCCGTCGAAATTGCGGGTCTCTGCCAGGTATTTGGCCGCGCCCAGCAACATGGCCGTATGGCCGTCATGCCCGCAGGCATGCATCGCGCCGGGGGTTTTGGACGCATAGGCCAGCCCCGTCGCTTCTTCGATGGGGAGTGCATCCATGTCCGCACGCAAGCCGATCACCTTGCCAGACGTATTGGCCTTGCCCCGGATCAGGCCCACGACGCCGGTGCGCCCGATGCCGGTGACCACCTCTTCACAGCCAAACTCCTGCAGTTTTTCCGCTACCAGAGCGGATGTGCGGTGAGTTTCAAACAGTATTTCGGGGTTTTCATGGATATCCTGACGCCAGCCGGCGATTTCATCCTGCATTTCTGCAAAGCGATTCTTAACGGGCATAGAGGTCTCCTTGGCTCAGCGGGCGGGCATGCGTCGTTCGACGATCTCGGCGAACCACGAACATCCCAACGGCAGGGCATCATCGTCGAAATCATAGGCCGGGTGGTGGCACATGGCGCTGTCGCCATTGCCAATGAACATATACGCTCCTGGACGTTCCTCCAGCATGTAGGAAAAGTCTTCGGCCGGCATGATCGGGGCGCAGTTGCGGTCCACATTGGCTTCGCCAACCACGGCAGCGGCGGCATCACAGGCATAGCCTGCGTTGTCTTCGTGATTGAGGGTGATGGGATAGCCCCGCTGGTAATCCACCACCGCCGTCGCGCCATAGGCTTCGGCGGTTTTCTCGACAATCGCGGTCACACGTTCTTGGGCCAGGTCGCGCACCTCCTTGTCCAGTGTGCGCACAGTGCCGCGCAGCAACACGGTCTGGGGAATCACGTTGAAGCTTTCGGTATCGGACCGGAAGGTGCAGACCGACACGACCGCCTGCGCCAGCGGGTCGACGTTACGG
Source organism: Marinibacterium sp. (assembly GCA_017643305.1). Classification (GTDB taxonomy): domain Bacteria; phylum Pseudomonadota; class Alphaproteobacteria; order Rhodobacterales; family Rhodobacteraceae; genus HXMU1420-2. The sequence continues at coordinate 25,439 of JAEPNQ010000035.1, read as the reverse complement.
GCCGCTATGGATTGCAACGCTACCATTACATGGGCAGCAGCAAGGTTGGTGTCGATGTTCCTGTGCGGCTCGGCAGCATGCCCGCCCCGCCCGGTGATCACGATCTCAAACTGATCGGCGGAGCCCAACAGCGCGCCGGCGCGAGTGGCAAATTTGCCCACAGGGATGCCCGGCGCGTTGTGCATGCCGTAGACCTCCTGAATGCCCCAGCGGTCCATCATGCCATCGTCGCACATGACCTTGCCGCCGCCGCCGCCCTCTTCGGCCGGTTGGAAGATCAGCACCACCTTGCCATCGAAATTGCGCGTCTCGGCCAGGTATTTCGCGGCCCCCAGCAACATCGAGGTATGCCCGTCATGGCCACAGGCATGCATCTTGCCCGGCACGGTCGAGGCATAGTCGAGCCCGGTGATCTCCTCGATCGGCAGCGCATCCATGTCGGCACGCAGTCCGATTACCTTGCCCGAGTTGTTGGATTTCCCTTCGATCACAGCCACAACGCCGGTGCGGCCAATGCCAGTGGTGATGTCGGTGATGCCGAACTCGTGCAACCGCTCCACCACATAGGCGGCGGTGTTTTCCACATCGAACATCAGTTCAGGATGCGCGTGCAGGTGGCGGCGCCACCCGGTGATTTCGTCATGCATGTCGGAAAAGCGGTTTCTGATCGGCATAGGTATCCCCTTCATCTGGGGTCACCCTGCCAAAGCCGCCCTGCCACCGCAAGCGCCGAAGCGCGGTCAGCCGTACGGTTGCGGTGGACGGTTATTTGCTCAGCAGGATACCCGCCGCGACACCACCGATAAACGCGCCAACGGCGGCGTTGTTGCCGCTGCTCTTGCGCCGTTTCGTGCCCGACCCGCCGGACGCCACCAGCGCGCTGGGATTCGCCGCCATATGCGCTTTGAACGCGGCTTCGGTATTGGCCACCAGCATCTGGTGCTGGATCATGTTCAGATAGCCGGTGACCGGAAAGCCGACCTGCCCCTGCCAGGCGCTGATGCCACGCCGGGTGCCATTGCCGATGATCCCGTCGGGACGCCCGACGCTGTTGCCGCTCAGGTTCAGGCGCAGCTGCACCTCCTTGCGCTGCTGCTTGGTCATGCCCAGCTGATCTTCGGTCGCACGCGAGCTGACCTGACTGCGGCCCTGATCGGTGACGGTCAGGATCAGTGGATCGGTGCTGCGGTAATTCACGGTTTTTACGGCAAACCCATCCACCCCAGCGGCCGAGGCCGTGGCGGTGGATCCGGTGATCCGCGCGCCGCTTTCTTGTTCCAGCCGGGCGATAGCATTGCGCGCAAGCACGGCAAAGGCGCCCTGAGGGTAGGCATCCAGATAGGCCTGATAATCCGCAATATCGCCGGTCTCACGCGCGGTGTCGAAGACGATCTTTTCCACCTCCAGCGAAGCCGAACCCGTGGCCGGGGCGGGCGTGATCGCTGTGGTCGCCGCTGCCGTGGTGACCGTATCCACCCGGTTCAGGATCAGCGGCCCGGTCAGGGACACGTCAAAGCGCGGGCGCTGTTCACCGCCGGTCATGTCCAGAACGTCCCGCGTGATCAGCGAGGTCAGCGATGCGAAATCCGCGTTGGCTGTGCCGATATGGCGCAGCACAGCGGTGGTGAAGGGTGAATTGTCACCGTCCCCATCCATCGCCACCTGCCCCGGCTCGGTCGCATAGGCAATCACGGACCCGGTTGTGCCCAACCGCTCAAACGCCACCGGGGCCAGCCCCCGCGTGCCCAGCGACCGGGTCGACATGCCCTGCACCTGCGCCAGTTTCTGCGCCATCGGATTGTCGCGGCAGGCATCCAGGAACACCAGGCTGGCGCCGTTGGACCGCCCGATCAGACGCAGCACTTCGGGCAGGGCGTAAACCTCAAACTCCCAATCGAACGCATCCGACATGGTGGCGTCGACGGGCACGATATAGTTGACATTATCGACTGAAATCCCGTGCCCGGCATAATAAAACACCGTCAGGCCCGCATCACGCGTTTCCCGCGCAAAGGACCGCACGGTTTCACGCAGATCCTCGTAGCCAAGGTTATACCCATCCACCACGTCGAACCCCAGGCTGCCCAGTTTGCGTGCCACGGCGCGGGCGTCGCGTTCCGGGTTGACCAGCGATCCACCGGAATAATAGTCGCTGTTGCCAATCACCAGCGCGACCCGCTTTTCCGCCTGCGCCGCCGGGCTGAGCACCACGGCCAGCGCCAGGCCTGTCATCACAATCAATGCTTTGAACATAAATACCTCCTGATTACCAAAATCACAGGACCGGGCTCACAGTTCGCTCAGGTTGATGATTTCGATGCGGGTGTTTTCCGCGCCATAGGGGTTGGCCATGTTATAGGGCTTGTTCGCCCCATAGCCGACCGGGGTCATCTGCGTGCGCGGGATGCCGTAATGGACCACCAGATGGTCCACCACCGCCTGTGCCCGCCGCGCCGACAGGGGAAACTGCGCCGCGCCGCTGTTCTGGATGAACACATGGCCCGCGACTTGAAAGGTCTGGCCCTTCATCTTCGGGTCCTGCATTGCCACGGCCAGCGTGCGCAGGGTCCGCATGCCTTCGGCCGTCAACAGATGGCTTTCCCCGTCAAAGCCCACATTCAGGTTGATCGAGGGGAAATCATAGGCCGGCGGCAATTGCTGATGCGCCTGCACATTCAACGAATTCTGCGTCTTCAGCGCCCGCACCGTCGGCCCGGTGCGTTCCGGTTCCAGCGCCGTGATCATATCTACCGGCCCCTGCATCTGGGCCGCAACCGGCCCCATGCCCGCGATCAATGCCGCCAGCCCGATCGCCGATCCGCAAACAAACGCCTTCACCGTTACACCCCCCCAAGTTCCCCAAAAATTCGCAGACGTGGGTTTCAGGTAACCCTGACTTGAAAAGCCAATACCACTTTCCCAACACAGAATTCAGACTGCGGGAGATAATATTCGCCACCCCCGGGCGAAACCCGCAAGGTGACAGGCCAAGGACGCAGCATATGGTAGGCATATCAACACATCGCAGGGGTTGGTTCGATCATATCGTGCTGGACCTGCTGCGGCAGCTGCGCTGGTCGTTCCTGCCGCCGCTGATGGTCTATTTCGCCTATGGCGATTCTGGCATCACCTCGGTCGTGGGGACGTTTTTCGTCAAGGAGTACCTGGACGTATCTGCGACCTTTGTCGCCGGGCTGGCGTTCTGGGCCGGGTTGCCCTGGGCGCTAAAAATGCCAATGGGCCATCTGGTGGACCTGATGTGGCGGTGGAAATCCGTGCTTGTGTTTGTAGGCGCGGGGTTCATGACGGCCAGTTTCCTGATCATGTATGGGCTGGCCACGCGCATGGCCTGGATGCCCGAGATCATGTCGGTCACCGCCTGGTATGTTCTGGCGGCCCTTCTGTCGCCCTGCGGTTACGTCATTCAGGACGCCGTGGCCGACGCCATGTCGGTGGAGGCGGTACCGGACCATGACGACACGGGCGCACCGCTGAGCGAAGAGGCCAAACGCGCCGCGCATACCACCATGCAAACGCTGGGTCGCGTAGCGCTGATTGGCGCGCTCAGCTCAGTAGCAGTTCTGAACATCACGCTTTTTGCCGGGGTCGAAGGGCTGCCCGAGGCCGAAAAAGGCAAAGTCTACGGCCAGATTTACCTGACCGGGCTGTTCATCCCTCTGATCTCGATCTCCGGCATGCTGCTGGCAGGCTGGCAAAGACGCCGAGACATCCTTGCCATGATGGCGGGCGGCGCATCCCGAGCCGAGGCTGAAGCGCAATTTGCGCCGGAAGGAGGGGAGGTCAAACCCAACTGGTCCTACTTTATCGGCGGCGGGCTGTTTGTGGCCATTTCCCTGACTGTCGGCCTGTCCAACATTGCATGGTCCCAGGAAATCATCTTTGCCGGGTCCATGGCCATCGTCCTGTTCCTGATGCGACAGCTGATCCGGGTTCTGCCCGCCGAAAAAGCCCGTGCACTGGTGGGCACGGCCATCATCATCTTTGTGTTCCGTGCTGTGCCCGCGCCCGGCGCGGCTTCCACCTGGTTCAACATTGACGTTCTGGGATTTGACCAGCAATTCCTGTCCGTTCTTTACCTGATCGTATCGTTGCTGACGCTGTTCGGCATATTGGTGCTGAGGCCGCTGATGGCCAATCACACGATTGTTTACATCGTGGTTCTGCTTACAGTGGCGCAAGGCATTCTTTCACCGCCCAATATCGGGCTGTATTACGGGGTGCATGAATGGACCGCCGCGATGACCGGTGGAGTGGTAGACGCCCGGTTTATCGCCATTCTCGACGCAGCCATCGAAAGCCCGCTGGGCCAGATCGCGATGATCCCCATGCTGGCCTGGATCGCCCGCAATGCGCCTGACAACCTGAAAGCCACGTTCTTTGCGGTGATGGCCTCTTTCACCAACCTCGCCCTGTCGGCGGCATCGCTGGGCACGAAATACCTCAACCAGATTTTTGTCGTGACACGAGAGGTGCGCGACGACACCGGCGCCATAACGATCCCGGCGGACTATTCGCAGCTGGGCTGGCTGCTGATCACGGCAGCGGTGATTGCAGCCATTTTGCCGCTGGTGGCTGTTGTGATCGTGCAGGCCTCGCCGCTCAGAACTGAGGATTGATCAGGCGCTGAACCGGTCAATCCGGTAGGGCCCCAGCCGGTTTTGTGCCCCTTCGCCGGTCAGTTCCCGTTTGACCAGCTCCGCCACCGCTGCCGCCAGCGTGACCCCACTGTGCATGACGCAAGTGTAAACACCCTCCGGACCAGCAGGGCCCACCACGGGCAACCCGTCACCGGGCACCGGACGCATGGCCAGCGTGGTGGTTTCCACCTGCAAATCAACTCCCGGCAACAGCGCTCGTAAACGCCCCATCGTCTGCTCCGCCAGATCTGCCAGCGGCTCCACAATGTCCGAGGTGTCATACTCCTGATGCTTGGCCGAGGTCGGGGCCAAAATGCGCCCGTCTGCCAATTGCCGCAGCTCCTGCCCCGGCGCGACCAGCACATGCGAAAGCAAGGGTGCGACGGGCCGGGTCGTGACCATTACGCCGGGCCGCCGCAGCATTGGCAGATCCACGCCCAGCGGCATCAGTAAATCCTGCGCGCCAATCCCTGCGGCAATCACCACGCGATCCGCCTCCAATGGCCCCTGTGCCGTCAGGACCCGGCAGGGTCCGGTCCCGCGCGGTTCTATCCCTGTAACCGAAACTCCTGTGAACACTGCCACGCCATAATCCACCGCACGCGCCAGCAAAATCTGCGCCACCTGTGCCGCATCAGCGGCGCCTTCATCCGGCAGGCGCAGGGCCTGTTCGGGTGGGGCTGCAATGGCGGGTTCCAGCTGTGAAAATGTTGACCGGTCCAACCGCTCCGCCGGATAGCCCAGCTCTGTGAGGCTGGTGTGAAAGGCGTCAAATTCCGCTCCTTGGTCTTCCCACCACAGGCAACCGGACCACCGGATCGGCAAAGGACCGGTTTCCGCCTCCAGCCGGTGCCAGGCAGCGATGCCGTCTTCCCGCAACAGGAAATGATCCCGGTTCAGGAAAAAGCTGGCATTGATCCATCCGAAAGACGCCCCCGTTGCGCCACCGGATGCAGACGCCGCATCGAGGACGGTCACCCGATCCCCGGCGCGAGCCAGCCGAACCGCGAGAGAGGCCCCAATTATACCGGCTCCAATGATAAGTGTGCTTCGCATGGGCGAACTGTTCTCAATTTCGTGCAACCCGCGCAAGAGCCCTTGCACCGAAAAACAAGCTGACGCAAACTCGCGTCATGGCAGAACTGATCGTCCACCCTGCAACCGAAAAGGCCGATCTCGATACCGTGCGCAGCCTGTGCTGGGAATACCGTGACGACCTGATGGGGCGCTCCGAACAGGAACGCCAGCTGGTCGAAACCTTATATCCACTTATTAGTTACACAGACCTGTTGGACCAGCTAGCCGAGCTGCATGCCGCCCCCCTGGGCGCAATCCTGCTGGCCCGACTGGATGGCAAGGCAGTCGGGTGCGGCATGTTCCATAGCATCCGGCCACGCGTGGCTGAAATCAAGCGGCTCTATGTCCAGCCCACGGCCCGTGGAAACGGGGTGGGTTGGGCACTATGCCAGGGGCTGATCGACCAGATCCGCGCCGCCGGGTGCAACCATGTGGTACTGGACACATCCAAATCGCTTGCCTCAGCACGCGCGCTTTATGCGAAACTCAGCTTCACCGAATGCGACCCGTTCTATAGGGTGCCACCCGAGGCAGAAGATCTGTTGTGTTTTTATGAAAGACCCCTGTGACCGCTGATGAAATCATCGACCAACTGGACCTGGCCCCGCATCCCGAAGGCGGCCATTTCCGCCAAACCTGGATCGCCGAAAATGAAGGGCGGGCCACCGGCACCTGCATCTACTTCCTGTTGAAAGCTGGGGAACGCAGCCATTGGCACCGGGTCGATGCCACGGAAATCTGGCTTTGGCATGCAGGCGCACCGCTGGTCCTGTCGCTGAGCGCGACAGACGCCGGACCCGCGACCGAATATCTGCTGACACCAGACTTGTCCCAAGGCGCGCCGCAGGTCATCGTGCCCGCGCATCACTGGCAGGCTGCGCGCAGCACCGGCGATTACTCGCTGGTCAGTTGCACCGTGTCGCCCGGGTTTCAATTCGACGGCTTTGAACTCGCCGAACCGTCATTCGATATCACGACGGGTTGAAAAATCGGCCACGATTTTGTGCAAGTCTTTAGAGGCTGTCCTGAGATTCGTAAAAGAATTGCCCGGCGCTCAGCTTTCGAACTTGTCTTCCACCAGACGGCTGAGCGCTGCCACACCCCAGCCCGTCGCGCCCTTCGGGGCCATGTCCGTATCAGACTTGATCGAGGCTACGCCGGCGATGTCCAGATGGATCCAAGGCACATCGTCCTTCACAAAGCGCTGCAGAAACTGCGCCGCCGTGATCGATCCGGCGGGACGACCACCGACATTTTTCATATCCGCAATCCGGGATTTCAGCAGATTGTCATAAGACTTGCCCAGTGGCAGACGCCAAGCGCCTTCACCTTCGACCTCTGCTGCGCGCAGGAATGCCTCGCAAAACCCATCATCATTGGAAAATGCTCCGGCCCGGTCATGGCCCAGCGCGATGATCATTGCGCCGGTCAACGTCGCCAGATCAACCATGCCCGCCGGGTTGAAACGCTCCTGCGCGTACCACATGACGTCACACAGAACGAGCCGTCCTTCCGCGTCGGTGTTAATGATCTCCACCGTATCGCCCTTCATCGAGGTCACCACGTCACCGGGCCGCGTGGCGTTGCCCGAAGGCATGTTTTCCACGAGCCCGACCAAACCAACCACATTGGCCTTGGCCTTGCGCAGCGCTAGTGCCCGCATGGTGCCTGCAACAACACCCGCGCCGCCCATGTCCATCGTCATGTCTTCCATGCCGCCTGCGGGTTTGAGCGAAATCCCGCCCGTGTCGAAAACCACACCCTTACCAACCAATGCCAGCGGGGCCGCACCCTCTTCGCCGCCATTCCATTCCATCACCACGACCTTGGAGGGGCTGTCAGAACCCTGCCCGACGCACAGCAGCGTGCGCATCCCCAGCTCCGCGAGCTTGTCTTCCTCAAGCACTTCGACCTTGAGGCCCAATGCGGTCATTTCCTCCAAGCGGCTGGCAAATTCGGTGGTGGTCAGCACATTTGCGGGCTCATTCACCAGGTCACGGGTCATGATCGTACCTTCGGCCACGGCCAACAGCGGTGCAGCAGAGGCTTCGATCCGCTCATGCCGGTTGTGGGATAGGGTTACGGGCCCTGGGGTTTCATCGCTATCACCACCGGTCTTATGGGCGTCGAAGCTGTAGTTGCGCAAAGCGATGCCCATCGCCAGCTCATCCGCGCGGGAATAACTGCCAGCCGCAACCAGAAGCGCGGCCTTGCCTTTGAGCTTGCCCAGCACCGCCCCGGCGCGGCGGGCTTCGACAGCAGAGGAGCGCTTCTTCAGCACCAGAACATCCAATGCCTCGGCCACCATACCGCTGGGCCAGGCCAGCGTGATCACCTGACCGGACTGCGCCTTAGCGAAACGGTCGCTTTCCAACAGGCGGGTCACGGCGCCCCGGGTCAGCTTGTTTGCCCGACGCGCGGGCGGGTTCAGTTCGCCTTCAGGGGTGACCAGGATGGCAACGCGACCGGTTGCTGTGGCAAGTGCGTCCAGATCGGTCTCCTGGAACTGAATGGGGGTCATCTGAGTCATCGAGGTCTCCGTTCATGTTGCGTCAACAGGTAGCCTGCCCTCCCCGGCTTGGCCAGTGCCGAGAGCGGTTTAGGAGTTTTCCCGCCCGCCGCATTGCGATACTATACCAAAAAAATGACGGGCAGCCTCCGGGGGGACATCGTTGCCGCATCTGGGCAGATCCATTCTGCCGCGTTTCCGGCATAGCCGGCCGAAACGCGGCACCGCCACGTTAGTGGAGGCCCGCGCGTGATGCTGGACTTCTATTTCGCCCGCCGGTTCCTCCTGAGTTTTGCCATGATAACGGCGGTGTTCCTGTCGCTGATGATGCTGATCGACCTGTTGGAGCAGCTGCGCAAATTCCAGAAAATCGATTTGGCTATTGGCCAGATCCTTCGACTAATGATGTTGAACGTTCCGGGCGCGATCAGCCAGATCCTGCCGCTGATCATGATCCTCAGTTCGGTGGTCATGTTCGTCGGACTGGCACGATCGTCCGAGCTGGTGGTCACGCGGGCCGCAGGCCGGTCCGGCATCCGCTCGCTTGTCGCTCCTGTGACCGTTACGGCGGTGATCGGCATTCTCGCCGTTTCCACGCTGAACCCGATCGTGGCAGCCAGTTCAAACCGCTATCAGCAACTGGCCGATACCTACAGGTCCGACCGCCCCGCCGCGCTGTCGATCAGCCGCGAAGGGTTGTGGCTGCGCCAAGGCGGTGCGCGCGGGCAATCGGTGATCCATGCCCGGGGTTATGACCCGGAAAACGCGGTGCTCTTCAACGTGACCATGCTCAGCTATGCGCCCGATGGCGGGCCGGTGCGGCAGATCACAGCAGATACCGCGCAGTTGGCCGAAGGCGCGTGGTGGCTGAAACAGGTGAAGATCTGGCCATTGGAGGCCGGGGTAAACCCGGAGCGCAACGCCAGCTTCCACGAAACGCTGAGCATTGAGACGACCCTTACCCGCGAACGCATCCAGAATTCACTTGGGCGGCCATCAAGCGTTTCGATTTACGACATGCTCGGCACGATCCGGGAATTGTCAGCAGCCGGTTTCGCCACCAGGCAATACGAGGTCTGGTATCAATCCGAACTGGCACGCCCGCTGTTTCTGGTGGCCATGGTTCTGGTCGGCGCAGTCTTTACTATGCGGCACACGCGCCTGGGCGGTACGGGCATCGCGGTGCTGACCAGCGTGCTCCTGGGATTTGGACTGTACTTCATCCGGAACTTTGCCCGCGTGCTGGGCGAAAACGGACAGCTGCCAGTTGAACTTGCAGCATGGGCATCGCCAGTGGCGTCGATCCTGCTGGCCATGGGCCTGCTGTTGCATGCCGAGGACGGATGATATGACCGGGGCGCTGAAACTGGTGCTGACGGTGCTGTTCCTGGCCCTGGGAGCTATTGCGTCAGCGCAGGGCCAGTTGCCCCCAGCCCTTGGGACGCCACCGCTGGAAGCAGAAGACCCTCCTGCAATGCTGGTCGCTGACCGGGTGTTCGTGACAGCAGACCGCAAGCTCATTGCAGAAGGCAATGTCGAAGCTTTCCAGGGTGACATCCGTCTGCGGGCACAACGGATAGAGTTCGACCAGGATTATGGCACGCTGAAAATCGACGGGCCAATTCGTATCGATCAGGGCGGCGGCACAACAGTTTTGGCCAATCAGGCGGAACTGGACCAAGGCCTCCAAAACGGGCTGTTGACCGGCGCGCGGCTCGTGCTGGCCGAACAGTTGCAGCTGGCTGCCGTGCAGATGACCCGCGTGCGCGGGCGCTATACCCAGCTGGACAAAACAGCGGTGACCAGTTGCCGGATTTGCGATGACGAAGGCGCGCCGCTTTGGCAGATCCGCGCACGCCGCGTGATCCATGATCAGTTGGAGCGGCAGCTATATTTCGAAGATGCGCATTTCCGTGTGATGGGTGTTCCCGTGTTCTACTTCCCCCGCCTGCGCCTGCCGGATCCTACGCTGGATCGGGCCACCGGGTTCCTCATCCCCTCCGTGCGCACGACCTCGCAACTGGGGACCGGGGTCAAGGTGCCGTATTTCATCAAGATCGGCGATCATGCGGACCTGACGCTGGAACCCTACGTATCACCCAAGACCCGCACGCTGAACTTCCGCTACCGCCACGCGTTCCGGCGCGGTGGGATGGCATTTGAGGGCGGCTATACCAACGACGACCTGATCCCGAACGACACGCGCGGCTATCTTTTTGGCGATGGGGAGTTTTCCTTTGGCCGTGACTTCAAGCTGAACTTCGACATCGAGGCCACCAGCGACAACGCCTACCTGATCGATTACGGCCTGCCCGACATTGACCGACTGGAAAGCGAGATTGCACTCAGCCGGACCCGGAAGAAGAGTTATTTCCGCAGCGGATTTATCCACTACAACTCGCTCCGCGACGGCGAAGACGAATCGATCCTTCCAACTTTCGTGGCCGACGTGGCCTATGAGCACCGGCTGTACCCGCGTGGGATAGGTGGCGAATTGCGGCTGGGGCTGGATGCGCACGGGCATTATCGCAGTTCGGATCTCGATGTTTTGGGTCGCGACATCCGACGCGCGACAGCTGACATCCACTGGCTGCGCAGCTGGTTCTTCCGGGGCGCGCTGCGCGCAGACTGGCAGATCGGCTTTGCTGCTGATTTCTTCGATATCAACCAGGACAGCAATTACCCCGACAGGGTGCAGGTCGCCACCCCCATTGTCGCACTGGCCCTGCGCTATCCAATGACCGCTTCAGATGCGGCAGGCGGCACGCACTACCTGGAACCTGTGGTACAGGTCGCCTGGTCCAACATGATCGGTGAAAACGTACCGAATGACGAAAGCGGCTTTGTCGAACTGGACGAAGGCAATCTGCTGGCCCTTTCCCGTTTCCCGGCCCCTGACCGACGCGAAGACGGGCTGGTCGCAGCCTATGGTCTGAACTGGTCGCGCTATGCCCCCAATGGCTGGCAGGCCTCCGCCGCCTTTGGACAGGTCGTACGCCAGGAAATAAACCTTGATTTTACCGATACATCGGGCCTATCCGGCCGGGCGTCGGACTTTCTGCTGGCCGGTCAGGTCAAGCTGGACAGCGGTCTGGCCATCACGGCGCGGACGCTGTTCGACACCAGCGTCAGCTTCTCCAAGAGCGAATTACGCGGCGACTGGGTTGGCACACGCAGCGCACTGGCAGCTACTTATCTTTGGCTACAGGCCGATCCGGCGGAGAACCGCACCGAAGAAGTCAGCGAATTCTGGCTCGACGGCGGCTACGACATCTCCTCAAACTGGCGGGCCAGCGCCAACTGGCGCTACGATATTGAAGACACCCGGTCGACCGAGGCAAGTCTCGGCCTGAAATACAGAAACGAATGCGTTGAAGTCGACGTGACGCTCGGCCGGCGTTATACTTCTTCAACGAGTGTTGAGCCCACGACAGATTTCGGGTTTACCATCGCCTTTAGGGGCTTTTCGGTCTCGGGCTCAGAAAAATACAGGCGGTCATGCAGTTGATGATCAATGTTCCAGAAATGCGGGCGCTTCGGCCTGCGGTCCTTTCTTTAGCACTGGCGCTTGCCGGGCCAGTCGCGGGGTGGGCGCAAAGCCTGTTTTCGCCTGCCTATCTCGTCGACGCTGATGCAGTCACTTATTACGAACTGGAACAGCGCATTCAGTTCATGAAAGTCCTGCGCCTGCCTGGCAACCCTGAGGAGGTCGCACCAAGGGACCTGATCGACGACCGACTGAAACAGGTGGTGTTGGCCGATGTGGGCATCGACCCCAGCACCGAAGCCGTTGAAGAAGCAATGGACGGGTTCGCGCAACGCGCCAACATGACCCGCCAGGAGTTTATCAAAGCGCTGGCGCAGGAAGGCATCGATGAAGAAACCCTGCGCGACTACGTCAAGATCAACATCGGCTGGCGGGACTTTATCGCCGGGCAATACCTGGGCCAGGCCCGGCCGAACGATGACGAGATTGACCGCGCGCTGACCCAGCAGGGCAACGGAGGGCTACGTGTGCTGCTGTCAGAAGTCATCATCCCGATCAACCCGCAAAATTTCGATGCGGCACAGGCCGAGGCCGAAAGGATTGCACAGATCCGCAGCTACGATGCGTTCTCCGCCGCCGCAGCGCAGTTTTCGGCCACCGAAAGCCGTGCCAATGGCGGTCGGCTGGACTGGATGTCGATCAACAACCTGCCTCCTGCCCTGCGCCCCGTCATCCTCGGCCTGTCGCCGGGTGAGGTGACATCGCCGCTGGCCATTCCGAACGCCATCGCCCTGTTCCAGATGCGCGATATTGCAGAAACCACCCCGCCCACGCCGCGATATTCGGAAATCGAATATGCGATCCTTTATGTTGCGGGTGGGCGCAGCCCGGAGTCGCTGGAATATGTCACTCGACTTCGCAACAACACCGACACTTGCGATGACCTGTACGGCGCAGGGTTCGGGCTTCCTAGGGAAGCCCTGTTCCGCGAAAGCCTGCCGCCCTCGCAGATCCCACGCGATGTTTCCATCGAACTGGCCAAGCTGGACGAAGGCGAGGTATCCTCCGCGCTGACCACCCGCGACGGGCGGCTCATGTTCATCATGATGTGTGCCCGCAGCCCAGTCGAATCCGATGAAGAAGCCCGCGAACAGGTTGCGCTCGCACTGACGCAGGAAAGATTGAATTCCTTCTCGGACAACCTGATCGCGCAACTACGGGCCGACGCGCATATCGTCAAGAAATGACAGCGCCCATCGCCCTGACCTGCGGCGAACCGGCTGGGATCGGGCCTGAACTGGCAGCACGGGCGCGGGCGGAGCTGGGCGCAGCCTGCCAGTTTTTCTGGATCGGTGATCCGCGCCACCTGCCTGCCGGTACAGCCTATGCCGAGATTGCAGCGCCGGAAGATACCGGCGCAGTGCCCCCGTGCACCCTGCCTGTGCTGCGGCAGGACTTCCCGAACCCAGCTGTACCTGGCCAGCCCGACCCGGCCAACGCGCCCGGCGTGATCCGGGCCATCGAAACCGGCGTTGCGCTCGTGCAATCCGGACAGGCCGCAGCCCTGTGCACCGCCCCTATCAACAAGAAAGCGTTGATCGACGGAGCCGGATTTCCCTATCCGGGCCATACGGAGTTTCTGGCCGCCCTAGCCGGGGTGGACCGGGTGGTTATGATGCTCGCTTCCGAGCAGCTGCGCGTAGTGCCCGCCACCATCCATATCCCCCTTTCCGAAGTGCCCCATCACCTGACGTCCGAGCTGCTGCGCGACACGATCCGCATCACAGCCACCGACCTGCGCCACCGTTTCGCACTGGACCACCCCCGAATCGCCGTGGCCGGGCTCAACCCGCATGCGGGTGAAGGTGGGGCCATGGGGCAGGAGGAAATCACCTGGATCGCTGACCTGATTGCGAAATACGACGATCCCGACCTCACCCTGACCGGTCCGCACCCGGCCGATACACTGTTTCACGCGGCAGCCCGCGCCCGCTATGACGCGGCGATTGCCATGTATCACGATCAGGCACTGATCCCGATCAAGACGCTGGATTTCGACAGGGGCGTGAACGTGACGCTAGGCTTGCCGTTTATCCGCACCTCGCCCGATCATGGCACCGCATTCGACATCGCGGGCAAAGGCATTGCCACGCCCACCAGCCTGATCGAGGCGCTGCGCATGGCCCAGCGCATGGCGGATGCCGCATGAGCCATCTCGATCCCCTGCCCCCGCTGCGCGATGTGATCGCCACGCACGGGTTGTCGGCCAAAAAATCACTGGGCCAGAATTTCCTGCTGGACCTGAACCTGACCGCCAAGATTGCTCGACAAGCAGGCGATCTGACCAACTGCGACGTTCTCGAAATCGGCCCTGGCCCGGGCGGGCTAACTCGGGGCCTGCTGGCCAGCGGCGCGCGCAAGGTGCTGGCGATCGAAAAAGACGCCCGCTGCCTGCCCGCCCTACAGGAGATCGCCGAGGTCTATTCCAACCGGCTGGAGATCCTGTCAGGCGACGCGCTGGAAATTGACCCGCTGCAGCACCTGACCCCACCTATCCGCGTGGCGGCAAATCTGCCCTACAACGTAGGCACCGAATTGCTGATCCGCTGGCTGACACCCGCGCAATGGCCGCCTTACTGGGAAAGCTTGACGCTGATGTTCCAGCGTGAAGTGGCCGAACGCATTGTGGCGCAGCCAGGCGGTAAGGCCTATGGGCGGCTGTCAGTACTGGCGCAATGGCGGACGGACGCGCGGATTGTCCTGTCCCTGCCGCCAGGCGCCTTCACCCCGCCGCCCAAAGTGGCCAGTACTGTGGTACATGTTACGGCCCTGCCTGCCCCCCGCTGGCCTGCGGACCCGGAAATCCTGTCCCGCGTTGTGGCAACTGCTTTCAACCAACGGCGCAAGATGTTGCGAGCGGCCTTGAAAGGGCTGGCCCCGGACATCGAAGACCGGCTGACCGCTGCGGGGATCAAGCCGACAGAACGGGCTGAACAGGTGTCGATCGAAGCCTTCTGCGCCCTCGCGCGCAGCTTCAAGCTGTAAAGCGAATTGTCTACAATTCGCCTGCAATTTATCAATAAACTGCGTTTAACCTGTTGACGAATTGAACACTTGTCAGTTGTCAGTGTCGCGCAACAGGGCGGCCGACAAGGGCGACAGGGCCACCCGGCTTGCCCGATCCTGCAAACCCCAGAGAAGCAACGCGGAAATCGTTTCCGGTAGCACGCGTCCCAGCATGATCACCGCACCTTCCTGATCGGCACGGAACGCAGCCTGATCCAGGAACCGGCGAATCGTGTCCGGGGTCTGGCCTGCACCATCGAAATCACGGAACACCACGGCCGTCGGCACGCCCTTGCGCGCAGCCAGTTTCTGCACCGTGTTCAGCCCGTTGCTCTGTGTGACCATGCCCCGCCCAGAGGCTCCGGCAATGGCCGTAACCTGATTGGACAGTTCGCGATTACCCTGAAATCCGCTCCCCACCCCTTCGAACACCGCCACGGTTTCGGGCAATGCGGCCAGCGCGGCCTCCAGTGCTACTTCGGCATCCTGTGCATTGGCCGCTTCGGGCAGGTTGGTCAGCAGGGCGGCTTCGAACCCGGCGTCGCGGTACCGGCCCATTTTGCTTTGCGCGTCCGGATCGTTGGGGTTCAGTGCAAAGGTCAGCGGATAGGGGAATTCTTGCAAGGCTTCTGCGCCAAAGCTCTGGGCATCGTCGATCAGGACAATGGCCATGAGCGGTTTCTTCTCCGGATTCTCAAACGGGGCCGCGTAGAGAACGATCGGCGGCACTGCCCCCTCTTCGTCATCTTCTGCCACTTGGGTCACGCTGGGCAGGCGAGAAGACCCGCCATCGCGCTCCGTCAGCGGCTTCACGCGCGTGCCAATGGTCGGGCCTGCATCTGTGTCTTCTTCTTCCGCAACGCCAGATTGCGGCAGGGCAGCGATGCGCGGGCCCGGTTCGGTCTCTGTCGGCTCAGCTGGCGTAGGCTGGGCCGGGCCATCACTGGCCACCTCTGGAGCGTCGTCCCTAAAACCGGAGCTGTTTTCGGTGACCGTGGGCGCCACCGGTTGCGCAGGCTCCGACGAAATCGGCTGGTCTTCCCCTTGTGGCGCGGTCAGACCACCGCTGGGCTGGGCCGGGGCGGCCGGGCGTTTGGCCACGGCAGAGACATCCGGCGCGGACCCGGCTGCCGACGGGCTGTTGAGCCCGGCGCTCGCGTCACCAACCGACGGTCGGTCACCCGAGGACGTATCAGTGTCCTGTGGGCTGCTGTCAGACGGTGCGGGCGCACTGGGGGCTTCAGTCACCCGACCGGCAGGCGCGCCATTGCCGTCGTCCGCGGCCACATCCGGCGCAGAACCAGAGGCGCCTGGTGCCTCAAGACTGCCGGTCGCGCCCGAGACTTCCGGGCGCGCGGCACTGTCCCTGGCCACCGGCTGCGGGGTGGTGTCTGCATCCGGGGTGCTGGGCGCGGTCGCGACCTGATCGCCGGACGGCGTGTTATCAGCCCCCGGTGCCACGTCCGGCGCGCGACCCGCATCAGACGGTTCTGTCAGCGCGCCCGTGCCCGCTCCCACAGCAGGTTTGTCCGCCGGGCGCGTGTCGCTGTCTTCCAAGCTATTGAGCGTATCAGCGCCACCCCCGGCTTTCGGCGCGGTGGGGGGCAATTCGACCAGATCGGCATCCCGCCCGGTTTCAGGCCGATCCCCTTCATCCGGGTCGGAAGGCGCCGCACCCGCGCCGGGTGCGCCGGAGACATCTGGGCTGGGCGGTAATGGCGACAGCAACGACACTGTGCCAAGCCCCACGACGGAAATGACACCGCCTACAACCAGTCCCGCCAAAAAACCCCGTGCCATTGCCTGATCTTCCTGTTCTTCCCAACGGGCCCGTCCGGACTTGCCGCATCCCTGCTCTTGACGCTGGCGTTGAAGCCTGAACATGTATGCCGCGACCACTATACCGCGACCGGACCGTCCGGCTCTACCCCTTTGTGAATATGGACCCGATGCTGCCAAAATGCTGCTGCTGATCGACAACTACGACAGTTTTACTTACAATCTTGTCCACTATCTGGGGGAGCTTGGCGAAATCCCCGTTGTGCGCCGCAACGACGCACTGAGCGTGACCGACGCGCTGGCCATGAACCCAGCGGGGATCCTTCTGTCTCCCGGCCCCTGCGACCCGGATCAGGCGGGTATTTGCCTGGACCTGACCAAGGCTGCTGCAAAGGCGCGCATTCCGCTGTTTGGCGTCTGCCTGGGGCATCAGACCATCGGTCAGGCGTTCGGCGGCAAGGTGGTGCGCTGTGATGAAATCGTGCACGGCAAACTGGGCCGCATGCAGCATTCTGGCCAAGGCGTGTTCAGCGGCCTGCCGACCCCTTTTGATGCCACGCGCTATCATTCGCTGGTGGTGGATCGCAACAGCCTGCCCGACGCGCTGGAAGTTACGGCGTGGTTGGAAAACGGTACTATCATGGGGCTTCAGCATCGGGAACTTCCAATCCACGGCGTGCAGTTCCACCCAGAATCCATAGCCTCCGAACATGGCTACGCGCTGTTGAAAAACTTTCTTCAGGATATGAAGGTGCCGGCATGAGCGACGCATTGAAACCCCTGATCGGCGCGGCGGCCGACCGCGCCCTGACGCGGGAAGAGGCTGAGGCCGCCTTTGGCATCCTGTTTGCCGGTGAAGCCACGCCCAGCCAGATCGGCGGGCTGTTGATGGCGCTGCGCACGCGCGGGGAAACGGTGGATGAATACGCCGCCGCAGCTGCCGTGATGCGCGCCAAATGCCACGCGGTCCGCGCGCCCGAAGGTGCGATGGACATTGTCGGCACCGGGGGCGATGGCAAGAGCACGCTGAACATTTCCACCGCGACGGCCTTTGTCGTGGCCGGGGCCGGTGTGCCGGTGGCCAAGCATGGTAACCGCAACCTCAGCTCCAAATCCGGGGCGGCGGATGCGCTGACCCAGATGGGCATCAACGTGATGATCGGCGCGAAAGCCGTTGAAAAGGTGATAGAATCTGCTGGGATTGGGTTCATGATGGCGCCCATGCATCACCCGGCCATGGCCCATGTCGGCCCTGTGCGGGCCGAGCTGGGCACGCGCACGATTTTTAACATCCTCGGGCCGCTGACCAACCCGGCAAGCGTGAAACGCCAACTGACCGGTGCGTTTTCGCGCGACCTGATCCGCCCGATGGCGGAAACTCTGGCCCAGCTAGGGTCCGACCGCGCCTGGCTGGTGCATGGCTCGGACGGCACGGATGAGCTGACCATCACCGGCATCAGCTGGGTTGCCGCACTGGAAGATGGCGAAGTCAAAGAGGTGGAGCTGCATCCCGAAGACGTGGGCTTGCCCGTGCATCCGTTTGAAGACATCCTGGGCGGCGCGCCCGAAGAAAACGCTGCCGCCTTCCGCACGCTGCTGGATGGCACGCCATCGGCGTACCGCGACGCGGTGCTGCTGAACGCCGCTGCAGCACTGGTGGTTGCAGGCAAAGTCAACGACTTGCGTGACGGTGTTGAAGCAGCAAAAGACAGCATAGACAGCGGTGCGGCCAAGGCCAGGCTCCAGGCCGTGGCCAAAGCATCGCAGGAGGCAGCATGACTGAAACCATCCTCGACAAGATCAAGGCCTACAAACTGGAGGAGATCGCTGCCGACAAGGCCGCCACCCCTCTGGCCAGCATTGAAGAAGCGGCACGCCAAGCCAGCCCTGTGCGTGGCTTTGCCGATGCCCTTCATAGCGCGGCGCGCGAAGGGTACGGGCTGATCGCCGAGATCAAGAAGGCCAGCCCGTCCAAAGGCCTGATCCGGCCGGATTTCGACCCGCCCGCTCTGGCACGGGCCTATGCCGACGGCGGGGCCACCTGCCTGTCGATCCTAACCGACACGCCCAGCTTTAAGGGCGCAAAAGACTTCCTGACAGATGCACGCGCCGCCTGCGACCTGCCCGCACTGCGCAAGGATTTCATGTATGATACCTATCAAGTTGCCGAGGCCCGTGCCCTAGGGGCGGATTGCATCCTGATCATCATGGCCAGTGTGTCTGACGCGCAGGCGCAGGAACTGGAAGACGCCGCCACCGAATGGGGCATGGATGCCTTGATCGAGGTGCATGATGCAGACGAACTGCATCGCGCCGGGGCGTTGAAAAGTCGCCTGATCGGCATCAACAACCGCAATCTCAAGACATTTGAGACAACGCTCGACACAACCCGCCAGTTGGCCAAATTGGTGCCGCATGACCGCACCATCGTGTCCGAAAGCGGGCTCTATACCTCCGACGACCTGTCGGACATGGCGCGTTATGGCGTGCGCAATTTCCTGATCGGGGAAAGCCTGATGCGGCAGGATGATGTCGTCGCTGCCACGCGCACGCTGCTGACCAACCCGCTGACCTCCGGGGGCATGTGATGTCATTAACGCATTTTGACACCAAGGGCGATGCACATATGGTCGATGTGTCTGACAAGGCCGTGACGGACCGGGTCGCCGTGGCCGCCGGACATATCAACATGGCCCCGGAAACCTTTGACATCATTTCCGAGGGCCGCGTCAAAAAAGGCAATGTGCTCAGTGTTGCGCGGTTGGCGGGGATCATGGGTGCCAAGAAAACGCCTGATTTGATCCCGCTTTGCCACCCGTTGCCCGTGACCAAGGTCGCTGTGGATCTCACGCTGGACCCCGAACTGCCGGGCGTGCAGATCGAAGCCACAGTCAAGACCACGGGCCAGACCGGCGTGGAGATGGAAGCACTGACCGCCGTCTCGGTTGCCGCGCTGACCGTGTATGACATGGTCAAGGCTGTGGATAAATCCATGCAGATTGGCGGCATTCGCATATTGCTGAAAGATGGTGGAAAATCAGGTCGGTACGAGGCGCAATGATTTCAGTAGGTGAAGCTCGCGCAAAGCTGCTGGACCTGGTTTCTCCAAAGCTCGAAGAAACTGTTCCACTTTGGGACACGGCGGGCCGGGTGCTGGCGCGGGACGTGGCCGCGACCCGCGATCAGCCGCCCTTTGCCGCCTCTTCAATGGATGGCTATGCGCTGAAAAGCGTCGAAGCCGAAGAGCACGCCCAGTTCGCCGTGATCGGAGAAAGCGCCGCCGGGCACCGGTTTCCGGGCCGCGTAGGCGCCGGTCAGGCCGTGCGTATTTTCACCGGCGCGCCGATACCCGAGGGCACGGATTTTGTCGTGATCCAGGAAAACACTTCGCGCACCGGCGACGTGATGACGATCACCGCCGATCCGGGCACGGGCGACAATATCCGCCCCACTGGAAACGATTTCACCGCAGGCGCCGTTTTCACCGGGAACAAACCGCTCGCCCCAGCTGATGTGGCCTTGCTGGCCGCGATGAACATCTCCGAGGTGCCGGTGGTCCGCAAACCCACTGTGGCGCTGATCGCCACGGGGGATGAACTGGTCCTTCCGGGCGAAGACCCCGGGCCGGACCAGATTGTCGCATCCAACACATTCGGGCTAAAGGCGATGCTGGACGCGGCGGGCGCACAGGCGCGGTTGCTGCCTGTGGCGCGCGATTCCATTTCATCCCTGCGGACGGCTTTTGATCTCGCCATCACGGCGGATCTGGTGGTGACCGTCGGCGGTGCGTCCGTCGGTGACCATGACCTCGTGGCCGAAGCGGCCGAGGGTTATGGCATGGACCGGTCCTTTTACAACGTTGCCATGCGCCCTGGAAAGCCGCTGATGGCCGGCCGTCTGAGTGACAAGGCTATGGTAGGCCTGCCCGGCAACCCGGTTTCGGCCTTGGTCTGCGGGGAAGTCTTCCTGCTGCCGATGATCCGCAAAATGCTGCGCCTGAACGCAGAATTTGGACCCGTCAAAACCGCATCCTTGGCGGCCGATCTTGCCCCAAACGGTCCGCGCGAACATTACATGCGCAGCCGTCTGCATGATGGCCAGATCACTGCGTTCGATCGGCAGGACAGTTCGCTTCTGTCCGTTCTGGCACAGGCCAACGCGCTGCTGATCCGCCCACCCAACGACCCCGCGCGGGCCGCTGGTGATATTGTCGCATACGTGGAAATCTGACCAAAATAGCGAAATTGTTGACACAAAACGAGAACATGCGTAGAACAAACAGGAACGCATGTAACGTGGGGCGTGAGCAATGTTGACGAAAAAGCAGCTGGAACTGCTGGAATTTATTCACAAACGGGTGCAGCGCGATGGCGTACCACCCAGTTTCGATGAAATGAAACAGGCGCTGGACCTGCGCAGCAAATCGGGCATTCATCGCCTGATTACGGCACTGGAAGAACGCGGCTTTATTCGTCGTCTGGCGCATCGGGCCCGCGCGATTGAAATTGTGAAGCTGCCCGAAAGCATGGGGGGCGAACCCAGTACCGGGTTCCAGCCCCGTGTCATTCAGGGCGACAAAGGCGCTGCAACCGCTGCCAATCTCGAACCTGTGGTTGCCGCCGCGACCGAAGTACCCCTGGTGGGCCGCATCGCCGCCGGTGTCCCAATCGAAGCCATCACCGACGATGCCAGCCAGGTCGCCGTGCCGCAGCAGATGCTGCGTAATGCAGGGCGGCATTTTGCACTGGAGGTCAAAGGTGACTCTATGATTGGGATTGGCATCAATGACGGCGATGTCGTAGTCATCCGCGAAACCGGATCAGCCGAAACCGGTGATGTGGTTGTCGCCCAGGTCGAAGGCTACGAAGCCACGCTGAAACGGTTCCTTCGCAAGGGCAACGCTATCGCGCTGGAAGCGGCGAACCCGGCTTATGAAACCCGCGTCTTCCGCGAAGATCAGGTGGAAGTTCAGGGCATTCTTGTGGGTCTTATCCGGACCTACTGACACCCCTGCATCAAAACTAAAACAAGCGGGACGATCAGCCGCCGTCCCGCTTGCCAACTGCACTGCCCCTAGGTGGCGCGAATGTTGCATTCTGTGATGCGATCTGGCTACAGGAACAGCGCCCGCGCTTCGTGCTTTTTCAGCGACCGGCGCGCTGCCGGGTAGTCTTTCATCCCTTCGGCGGTCTTCAGTTCCGGGAACAGTTCGAAGATTTCCGTCCGCTGCGCATTGACCAGACCGTCGAGCGAAATGTCACCCGGCTGGAAGCTTTCGGTCCAGGACCCATCAGACAGCACAACTTCGTGCTGGTCGAACATGAAGTGGATGTAAGTCACCATGTTGACCTCGATCTCGTCCACGCCGTCCAGCCCGGTGAGGTGTTTGGACGCTACCAGAACCTCGCGATCATCGAAATACAGCGCGGTCTTGTCATTCGACACCAGCACCCGGTGGTTCGGGCTCAGCACCATGTCGCGTTCCGGCAGACCACCGCCCAGCGCCCCTGCACGGATCCGAACCGGCCGCAGATGTTGCGCTCTGGCTAGGTCCTGATCCGTCAACTGACGGCGCCCGATCCAGCGGACCTCCTGAATGCCGTTATCGCGGGTGACGACCTTGTCCCCTTCCCGCAGGCTTTCCAACTTGCGTTCGCCTGTCAGCGTGGCGATCAGCGTGCCCGGGGTGAAACAGATGACTTTTTCGATATTGGTGAAGTTGACACTTCCCGTAACACCGCAGCCGCCGTTCAGGAATTCGACGGTCCCGTCGATCCCGTTGCCGTCGCTGTCAATCACAACATTGGTCAGTCACCAGTCGACCCCCTGAACACCAACCCCGCTCAGGTCGAGGCTGTCCAGGTCCGTGCCGCCGTCGCCGCCTGAGACCGTGTCGTTGCTGCCTTCGCTTAGCGAATAAATGACAAACACGTCTTGGTCATCGCCGCCAGACAGGCTGTCATTGCCATCGCCACCATAAAGCCAGTCGGCACCGGAGCCGCCATAGACCGTATCATTACCTTCCCCGGCATCTACGGTGTCGTCGCCCGCCAACGCAAGGATGGTATCATCGATCCCATCGGCGCCATCAATCTGGTCGCCACTGGCATCCGTGTATCCCGGCTGCATATCATCAGCAGCGCCGGTTCCAATAACAGCGCCGTCAATTACTGCGGCCTGGTTGTCGGTGTCATCGGTGTCCTGATCTTCAGACATCCGGAACTCCTATTCCCACGGTTCCGAAACACCTGGTTCGATACCCGCATATTGTCGGACGCTTTGCCAGACAGCCGACGAAACACCGGACTGCCCTTGCCAGGCACAGTCCCGCTCTCCGAAGATGCGGCAACCTCAAAATCCGTGGACCCCCCAGTTAATCCCGATGTCACACTATCGACACAAAGGCGCAGACAGAAACAATTGTGACCACATTGATGCCACAGATTGCAGCCCTAAGGGTGTTGTTCCCGCAGGTCAAAGACATAATCGGGAAGAATATCGGCTCAATGTTTACCAAGTAGAAAAAGATTGGCCCGTTTGCCGCAGGAGTCGGTTTTTTGTTCGCGCAGACGCACCAGTTCAGAAGGTGGAAAGTCCGCTATTCAATTCAGCAAATATGTAAACCTAACGCACGCACTCGCGTACCTGCCCGTCAAACGTGTCAAGCACCTCGAAAGGGATCGGATCCTGAGCCGCCATGCGGTCCAGTTCCAGCTTGCCAAGGTGCCCCGGCAAAGCGTCCGCGGGCTCAGTGGTTGCCAGACAAAAAAACGACCTGCAATCTTGGTCATATGCGCTTTCATTTACCTTTATTCAGATGTTTGTGGATCAAATTTACCAAGATCTTCTGAAAATTGAGGGTCTTGTTGCCAGCCGAAGCGACGTATTCTTTTTAGGATCAGAGTTGGGTGGGTCCAACTTAACGATAGCATTCGTCAATGAAGTTTGGACGTCAATTTTCATAATTTCACGACGCCATACTGACAATCCACCGCCTGCCCGTTTCGGATTGCACCCAACCTGCCTGCAGCGCATCCTGCCCCCAACCCGACAGAGAAAGACCAAAGTGGCCGCAAACGACGCCAACCCAACAAAACCCTGCTGCGGCCCGGCGCGCGCGCCATCCGCTGCTGCTTCGGCGGCGCCGCCGCCCGCGCCCACCGGCACGCGTCCCGAAAATCTGGTGCGCCTGCCGGGCGGCAAATCGCTTGTCGGCACCCCGCTGGAACAGATCCCGGATGATGGCGAAGGCCCGATGCGCAAGGTCACGGTGAAACCGATTCTGATGTCTCCCACCACCGTAACCAACGCGGAATTCGCTGCCTTCGTGGCCGCCACCGGCTACGTGACCGAGGCCGAGCGCTTTGGCTGGTCCTTTGTTTTCCGCGCGCAAGTGCCCGAGCGGCTGGGCCCCACGCAGGCCGTGCAGGAGGTGCAATGGTGGCGCAAGGTCGACGACGCGAACTGGCGAGATATCAACGGGCCAGGTACAGAGGCCGGGGCCTGGCACCCTGACCATCCTGTCGTGCAGGTATCCTGGTCCGATGCGCGTGCCTATGCTGCGTGGGTTGGTGGGCGCCTCCCGTCCGAAGCCGAATGGGAACATGCCGCACGCGGGGGCCTTGGCAATGTGGTCTTTCCCTGGGGCGACGACGAACCGGACGACACCACGTTCCTGCCCTGCAACATCTGGCAGGGCCGCTTCCCCGACCAGAATACCGCCCGCGACGGCTGGAAAACCACCGCCCCGGCTCAATCCTTCGAACCAAACGGTTACGGGCTCTACAACATGGTCGGAAATGTCTGGGAGTGGACAGCCGACATGTACCGTATCCGGTCGCTGAAAAAACAGGTACGCGAACGGCTCGCAGGCATGCGCAACTACCGATTGCTCAAGGGTGGCTCGTTCCTGTGCCATCGCAGCTATTGCTACCGCTACCGCATCGCTGCGCGCTCCGGCAATTCACCCGACAGCACCACAACGCATCAGGGTTTCCGGGTGGTGTGGGACGTTTAAGAGACCCGCTGCAAGTCGTCGTGGCCCCCATATACATCAGATCGGATGACCTAAAATACACCTGCCGCCTGGAGTGTCATGCCGGGGATCGGCGATGTGATCCCAGTGACCGCGAAATGCATGGGGGTCTATTCGGGCGACTCAGCGCCACTGTATGATGATAGAGGTCTGCTTCATTGAATTCTTACGGAATATGTGGTGCCCAAGGAGCCAACCATACGCCCTATAACTCTGCGATAAAAACAATTTAAAACAGATATTTGCTCGACTACAGGGTCATTTAACAGGAACGCTGTTGGGTCATTAAAAGTGTTACAGTGGCTTTTTCAAGTAACTTTATTTGGTCTATACACAGCAGCACTGCGAACAAAATCTGGGTGAGTTATTTCGGTTCTCCCTGCTGCTGTTGTATCTGGTATGGTTCTGAGCAGAACGTTCTTGTATGGTTTTGCGAAAAAGTCAGAAACGAACCTAAAAGCGTCAGGTTTTGACGCCCATAAATGAAGAAGCGTTCTCATAGTTGGTCAAGCACTCAGACCGGAGACGAAAATGGCAAAAGCAAGCAACGACAAACTGTCCAAGTATGTGTTCAGAACCGCCTGCAGTGTCTTTCGCTTCAAGCGCAACATCCCCAAGGACATCCGAGACACGGCTGGCAAGGTGTTCTTCTACAAGGTCTTAGGAAAAGACTTCACCCACATTTCCCTGAGCAGCCCGATCTGATTGGCCCAAGGTAATTGTTAGTGCATGATCGGGCTGGTTTCCATTTGGATGATGGTTTCGGGAGCCGGTGGCCGATAGCCCAATGCACTGTGTGGCCTCTTGGTGTTGTAGTGTTTCCTCCAT
>JAEPNQ010000073.1 GCA_017643305.1 Marinibacterium sp. | reverse complement strand
GCAACCCAAAACCAGAGGTTAGAAAAGGACCGCGTATCGATCAACTCGAAGATGGAAGTGTACCAGTCCACGCCCGAACCCTGCTGCCTTGTTCAGGGCGCAAGGCCCGTTTGCCGCGCCTCCACCCTCTTGTGAGACGCCCTTTTCCATGCCACCAGTTAGGGGATTGTTCAAGGAGGTCTGTCAGATGCGACCGATCATTGCGCCCTTTCCGTCCGCCCGTCCCCGCCGCGCCCGGCAAAGCCCCGCGATCCGCGCGATGGTGCGCGAAAACGTCGTGACACCGTCAGATTTCATCTGGCCGGTCTTCGTACGCGAAGGCAAAGGGATCGAAGAACCGGTGCCCTCGATGCCCGGCGTGATGCGCCGCACTGTGGACCTGATCGGGGCTGCTGCTAAAGAAGCTTATGATCTGGGCATCCCGGCGATCTGTGTCTTCCCCTACACATCCATGGAGGCACGGACCGAAGACTGCGCCATGGCCTGGGACCCCGACAATGTCGCAAACCGGGCCATCCGCGCGATCAAAGACGCTGTACCGGAAATTGCGGTGATGACTGACATCGCGCTCGACCCCTACAACATCAACGGGCATGACGGGTTTGTCGTGGATGGCGAGATCGTGAATGACCGCACGGTCGAAGCGCTGGTGAAAATGGCATTGGCGCAGGCGGAAAGCGGGGCCGGCATCCTCGGACCCTCGGATATGATGGACGGCCGTATTGGCGCGATGCGTGCGGCGCTGGAGGCGGAAGGGCACCAGAAAGTGATGATTCTGAGCTACGCCGCCAAATTCGCATCGTCCTTTTATGGCCCATTCCGCGATGCTGTTGGGGCCTCCGCTGCGCTGACCGGTGACAAGAACACCTACCAGATCGACCCAGCAAATTCCGACGAAGCCATCCGGCTCATTGAACGCGATCTCCAGGAAGGCGCGGATATGGTGATGGTGAAACCGGGCATGCCCTATCTGGACGTCTGTCGCCGGGTGAAAGACACGTTTGGCGCGCCGACCTTTGCCTATCAGGTGTCAGGCGAATACGCGATGCTGCAGGCTGCTGCGCAGAACGGATGGCTCGATGGCGAAAAGGTGATGATGGAGAGCCTGATGGCCTTCAAACGGGCCGGATGTGACGGTGTATTGACCTATTTCGCGCCAGAAGCGGCCAAGCTGCTCAACGGTTGATATCCTCGCCACCGGCGGCAAGGCGAATTGTCGAGAAATTGCGGAAAATTCATTGATGCGTTTTCCTAATCGCCGCTGCGCATTGCGCGCGCCATCGCCATCGCTTCCTCCAGCACAGACATATCCAATCCGGTCTCATACCCTAACCGCTCCAGATGTGCCGCTACCGCTTCGGTCGCCACATTCCCCGCAGCGCCGGGTGCATAAGGACAACCGCCCAGCCCGCCGACAGCCGCGTCAAACACTCGCAGCCCCAGCGCCAGCGACACATCGATATTATCCAGCGCTCGTCCTGCAGTGTCGTGATAATGTCCGGCCAGCCGCGTCACCGGCACCACATCCTTCACCGCCAGAAGCATACGTGCGATCTTGTCCGGCGTGCCCTGCCCGATCGTGTCGCCCAGCGACACCTCGTAGCATCCCATCGCAAACAGCCGATCCGCCACCTGGGCCACAGCCTCCGGCTCCACCGCGCCATCATAGGGGCAATCAGTCACGCAACTCACATAACCGCGTACCGGCAGGTCGATATGGCGCGCCGCCTCCAGCACCGGCACAAACCGATCCAGTGACTCCTCAATCGTGGCGTTGATATTGGCCTTGGAAAACCCCTCACTGGCGCTCGCAAACACCGCAATCTCGTCTACCCCAGCGGCCAAAGCGGCCTCATAGCCTTTCATATTCGGCGTCAGGCCCGCATAGCGCACGCCCGGCGCCCGCATGATCCCCGCCATCACCTCACCCGAGCCCGCCATCTGCGGCACCCATTTCGGGGAAACGAAACTGGCGCATTCAATCCGCTTCAGACCGGCGCGGCTGAGGCAGTCGGTCAGCGCAATCTTCTCCGCCACAGGGATTTCGCGTTTTTCATTCTGCAGCCCATCGCGCGGGCCCACTTCGAAAATCTCTACAAACTCGCTCATATCCCCTCACTCTCCCCGGTGATTGGCGCAAATGTTACTGCGATCCTGTCACGCCCAGGCAGCAACTGCCACCATTGAAACAGATGGGCATCCCGCTGCACTCTCATGCGCCAAGCAGACGCTTTGCAATAGTCGTACAGCATGGAGAACGAGCCCCGTGCAAGCGATCAGACCTCCTGCCAATCACAGGCCATGCCCAGCTCTGCCAGAGCGATCCGCACCTGACAGGTACAAACGCAAGGGCGATACCAGTTCCGCCAAACAGGACTACGCCTGCTTCTTCCTGGTTGGAAAACTCAAAATCCGGGCCCCTATTCCGGTTCCTCGGTCAGCCGGATCAGCGCCGCACCTTCCTCCACCTGCGCGCCTTCCTCGGCCAGAACCTCCTCAACAACGCCATCGCGCGTCGCCAGCAAAGCGTGTTCCATCTTCATCGCCTCTAGGATCGCCAGCCGGTCCCCCTTGGTCACCTCCTGCCCGGCAGAGGCAAAAAGCGCTTTCACCAGCCCCGGCATCGGTGCGGCAATCAAATTGCCACCGCCCTCGGCTTCTGACCCGCGCTCCAGCGGATCGGCCAGCAAGAACCGGTATCCGTTGCCCCAGAACACCGTCACTTCCTGTCCAGCGTGATGCACGCGGGCCAGCACCTTGGTGTCATCCACCCACCACAGCCCGCCGCTCCGTTCCACCCGGTGCGCGGCACCATCCATGGTCACATCAAACGCATCCGGCCCCGCGACAGAAACCTCAACCACCACGGGCTCCCCCAGATGGGTCATCTCAATCCGCCGTTTAAGCGGTGTCCACATGACAAAGCCCCCATCGGCCCCGGTGCCAGCCTCGAGCCCCAGCGCCGTCAGCGCCGCCAGCGACCGCGCCTTGGTGCAGGCCACCGGATCGGGCGCAAGCGTGTCAATGTTGCGATCGATCAGCCCGGTGTCCACCCGGCCAGCTGCAAAATCCCCCTGCCCGCAAAGTGCGCTCAGGAAGGAGATATTGGTCGTCGTCCCCCCCACATCCGTCCAGCGCAAAGCGCGTTCCATCTGGCTTAGTGCGGCCTCCCGCGTCACACCATGCACGATCAGCTTGGCAATCATCGGGTCATACCACGGGCTGATCGTATCGCCCGCCCGCACGCCACTGTCCGCCCGCGCGCCTGCCGGAAACTCTAGATGCGTCAGCGTCCCGGTCGCGGGCAGGAAGCCCTTGGGCACATCTTCTGCATAGATCCGCGCCTCAAACGCGTGGCCGGTTATGGTCAGGTTCTCCTGCGCCTTGGGCAGAGCCTCCCCGCTCGCCACGCGCAACTGCCATTCCACTAGATCGACGCCAGTGATCATCTCCGTCACCGGATGCTCCACTTGCAGCCGCGTGTTCATCTCCATGAACCAGAACCCGTCCGGTCGCAGTCCACCCGTTCCTCCGCCTGTGCCGTCCACGATGAACTCCACCGTGCCCGCGCCCTTGTACCCGATCGCCTCCGCCGCACGCACCGCCGCGTTGCCCATGGCGGCGCGCATCTCCTCGGTCATGCCGGGTGCAGGCGCTTCCTCGATGACCTTCTGATGCCGTCGCTGCAGCGAACAGTCCCTCTCAAATAGATGCACCGCACTGGTGCCATCGCCAAACACTTGCACCTCGATATGGCGCGGGGCGGTCACAAATTTCTCAATCAGCACCGCGTCATTGCCAAAGGCTGTCCGCGCCTCGCCCCGCGCGCTTGCCAAACCGGCGGCGAAATCCTCCGCCTGTTCGACCAGCCGCATGCCCTTGCCACCGCCGCCCGCCACGGCCTTGATCAGCACGGGGTATCCAACTTCCTCCGCCGCCTGCGCCAGATGCGCGTCATCCTGATTGTCGCCATGATAGCCCGGCACCACAGGCACCCCGGCTTTTTCCATCAGCGCCTTGGCCGCATCCTTCAGCCCCATCGCCCGGATCGCATCGGCAGACGGCCCGATGAAGGTTAGCCCGGCGGCCTCCACCGCCTCCACGAAATCCGGATTCTCTGACAGGAAGCCATAGCCCGGATGAATGCCCTGCGCCCCCGTGGCCAAGGCCGCCTCGATAATCGCATCGCCGCGCAGGTAGCTATTTGCCGGGGCCGAACCCCCGATATGCACCGCCTTATCAGCCATCGTCACATGCTTGGCGCCCGCATCCGCATCGGAATAAACGGCCACTGTGGCCACGCCCATCCGCCGCGCGGTCTCCATGACCCGGCAGGCAATCTCGCCTCGGTTGGCGATCAGAATTGTATTAAACATGTCTCTTCCATCCCTCATTCAGCAGCGCCTCGGCCTGCGCCACGACCTGCATGATGATTTCCTCTGCGGACATCTGCGTCTGGATCAGGCCGATGCCCTCTCCCACAATCGCGTTGCCCAGCTCTGCATTCCCGTTTTCCCAAGCGTCGGCCCAGTCTGCCCGGGCACCCGCATCCGCACGCAAACTCCCAGGATCATCATGCCAGCGGTCCGTAAACCCGTTGCCCAGCACCCGGATGTCATACGGCGCGGGCCAGTCGAGCCCCCGCGCAATATCCACCACCTGCGTGCGCAGCGTCCCGTCGCCCGAGGCCGCCAGCCCGGCCGCCATCTGACCCGGATGCACCAGCGCCTCACAGCTCGCCCAGAACCGCGTGCCCATCAGCACCCCGTCCGCACCCAGCATCAGCGCCGCCGCCAGACCGCGCCCATCAGCAATCCCACCGGCGGCCAGCAGCACCACGTCTGGGGCCTCCACTGCCAGCATATCCGCCACTTCGGGCACCAGCGCCAGCGTCCCACGGCGCGCCCCATGGCCCCCGGCCTCGCCGCCTTGCGCCACGATTACCTGTGCGCCAGCGGCCACTGCCACCCGCGCGTCCGCCACCGTCTGCACCTGGCAAATCAACGGCAATCCCGCCTCTGCAATTGCCGCCGCATAAGGCAGTGGATCGCCAAAACTCAAGAAAACCGCGCGCGGCTGATGCGCCAGCACCGCGTCCAGAACCTCCGGCCGCCCCTCCAGCTGCCACGTGATCAGCCCACAGCCCACGGCCTC
Organism: Marinibacterium sp.; assembly: GCA_017643305.1. Taxonomy (GTDB): domain Bacteria; phylum Pseudomonadota; class Alphaproteobacteria; order Rhodobacterales; family Rhodobacteraceae; genus HXMU1420-2. The sequence goes on along the minus strand of JAEPNQ010000073.1, from coordinate 15,858 downwards.
ATTCCCGGCCGCTGCAAACTGGTCCTCGATCCAGCCGACATCACCATATCCACCGCCAATCAAACCTAGCCCCCCGGCCCGGGTCACCGCCGCCGCCAGCGCGCCACCCCCGGCCCGCGCCATCGGCGCCGAGAAGATCGGATGCTCCAACCCAAAACGCCGGGTCAACCGCGTCTCAATCATGCCCCGACCCCCAGTTTCTTACGTCCCAAAATTCCTCGGGGGAGAGGGACCGGATGAGGGGCATGCGCTGGTCCATCAAATCACATCCGGAACACGCCAAACTTCGTGTCCTCCAACGGCGCATTCAGAGCCGCCGACAGCGACAGGAACAGCACGTCCCGGGTTGCACGCGGATCCACCACGCCGTCATCCCAGAGCCGCGCGGAGGCGTAGAGCGGGTGGGACTGCTCCTCGAACATCTCCAAGGTCGGACGCTTGAACTCCGTCTCTTCCTCCGCCGACCACGCGCCGCCAGCGCGTTCGATGCCGTCCCGCTTCACAGTAGCCAGCACGCCCGCCGCCTGCTCACCCCCCATGACCGAAATGCGCGAATTCGGCCAGGTCCACATGAAGCGCGGGCTGTAAGCCCTTCCGGACATGCCATAATTCCCTGCCCCGAAAGAGCCCCCCACCAGCATCGTCACCTTCGGCACTTTTGTCGTCGCCACAGCGGTTACCATCTTGGCGCCATGCCGGGCTATCCCCTCGGCCTCGTATTTCTTGCCCACCATGAAGCCTGTGATGTTCTGCAAGAACACCAGCGGAATGAACCGCTGAGAACACAGTTCCACAAAATGCGCCGCCTTGGCCGCGCTTTCGGAATAGAGCACGCCATTGTTGGCGATTATCCCCACGGGGCAGCCTTTGATATGCGCAAATCCACAAATAAGTGTGGTGCCGAACCGCGCCTTGAATTCGTCAAAGCGCGAGCCATCCACCACCCTCGCGATCACCTCCCGAATGTCATAGGGCGTCTTCAGGTCCGCAGGCACCACACCGAGGATTTCGTCCGGGTCATAAGCGGGCTCTTCCGGGCTTTGCCATTGCACGGTTTGCGGACGGCTCCGGTTCAAACCCCGGATCGCCTCCCGCGCCAGGGCCAGCGCGTGGGCATCGTCTTCGGCCAGGTAATCCGCCACGCCTGACAGGCGCGTGTGTACGTCGCCTCCGCCCAGCTCCTCGGCGCTTACCACCTCGCCAATCGCGGCTTTCACCAACGGTGGTCCGGCGAGGAAAATAGTCCCCTGCTCCTTGACGATGATGGTCACATCCGACATCGCGGGCACATAAGCCCCGCCCGCCGTACAGGACCCCATCACCACAGCGATCTGCGGAATGCCTTCGGCGCTCATATTCGCCTGGTTGTAGAAAATTCGCCCAAAATGCTCTCGGTCGGGGAACACCTCATCCTGATTGGGCAGGTTCGCCCCGCCTGAGTCCACCAGATAGACACACGGCAGTTTGCATTCCCGCGCAATCTCCTGCGCGCGCAGGTGCTTCTTGACGGTCATGGGATAGTAGGTACCGCCCTTCACAGTGGCGTCGTTGCACACCACCATGACCTCCTGCCCATGAACCTGCCCGATCCCGGCCACCATCCCGGCACAGGGCGCGGCGCCGTCATACATGCCATGCGCGGCTGTCGCGCCGATCTCCAGAAACGGGCTGCCGGGATCCAAGAGCCCTGCCACCCGGTCGCGTGGCAAAAGCTTGCCCCGGCTTAAATGCCGGTCCCGACTGCGTTGCCCTCCACCCTCAGCCGCCTGCTCCGCCGCCTCACGGATCTGTGCCAAGGCATCGAGATGTGCCGCGCGGTTGGTTTTAAAGGCGTCCGAGGACGGAATGGTCTGCGATTGCAGCTTCATGTGGTGGTCTCCCTTCCAGCAGGCCCATTTTCGGAGCCATGCGCGTGCGCGTTGTATGCAGTGTTCATTTCTTCGTATCCGGCCGTTCGCGCGGTCTCAGCGGTGGGGGGACGGCGGCCCATCCGGCTTCCACCGCCGGATCGGCAGCATTCAGGTAGCGGGCGACCTGCCAGGCGGTGATGGCGAGGCTCAGACGATTGGTGGCCTGGCGCGCCTCGCACCAGACCTGCATCGCATCTTCGCCTGATCCAGCACAGTCTTCCCCGGCCGAAGACCCATGCGCCAGTGCCCAAACCTGGGGATAAAGCGCGTCGGACCATTGTCCGGCCTGTCCTGCGACGGCCTGCGGATCGGGCAAGCCACCCAAGATTTCGATGCTCAGCATATCCTGGCTGGCCCGCAGATCGCGCTGGCATGCCAGCGGGTCATCGGAAAAATCGCAGGCGATGATCCCGACCATGCCGCAGTAATCCACCCAATCGAACGGCCCGTTTTGGAAGCCTTGCGGCTGCGGCATGGTCGCTGCCGGCCCAAAGTCGCGTTCGTAATAGGCGATCTGCGTGTCCATGCAGACGGAAAACTCCGGCAGCGCGTCAGAGGCCGTGGCGGCAAACCCGGTGACACTGAACAAAACGGACAGGTACAAACCTTTCACTGCAACGCCTCCAACTCCGCCACGGCGCGCGCTTTTAGCGCTTTGCGGATAACCTTGCCTGTCACCGTCATAGGCAATGCATCCAGAAATGATATTTCCCTTGGATATGAATATTCTGCAAGCCGTTGTTTCACCCATGCCTGAAGATCTTCGGCGCGTACATCCGCCCCTTCACGACACACCACATAAGCCTTCACGATCTCAGTCCGCAGCGCATCGGGCTTGCCAACAACGCCCACCGTGGCCACATCCGGATGCGTCAGCAGGCAGTCTTCAATTTCCGCCGGACCAATGCGATACCCGCCAGAGGTGATCACATCATCCTCCCGCCCGACAAACCGCAGATAGTCACCATCCCACACGCCTCGGTCCCCGGTGATTAGCCAGTCACCCCGAAACTTTTCAGCCGTGGTCTGCGGATTGTCCCAATATTCCAGCATCATGGAGGCCGACCCGCGCTGCACGGCCACGTCGCCTTCCTCGTCCGTGTGCTGCCCGGCCTCATCGATGACCGCCACCTCATGCCCCGGTACCGGCTGACCAATGCAACCGGGCCGCACCGGAAACGCAACGCTGCAGGACGACACAACCATGTTGCATTCGGTTTGGCCGTAAAACTCGTTGATCGCCAACCCAAAGGCCTGCCGCCCCCAGGCCAGCATCTCCGCCCCCAACGGTTCCCCACCAGACGCAACCGACCGCAAGCCCCGCAAGTTCTGGTCCGCCGCCTTCAGCATCCGCAAAGCTGTAGGTGGGAAAAACACATTTCGCACAGCACCTTCACGGATGATGTTCGCGCAGCCTTCAGTGCTGAACTTGGCCATCCGCGCCGCCACAACCGGCACGCCAAGCGCGAGCCCCGGCATCAGCACGTCAAACAACCCGCCGATCCACGCCCAGTCCGCCGGGGTCCAGAGGCAATCACCGTCCTGTCCAAGGTAATCGTGGCTCACCGACACGCCAGGCAGATGCCCGGTCAGCACCCGGTGGCCATGCAGTGCACCCTTTGGCTTTCCGGTGGTACCAGAAGTATAGATCAACACCGCCGGATCTTCCGGCCCGGTATCCGCAAACACCACCGGATCCCCTCGCACGCCAACCTCCGCCGCCATGACCGGTTCGGCCAGATCGCCCAGCAACGCCGCCCCGTCGGCATCGGTCAATACAATCGACAGGCCGGAATTCTCCACCCGTGACGCCAGCGCATCCTGCTGGAAGAGCATGAACAAAGGTACTGAAATCGCGCCGATTTTCCAGATCGCCAGATGTGCTGCCGCACACCAGGGCGATTGCGAAAACAAAACGCCCACCCGGTCGCCCGGTGCCACGCGCCCAGCCAGATACCGCGCCAGCCCATCCACCATGCCGCGCAGGTCATCGCGGGTCACATCCCGCCGCACACCGCCCGCTAGGTCAATAATCGCTACCTGATCCCCGGGACCGCGCAGCGCCTGTTCGGCCATGTTCAACCGACCGGGCAGCGCCCAGTCAAACCCTTGCCAGGCAGGGCGATATCCCCGGCTGCCTGTCACTCCCCCACCTGAGATGTTTCGAGGTATAGCGCCTGTTCGCCGGTCAACCGCACCAGACAGGCATAGGTCGCAGGCCCGCACCCGGTACCGCCGCCCCACTGGGCGCGTTCAAAACCACAGGTCGCATCGCGCCACGGGATCCAGGACCTCTGCATGTTGCGCAGCGCGTCCTCCATGCTTTCTGCGCTGGACCCCAGTTCGCGCATTTCCACATCCCATGCCTTGGCCTTGGCCAACTGGGTTTTATAGGCAGCGTTCAGACGCGTGTCCCAATACTCAAGCTCATAGCTCACGCACCCGCCCATCCCCACCGTGGTGTTCCCCATCGACGTGGCGTCCATGCAAGCCTGCGCCGATCGCCCGATGCAGGTTTTCTGCCCCGCAAGCGTCGGCTGCGCATAAACGCAGGCTGCCGTTAAATCGTTAGAATATTGCAGATCCTGCGCCGCAGCTACTCCGGCAGATAGGATTAAAACAAGGCTCAGATAGCGCACCATGGCTCGCCCCTCAGATCAGCCCCCAAATTTCCAGTTCCAGCACCCGATGCGCCGTTGGGTCAACCAGGCAGATCACGTAAGCCCGCGCACCTTCCCCAGTGTCCGGGCCAAAGGGTTCGGCTTCCGCATCGCAGGCAATGCCGCGATAGGCTTCAAACAATATATGGCTCTGCTGTAGCAAGGTTTCAGACCGCGCAGGTCGGCCCCGGTCCCGCTCAGTTGCATCCGCCTCCCGCATGCGTTCCGGCGCGCTAGTGTATTTGCTGCGCATGGCGTCGTCCCAAGACGCGACTTCACGCAGGAAACATATCTCTGCCGCCCCAGGACCAGTCGCGTCGCAAGCGTCCGAAATGTGGTATTTACATTGCCGCAACCGTTTCGTGCTGCCATGGTCCAGACAGTTATGCGCCGCGCGGGTCACGGCGGTGTTTGGACCCTCCCCGCGAAACAGATATGCCGCGTTTACGGCAGACCCCGCAAGGCCTATGGCCAGCGCAGTGGCCAACAGCTTCATTGCATCGTTGCCATCAACTCGCGCCCGATCAACATGCGTCGGATTTCGCTGGTACCAGCGCCGATTTCCATCAGCTTGGCATCGCGGAAAATCCGCCCAACGGGGTTGTCGTTCAGGTAGCCAGCCCCACCCATGGCCTGCACGGCCTGATGCGCCTGAGTCATTGCCACTTCGGAGGCATAGAGACAACAAGCCGCCGCATCCTGCCGGGTGATCGTGCCCTTGTCGCACGCCTTAGCGGCCTCGTACACATAAGCGCGGGCCGAATTCATCGCGGTATACATATCTGCGATCTTGCCCTGCATCAGCTGGAAGTTTCCGATCGGCTGACCAAACTGCTTGCGCTCGGCCATGTAAGGCATGATCTCATCCAGACAGGCGGCAATGATGCCAGTGCCAATCCCGGCCAGCACAACCCGTTCATAATCAAGACCGGACATCAGCACCGCAACGCCCTTGCCCTCTTCGCCCAGAACGTTTTCAAACGGCACTTCACAATCTTCGAAAATCAGCTCCGCCGTGTTGGACCCCCGCATGCCGAGTTTGTCGAAGTGCGGGCTGGTGGAAAAGCCTTTGAAGCTTTTCTCGATCAGGAACGCAGTGATCCCGCGCGGCCCGGCATCAGGGTCGGTTTTGGCATAGACCACCAGCGTATCGGCATCCGGGCCATTGGTGATCCAGTATTTGTTGCCGCTCAGCCGGTAATGGTCGTTCCGCTTCTCGGCCCGCAACTTCATACTCACCACGTCGGACCCGGCCCCGGCCTCGGACATGGCCAATGCGCCTACATGTTCGCCCGAAACAAGCCCCGGCAGGTATTTCTGCTTCTGGTCTTCGGTGCCATTCAGCCGGATCTGGTTCACGCAAAGATTCGAATGCGCGCCATAGCTTAGTGAGACTGAGGCACTGGCCCGTGCCACCTCCTCCACTGCGATGGTGTGCGCCAGGTAAGACATGCCTGTGCCGCCATATTCTTCTTCCACCGTGACGCCCAGTAGCCCGAGGTCGCCCATTTCCTTCCATAGTTCCATCGGAAAGGCGTTCGACCGGTCAATCTCGGCGGCCATCGGCTTGACCCGCTCCTGGGACCATCGATGCACCATTTCGCGCAGGGCGTTGACGTCTTCGCCCAGATCGAACTGCATGGAAGCGGTGAACATGGACGGCTCCTCCGGTTTATTGAACGCTTGTTCAAATACTTCGCATGGAACTTTAAGGCGGTCAAGCGGCTTCCCGCTCTTCATCCCTGCCCAAATACCCCGGGGAGATCGCCAAATCCACAGCGATTGGGGGCAGCGCCCCTAAAGTGAATTGTCACAATTCGCAGATTTTTCGCGCACGAAAAACGCCGCGTTCAGCCGCCCTGCCAAACAGCACCGACTTCGGCACGAACAATCCGGGCGATCAGAGCGCAATCTTCTTGCGAAAATGTCAAAGGCACCCGCAGGTCGAGTATACCCCGCAGGATCCTATCACTGTCGGGCAGCGACTGGCCCGGCGCATAGCGCCAACTGTCATAACGCGAGGTGAACCCATGCGGCTCGGGCGTGCCGAACCATTTCAACTCCACCCCCCGCGCGGCACAGCGGGTCACCACGTCCACAACCTTGTCTTCCTCCCAATCGAGCAGCAAGAACTGGAAGGACGAACCGACATAAACCTCTTTCGAATGCCGTTCGACAATACGCAGCCCGGGCGTGTCGCGCAGCCCGCTTTCCAAAACCCGATAACGTTCGTTCCACCGTTCGATCTGCCTCGGCAGGTCGCGCAGTTGTGGGCGCAGAATGGCTGCCCGCAAGTTATCCATGCGGCCAGAGATGTTGGGCGTCACGTATTTGAGCTCGGCAAAGGCCTCCGGCGGCGGGGCGGCCAGATGGCGTTCGAACAACATATAAGAGCCTGACAGCATGACCGCCCGTGCTGCGATCTTGGCATCATCGGTGATCAGGAAGCCACCTTCGCCGGAATTGATATGCTTATATGTCTGGGTCGAATAACAGGCCACTACACCATGACGGCCTGAGGCAATCCCGTTCCATGATCCGCCCATGGTATGCGCGCAGTCCTCGATCAAGGTCAGCCCACGCTCGTCGCAGATCTGCGCCAACCGATCCATGTCACAGATGTGCCCGCGCATGTGGCTCAGCATCAGCACGTCTGCCTGGTCTGCCTGCCGCTCTAGTTCCTCAAGGTCCAGCGTCAGATGTTCGGTCACGCCCACAAACACCGGTTTCGCCCCGACCGAGGCAATCGCCCCCGGCACAGGGGCCAGCGTGAAGGCGTTGGTTAGCACCCGATCGCCCGGCCCCACACCAACTGCCCTCAGCGCCGTGGCCAGCGCATAGCCGCCAGAAGCCACCGCCAGCGCATAGGCTGCGCCGGTCAGAGTGGCGAATTCCTGTTCCAGAAGCGCGGTTTCCGACAGCTCGCCGGGCGCGGTGTTGTAGCGGTGCAGGCGGCCATGGTGCAGCACGGCCAGCGCCGCTTCGATCGCGTCGTCCGGGATCGGTTCCTGCTGGGTGAAATTGCCGGTGAATATTTCGGTCATAGCCCAGTATGTGCTGCGCAGTGCCCGAACGGTCAAGGGGGCGGACCTCATGTCGCAAACAGAACAGCAGGACCTTGGGGGACCGGGCCTGATGCGGCAAAGACCCGCCCCGCACTTGGGGCGGGTTTTCTTGGAAAGCAAAAGCCCGGAATTTTCAAAATTCCGGCGCCTGCCAAGAGAGGTGCACCGTATGTCCCCGATTGATTTTATCCACGATCTGGACTGGTCTGATTTACCACCGCAGGTAAAGACGCAGACACGGTTGTGCCTGTTAGATCTGTTTGGCATCGCCGCAGGGGCGCATCACCTGACACTGAGCGGGATCATTCGCGACCATGCGGCGGAGATGTTCGGTGGCCCCGCCCCGCTCCTGTTTGACGCGCGAAGCGCCAGTTCCGCCGGGGTCGCGCTAGCGGCGGGGATGAGCATTGATGCGCTCGATGGTCACGATGGGTTCAACCCCGCCAAGGGGCATGTCGGCTGTCCACTGGTTCCAGCGGCCCTGGCCTTAGGGCATGCTGCACAGGTTTCGGGCGTGGCGTTTCTCACCACTGTTGCCATGGGCTATGAGTTTGGGTCGCGGGCATCCGTGGCGCAGCATGCCACTGTGCCCGACTACCACACGTCGGGCAGTTGGGGCGCGGTAACAGCGGCGGCGGCGGGCGCGCGGCTTTTGGATCTGTCCACCGAGCACACACGCCATGCGCTGGGGATCGCCGAGTACCACGGCCCCCGCAGCCAGATGATGCGCTGCATCGATCATCCTAGCATGGTCAAGGACGGCTCTGGATGGGGTGCGATGGCTGGCGTGTCCGCCGTTTTACTGGCGGCAAGGGGCTTCACCGGCGCACCGGCGATCACGGTAGAGGAGGCACCGGAGCATTGGGCCGACCTGGGCGACCGCTGGTTGATACTGGAGCAGTATTTCAAACCCTACCCTGTCTGCCGCTGGGCGCAGGCCCCAGTAGAGGGCGTGTTGAAACTGCGCCGGGCCCATAACCTGAATTCGGACATGATCGACCATATCGAAGTGGCCAGCTTTCATGAATCTATCCGCCTGGCCACTGCCACACCCCGCACAACGGAAGAGGCGCAATATTCCACCTCTTTTCCCTGCGCCGCAGCGCTGGTGAAAGGCGAAATTGCGCCAAAGGATCTGGACGGACCCGCTCTGCAGGACCCCGAGGTTCTGCGCCTGTCCCGGGGCCTGCGCATGGTTGAGGACGACGCCTGTAACGCCGCCTTCCCCCACACCCGATACGCGCGGATAACGCTACATATGCGGGACGGTCGACAGTTGGACAGCGGCCTGATGACCCCACGTTGGGATCATACCGCCCCGCCAACTGAGGCTGAGCTGCGCGCCAAGTTCCATGATCTGGCCGATCCGGTGCTGGGCCGCGATCGGGCCGCGCGGATCGAAGCAGCCCTGGAAACACTGGAACTTAAGCCATTGTCGCGCCTGACGGAGTTGCTGTTTCAGCCGGTCAGTTGATCAACCAGATCCGGCAGATCGGCATAGCGATGCAACAATGCCTCGGGCTGCAGCGCGGCCATATCGTCACCTGCTGGCCCAAAGGTCACCAGAACCGAGGGCACCCCGGCCGCACGCGCGGTGTTGCGGTCAGTGTCGCTATCTCCGATCAGCACGGTGCGCGCGGGGTCACCGCCACAGCGTCGCACTGTTTCCCACAGAGGTTCTGGGTCAGGTTTTCGCACTGACAGCGTGTCCGCGCCCACCAGAGCCGCAAAATCATCCCTCACACCCAGCGCGCGAAGTAGCTGGTCGGCCAACTTTTCGGGTTTGTTGGTGCAGATCCCCACGCCCAGCCCCCGGCTTTTAAGTTCTTCCACCGCGTCCATGGCCCCGTCATAGAGCGTGGTATGCGTATCGATCGCTTCGCCGTAGATCTCCAGAAAGATCGGATAGTAGGTGGCGACCACGGTTTCGTCCGGGCGACCCAGCCGCGTCAGCCCTTCGCGTAACATCATGCGTCCGCCGCGCAGGGCGACGGCCGCGTCCTGCTCTGGCACCAACAGATCATCTTCGCCCATCTGCCGAAAACAGGCATTGGCAGCGGCCAGCAGGTCGCCTGACGTGTCTGCCAGTGTGCCGTCCAAATCAAAGATCACCGTGCGCATTGTTCCTGCCCCCATCTCGCTCTAGTGTCGCAGATACGCCCCCTGACCGCGAAATTCAAACCCTTCCAGCCCCGAGGTTCCCATGGCCACGTCCTATGACAAGATCGAAGACCAACACCGCGCCTTTGTGGAAGACCAGCACATCTTTTTTGTCGCCACCGCTGCGCCGGACGGGCGGGTCAACCTTTCGCCCAAAGGGCAGGATTCGCTGCGCGTGCTGGGACCGAACCGGATTTTATGGCTGAACCTGACCGGCAGCGGAAATGAAACCGCCGGTCATCTGCTGGAAAGCCCGCGTATGACGCTGATGTGGTGTTCCTTCGGCCTAAAACCGCTGATCTACCGGGCTTATGGCACCGCGCGCACGGTGCATGTCGGGGATCCGGGCTGGGACACGTTGGCGGCGCATTTCCCCGACATGCCGGGCGCACGACAGATCTATGATATGGATGTGAACATGACACAGTCCTCATGCGGCTATGCCGTGCCGAAGATGCAGCTGACGGCCGAACGCGATACGCTGACCAAATGGACCGAGGACCGGGGCGCGGACGGCATCCGCGCCTATTGGAAAGAAAAGAACGCCACCACGATCGACGGCAAGCCTACCCGCGCCTAGCGCCGCGAGGGAAGCTTCTTTCAAGCCTTTTCCAGCCGGTTCAAAATACGCATGCTGGCGACATAGCCGAGTGTCAGGCAAACTGGCTGGCAAACGCGGGAGAGCCCTATGCATAAGCCATATCTCGACCAGTTGCGCGCGCTCGCAGATCCCGCGCGTGCGGTGGGCATGGCGGAATATCACAAGGTACCAAGGGAATATTTCGGGCTAGCCAACCCGCAAGTGGATGCGCTGACGAAAGAGTGGCGCGCGGGGATGGACGTACCCCGCCGCGTGAAACTGGCTCGGGAGCTGTGGGACACGAACATTTACGAAGCGCGGCTGGCCGCGGCCAAGCTGCTGACCCAGGCGCGCATCCGCCCCGATGATAGCGGCGCCTGGGCACTGATCCAGAGCTGGGTGCCGGAGTTTGACAGTTGGGCGCTGGCCGATCATGTCTGCATGGCGGGACAGAAACGGCTGGCGGCGGACCCCGCGCGGCTGGACGATGTGGAGCCCTGGACCGGGTCCAATCACATGTGGACCCGTCGGGCGACGCTTGTCATTACTCTGCCCTGGTGCAAGAACAGAAACCCAAAACCCGAAGAAATGGCCCAGCGCGAACGCATCCTCGGTTGGGCGGCGGGATATGTGCCTGACCGGGACTGGTTCATCCAGAAAGCCGTTGCCTGGTGGCTGCGCGACCTGTCGAAACGCGATCCGGATCGGGTTCAGGTGTTTCTGGACGAACACGGGGCTGGGATGAAGGCATTCGCACGGAAGGAAGCGGGGAAGTATCTGGATTAGGTGGCGGCGGCTGTATGTGCCAAGCCAATTCCAGATGACTTACCTGGCAGTTTGGTGTCAGGTTTCGCGCGGGTGATACCTGTGCCGTGAATCAGGAACGGACCCTGAAAACCAATCTGTCTGATCAAAGAAATTGGCAACCGAGCTTCTCAAGACAAAATAGCACTCTCAAAACAGAACCTTCACCTCGGTCAGTTCCGTCAGCGGCAGGCCCAGCGCCTGCATCGCCTCAAGTGACAGACTGCTGCCGCCCGTAGGCGGGCCACCCGCCGGTATCAAAGTCACGTTCACGCCTTGGTCGCCGTAATGCACCTGCCCCGGCCGCTCAGACGTCACCAGCGGCGTTTCCATCCACGCGCCCAGGCGGGCCGGATCGCCCAATGCAGCCACAGTGCGTGCCTCCAGCCCGGCGGTTTTCACCGGTTCGGGTTTGGTGACCGGTTCGCTGTCCTCCACCGGCAACGGCTCCACAGACAGGGGCGCAGCTAAGGGCGCTTCCCCGCTGTCAATCGTCGACTGAGGCTGAGTTTCAGGCTGCGCCACGAGCTTGTCGCGCAGGTCGGTGACCTGCGAACATCCAAAAACCAGACCTACACATAGAAGCAAACCAAACCGCATGACTTAACCCTAGGTGCTCTGTCCAATCCCATCAATTGCGTTCAACACTGGACGGCGGCGTCCCGCGCATCTACGTATTCTATTATGACTGCTCCGTTAATCGACCCGTTCGCCCGCGCCATCACCTATCTGCGTGTCTCCGTCACCGATCGGTGCGATTTCCGCTGCGTTTATTGCATGTCGGAAGACATGACTTTCCTGCCCAAGAAAGAGCTGCTGACGCTGGAGGAGCTGGACCGCATGTGCTCCACCTTCATCGGCATGGGGGTCCGTAAGCTGCGCATCACCGGAGGGGAACCACTGGTGCGCCGCGATATTATGACATTCTTCCAGGCTATGACACGGCATCTGGACACCGGCGCGCTGCAGGAACTGACGCTGACGACCAACGGCTCGCAATTGGAACGTTTTGCCGATGCGCTTTATGCCGCGGGCGTGCGACGTGTGAACGTATCGCTCGACACGCTGAACGACGACAAATTCGCCGCCATCACCCGCTGGGGCCGTCTGCCGCAGGTGCTGCGTGGCGTCGACGCGGCGCAAAAGGCAGGGCTGCGGATCAAGATTAACGCGGTCGCGCTCAAGGGCTTCAACGAAGACGAACTACCCAAGATCACCGAATGGTGCGCGGAACGCGACATGGACCTGACCTGGATCGAGGTCATGCCGATGGGCGATATCGGAAATGAAAACCGGCTGGGCCAATACTGGTCGCTGGACGACGTGCGGGCGACCTATGAACAAGGCTATACCGTTACCGATCTAGCCGAACGCAGCGGCGGACCCGCGCGTTATGTCCAGCTGGAGGAAACCGGCCAGAAGATCGGATTCATCACCCCGCTGAGCCATAATTTCTGCGAAAGCTGCAACCGCGTTCGGATGACCTGCACAGGGGAGCTGTTCATGTGTTTAGGGCAGGAAGACAATGCAAGTCTGCGCGATGTCCTACGGGCCAACCCCGATACCGAGGAACCGCTGCGCGACGCCATACGCGCCGCTATTGAGCGCAAGCCTAAAGGCCATGATTTCGACTATTCCCGGCAGCGTCTGGACGGTCAGATGTCACGGCACATGAGCCACACCGGCGGATGAGCCCAAACGCCCGGCCAGCCACCTGGCTCCTGCGTCTTTACCGGGCCGTGGTGCGCACAGCCGCACCGCTGGCATACCGCAAAGTCGCCGACAAACTGCGCGCACAGGGCGTGACCGAGGACCGCATCGGTGAAACCCGCGGGCATGCCACCCTGCCCCGCCCAAACGGTGACCTGATCTGGTTTCACGCCGCCAGTGTCGGGGAAAGCCTATCGGTGCTCACCCTGATCACCCGGCTTTCTGATCTTCATCCGCAGTTGCAGTTCCTGATGACCTCAGGCACCGCCACCTCCGCCGATCTGATTGCACGCCGGATGCCCCCCAATACCCGCCACCAGTTCGCGCCACTCGACATCCCCGCCGCCATCGCCGCGTTTTATGACCACTGGATGCCCCGCGCCGGGATCTTCGTGGAAAGCGAGCTTTGGCCCAACATTTTGCTCGACGGTCGCGCACGCGGCATGCGGCTGGCCCTGCTCAACGCGCGCATGTCCGACAAATCCGTACGTGGCTGGCAAAAATGGCCGAAGACGGCAGCGACCGTAATGAACTGCTTCGATACGCTGATCGCACAAAACTCTCAGAACGCTGAAAACCTAGCACGGATGGGCGCGCCCCGTGAGCGGGTGCGCACGGGCACAAACCTCAAGGCCATGTCCGCGCCTCTGCCGGTGGATGCCGATGCGCTTGCCGCGCTGCGAACGGCGCTGGGGGACCGGCCCGTCTGGGTTGCCAGCTCCACCCATGCGGGCGAGGAAGACACCGTGCTTGCCGCCCATCGCACCATCCTCGCCGCGCATCCGGACGCCTGCCTCGTTCTGATCCCGCGCCATCCGGAACGCGGCACAGATGTAGCAAACCTGATCGCCGAGGCCGGCCTGACCAGTGCGCGGCGTAGCGCCGGCGACCCGCCCGACGCCAACACACAGGTCTATCTGGCCGATACTCTGGGCGAAACCGGCACGTTCTACACGCTCTGCCCAATCGTATTTGTCGCAGGCTCGCTCCTGCCCATCGGCGGCCATAACCCGTTCGAACCGGCTCAGACCGGGGCGGCAGTCCTGACCGGCCCACACCGCGCCAATTTTGCTGAAACCTATGAGGCACTGCTGGGTACGGGCGCCGCAACCGAAGTCGCTGACGCGTCCGATCTGGCCCGCGTGGTTCTAAATCTGCTCGGCAACCCTGCCCAGCTGGACCGCCAACGCAGGTCAGCCCGACAATTCGCCGACCGGCAAGGCAGCGCACTGGACCAGATCATCGACCAGTTGGAAACGGCCTTGGACCTGACGGATGCCTGAGCTGTTCGTCACCAATTTCAACCGCAACTTCACCGGTGTCTCGGCCACGGCGGCCAACGTGATCCGGCAACAGGCGGACCGATATGACCTGCGGCTGGTGGGTTACCCCCTGCCCGGCTGTCCCGACCCGATAACCCTGCGCCAGGCGCGCGCCCAGAGCCGCAACACCTCGGGCCGCCCCTTTGCCGTCTGGCATGTCCGCCGCAACACCGAAATGCGCGCGGCGATCTGGGCGCGCGATGTGCTGAAACTGCCGATCCGCGTGATCTTCACCTCTGCCGCGCAACGCCGCCATTCCATGGTGCCGCGCTGGATGATCTCGCGCATGGATGCGGTAGTGGCCACCAGCGCAGCTGCGGCTGGCTTCGTCCCCCATGTGCGCGCCACTGTGTCCCATGGGGTGGACACCGACCGCATCACACCCGCCGCTGACCGCGCCGACGCGTGGCAGGCAATGGGCTATGGCGGCACCATGGGCATCGCCACCATCGGGCGCGTGCGGCCCGAAAAAGGCACAGATCTGTTTGTCGATACCATGCTGCGCCTGCTGCCGGACCTGCCCGAAGCCACCGCGCTGGTGGTCGGACGCCCCACGCGCGAACACCAGAAATTCGACCTTCTTCTCAAGGACAAGGTCCAGCGCGCCGGTATGATCCACCGCATTCGCTTCATCGGCGAACTGCCCCCCGACCGCCTGACCAGCCTGCTGCAAGGCCTGTCGCTAGTTATGCAACTGCCGCGCTACGAAGGCTACGGCATGGCCCCGCTCGAAGGCATGGCCGCAGGCGTTCCTTTTGTCGCCAGCGAGGCGGGCCATTACTCGGAATTCTCAGCGCAGGGGCGCACCGGCATGGTGGTCCCGCAGGACATGCCACAGGCGGCCGCTGATGCTGCCAACAGCCTGCTCACCGATCCCGCGCGCCATGCAGAAATGTCCCAAAATGCGCGCATGCTGGCTGAAACCAGCTTCAGCGCCCGCGCTGAAGCCGACGGTATTGACGCTGTCTACCAAAGCCTCTGGTCCGAAAGCGCAAACTGACCTGCCGCTTCACCTTTGCCCAAATACTCATTCCGCCCTCAGGGTCCGACGCCACAGATTGCAAATGCCCCATAACGGGACGGCGGGCGGGGCGACTGCGTGAGCAGGAGCGCCGCACGACGGCTCGAACAATTACAACCCCTTAGGATGGGTCAGAAACTCCTCGATCACATGATCGGGCGCTTTTACGTAATCCGACACGCGGCTCACATATTGCCCGGTCAGTCCTTTCAGCTCCACCGCCATCTGCGCTGATTTCACCGCGATCGGGATGCCGTTTACCACCGGCGCTCCATCGATCTGATGGTCGAAAAACTGCGAAAACAGCAGCATTGGAATGCCCCCGCCCGGGATCAGCACATCGCAGCCATCGGCCACCAAAGGCCTGCCCTGTTCCTCGAACAGCGCCTTGACTTCCTCGGCCTTCGCCATGTCGCCGTAGGCTCCCAGGATCTGACCCGGCTCAAAGGTCATTGCATGCACGCCCGTGACCCGTTCCTTCAGCCCGTATTTGCCAATCTGGTGGTGGAACCACGGGATAAACCGCGGGTTAATCGTGACAATGCCCAGCCGCTGCCCCATCTGGCAGCACCACAGCATGGTCGCCTCCCCCAGCCCGATCACCGGGATGTCGACCACGGTACGCG
>JAEPNQ010000070.1 GCA_017643305.1 Marinibacterium sp. | reverse complement strand
GGCGTCATCGTAACGCTGCGAATGGCAATTCATCCGCCCGCTAGCATCGCCGCCACAATCGCCCGCGCGCTGTCGGAATGCCAATCCGCATCCCCGCGCAGGCGGGCAATCTCGCGCCCATCGGGGTCGATGATCACCGTGATCGGCAGGCCAAGCACAGCCATGTCCCGTGCCACCGCGCTTTTGGGGTCCTGGTGGCGGTGCAGATTCGAAACCCTAATCTTGTCAAAGAACTTTTGTATACCCGCAGGGTTGTTGCGTCCTGTGGCGAGCGTCAGCACCTCAAAGCTCTCCCCGCCGAACTCCGCCTGCAAGGCTGACAAGGTGGGCATTTCCTTGCGGCAGGGCGCACACCATGTGGCCCAGAAATTCAGCAACACCCATTTGCCCTGGTAATCGGCCAGCGTGGCCATGCCTGCGCCATCGGCCAGGGTGAATTCCGCCTCCGACACGGCCTGGGGCTCACCATGGAACACCAGCTTTTTCATATCGCCGTCGCGCAGTGCCTCCAGTGACGTGTCGCTGGCCAGAGCGGCGTTTGCACCTGCCATCAGGGCCAGATAAAGGGTCAGCAATCGAAAAAAGCGCATCAAACCTCCGGAGTGAACTATGTCAGACACATCCTCGAACCAGATGTGGGGCGGCCGATTTGCCGAAGGGCCGGACGCGATCATGGAGGCAATCAACGCCTCGATCGGGTTCGATCGGCGGATGGCAGCCCAGGACATTGCCGGGTCGAGAGCCCACGCCGCCATGTTGGCTGCGACAGGCATCTTGACGGATAACGATGTCGACGCGATCCGGGAAGGGTTGCTCACGGTCTTGTCAGAGATTGAGGCAGGAACGTTCCAGTTTTCCACAGCGCTGGAAGACATCCATATGAATGTGGAGGCGCGGCTGAAAGAAATCATCGGTGAACCGGCGGGGCGTCTACACACGGGCCGGTCCCGCAACGATCAGGTGGCCACCGATTTCAGACTGTGGGTGCGAGACCAGTTTGATGCTGCCGAAACTGGGCTAATCGCCCTGATCCGTGCGCTGCTGGCCCAGGCGGAGGCCGGGGCCGACTGGGTCATGCCTGGTTTTACCCATCTGCAGACAGCGCAGCCGGTGACATGGGGCCATCATATGATGGCTTACGTGGAAATGTTTGGCAGGGATCTCAGCCGTGTTCGCGATGCGCGCGCGCGCATGAACGAATCGCCCCTGGGCGCTGCGGCGCTGGCGGGCACGTCTTTTCCCATCGACCGGCATATGACTGCGCAGGCGCTTGGCTTTGATCGGCCGGCGGCCAATTCGCTTGACGCTGTTAGCGATCGGGATTTCGCCCTGGAATTCCTGTCGACAGCATCGATCTGCGCCATGCATCTGAGCCGGTTTGCCGAAGAACTGGTGATCTGGTCTTCTGCGCAATTTCGCTTTGTCACGCTGAGCGACCGGTTTTCCACCGGATCCAGCATCATGCCGCAGAAGAAGAACCCGGATGCAGCGGAATTAATTCGCGCTAAGGTCGGGCGAATCTTTGGGGCCAATACGGCGCTGATGATGGTGATGAAGGGTTTGCCGTTGACCTATTCCAAGGACATGCAAGAAGACAAGGAACAGGCCTTTGATGCCGCCGATAACTGGATGCTGGCCCTGGCAGCTATGGAGGGAATGGTGCGCGACATGACCGGCAACCGCGACGCGCTGGCGGGCGCGGCAGGCTCGGGCTTCTCCACCGCGACCGATCTGGCCGATTGGCTGGTGCGGGTGCTGAACCTGCCGTTCCGCGATGCGCATCATGTGACCGGCAAGCTGGTTGCCATGGCCGAAACTAAGGGCTGCGATCTGTCGGATCTGACGCTGGACTATATGAAATCGGTGCATGCAGACATAACTGCAGATGTCTTTTCTGTTCTGACGGTCGAAAACTCCGTAAACTCCCGCATGTCTTACGGCGGGACCGCGCCACAGCGTGTGAGGGAGCAGATTGCAAGATGGACAGACTTGCTGGGATAAAACGCGCAGCGTTCGGGCTGGCGCTAACTACGCTGCTGGCCGCTTGCGGCGCTGATGGTGAACCAGAACAGCCCACGGCGAATGCCGCATTTGGGACCAAGAGTTTGATTGCTCTGGGTGACCCGCAGCCTGTCTACCAGCCGGTCGATACCCGTCGGGGATAAGCGAGATCTTTGCAATCAGTCTGCCACGGTTGACTGCGTTGCTACTACATTCCAGCACAATGGATTGGTGCGTTTGGCATATTTCCGCAGCGCCTACCGCCGCATCTGTGTCCGCGCCCAGCACCATTCTGCCACTGGCCAGCCTGCCAATGATGTCGCCGATCGCGGCCTGTGCCTGGGTTTTGGGGTTCATCACGCCACCAATGTGATCAATTTGGCCAAGGCGGCGAATTTGGCTAAAGGCTGACTCTGCCGCTATTTCGACAGCAAAGATGTGCTGACCGACGCACTTCTATGACGGCACTTTGATCAGATCCTGGCAGAGGTGTTCGCTTATCCCGCGCCCCCGACGCCGAAGATTTCTGTCTCTGCGCTTTGACAGTCGTTGGATGCGTTTCTGAACCTGATGTGATGGCGACGGCGCGCGCGATGGCTTTAATGCTGAACGGGCTGGTCATGCATCTGACCTTGTTCCCGCAAATGGACCGATTTTTTGCCCAAACCACAGAGGCTTCTATGTTAAAGCTTTATTAGGGGTTTCGCCCTTGACCACCTGAACTGGCGATGGAGCCTTGCGATGTCTGTACTGCGTTTGATCTACTTGGCTCTCGCCATCTGGGGCGCCATCCACCCGATGTATTTTTTCCTGCAATGGTTCGGTGAACATGGCTGGGATTTGGGGCCGATGTTGAAAGCGTGGAACGTCAATGCTGCGGCGCGCGGGCTGGTCTGGGACCTGACCATTTCCGCCATCGCGCTGACCGTGTTCATCGTGGCTGAGGTCGCCACGCGTCGCAACTGGCTGGCGCTGGTGGCGATCCCCGCCACCTTCTGCATCGGGGTCAGCTGCGGGTTGCCTCTGTATTTGTTCCTGCGGTCGCGTCCTGTGCGGTGATGTGTTGTTCTGTGTCGGGGTGCCCGCCGAGGCGTGACTATTCTTGTGGCCTATCCCGGATTGATCCGCGCCCGCAAATCCCCTAATCGCGAACCATGGATCATTTTCTTTACCGTAACGGCATTCTGCATGCCGAAGACGTCCCACTGCTGGACATTGCAGCCCAGGTGGGCACGCCGTTCTACGTGTATTCCACCGCCACGCTGCTGCGCCATTATACATTGTTTGACGAAGCGCTGGAGGGGACCGATCACCTGGTCTGCTACGCGATGAAGGCGGCGTCGAACCTCGCGATCCTGAAAACTCTGGCAGAGGCTGGGGCCGGCATGGATGTGGTCAGCGAAGGCGAATATCGCCGCGCCCGTGCCGCCGGGGTGCCGGGTGATCGTATCGTGTTTTCCGGTGTGGGTAAGACCGCGCAGGAAATGCGCACCGCGCTGGACGGTGGCATCCGCCAGTTCAATGTGGAATCGGAACCGGAAATGCGCATGCTCAGCGCGGTGGCCAGCGAAATGGGCAAAACCGCGCCCATCACCATCCGCATCAACCCTGATGTCGACGCCAAGACGCATGCCAAGATCGCCACCGGCAAATCTGAAAACAAGTTTGGCATCCCGATCTCACGCGCGCGGGAGGTTTATGGGCTGGCCGCGTACCTGCCGGGGTTGGAGGTTGTCGGCATTGACGTGCACATCGGGAGCCAGCTGACCGAACTGGCTCCGTTCGAAGCCGCCTACACCAAGGTGGCGGAGCTGACGGAAACCCTGCGCGCCGACGGGCATGACATCCGTCGGCTGGATCTGGGCGGCGGTCTGGGCATCCCTTACACCCGGTCAAACGAAGCGCCCCCTTTGCCGATGGACTATGGTGCGTTGATCAAGCGCACTGTTGGCCATCTTGGATGCGAGATTGAAATTGAACCAGGCCGCCTGATCGCGGGCAATGCGGGGATCATGGTGACTGGCGTCATCTACGTGAAATCCGGAGAAGACCGCACCTTCTTGATCGTCGATGGAGCGATGAACGACCTGATCCGCCCGGCCATGTACGAAGCGCATCATGACATCGTCCCTGTGGTGGAACCCGCGCCGGGTCTAGAGCCCGCGGTTTACGATATTGTCGGGCCTGTCTGCGAATCCGGTGATACGTTTGCGCGACACCGGACCATGCCGCCGGTGTCTGACGGTGACCTGATCGCCTTCCGCAGCGCCGGGGCATACGGCGCGGTCATGGCCAGCGAATACAACACGCGTGCCCTGATTCCGGAAGTTTTGGTCAATGGGGATCAATTCGCGGTTATCCGCCGACGCCCGACCTTTGACGAAATGCTAAATCGCGATACTTTTCCCCCGTGGCTCTGAGGCGCATCTGCCGCCGAGCGTTGTGGAGAGGCTGATGGCCGATCGATCCGGATCTGATCCCAAGACTGTCCTGCGCACGATCCGCGGGCCACTGGCACTGACCCGACTGGGGATGATCGCCGAACAAGTGCTGCGCGCGTTCTGGCCGTTTTTCACATTGGTAATGTTGCTGCTGGGCGCGCTGATGCTGGGCCTGCACGACGTGCTGCCAGTGGAGGTGGTCTGGGCCGGTGTCGTCACCGGCGCATTAGCGCTGCTGGTGACATTGGGGCTGGGCGCGCGGCGGCTGTACTGGCCATCACGGGATGAAGCCCTGTCGCGGCTGGACGGTACTCTGAAAGGCCGCCCGATCCGGGCGTTGCTGGACGATCAAGTCATCGGGCGGGACGATACTGCATCGGCCGCTGTCTGGCGCGCGCATCAGGCACGTATGGCCAACCGCGCCGCCACCGCGCGGCCTGTGTCGCCGGACCTGCGCTTGTCGGAACGTGACCCTTACGCTCTGCGCTATGTGGCGGCGTTGGCTCTGGTCTGTGGTCTGCTTTTCGGGTCGGTCTGGCGGTTGAATTCCATGTCCGAGATGACGCCCGGCGCGGTTGGGCTGACTGAGATCGCCAGCTGGGAGGGCTGGGTCGAACCGCCGCGTTATACCGGGCGCCCGACCATCTATTTGAATGACGTGACCGGGCCTGACCTCAAAGTGCCGCAGGGCAGCCGGATCATCCTGCGGCTCTACGGCCCTGTCGGCGCTCTGAGCCTGTCGGAAACCGTGTCGGGACGGATTGGCGAAATCCCCCCGGCCAGCGAACAGGCACAGGACTTCACCATCGCGCAGGACGGCGAAATCCGGATCGACGGAACCGGCGGGCAAAGCTGGGCGGTGTCGCTATTGCCGGATACCGCGCCGGAAATTTCTGTCGCCGGTCAGGCCACCGCGCAGGCGGCGGGCGAAATGAATCTGCCTTACACGGCGGAGGACGATTATGGCATCGTTGCAGGGGAGGCCGTGATCGAACTGGACCTCGCCGCGCTTGACCGCCGGTTCGGTCTGGTCACGGTGCCGGAGCCGCGGGAAACCATCACAGTCCCCCTGCCATTGCCTTTCTCCGGCGACCGGACCGAGTTTACCGAAACCTTCATCGAAGATTTCTCAAAACACCCATGGGCGCATCTGCCAGTGCGCATAACCCTGTCTGCGCAGGACGCTGCAGGGCAAACAGGTGTGGCTGAGGCCTTTGCCACCAACCTGCCCGCACGCCGGTTCTTTGACCCGCTGGCCGCAGCCATCATCGAACAGCGGCGGGATCTGCTGTGGTCCCGCGAAAATGTCACGCGCGTTTCGCAGGTGCTGCGCGCCATTTCTCACCGGCCGGGTGATGTGTTCCGTTCTGAAACCGCCTATTTGCGCCTGCGCTTCACGCTGCGGCGGCTGGAAAACATGGCCGCCTATGGGTTGAAACCGCAGCAGCAGGAAGAAATCGCCGAAGCCCTGTGGGACTTGGCGCTGCTGCTGGAAGAAGGCGACCTGGGCGATGCGCTGGAGCGTCTGCGCCGTGCGCAGGAGCGGTTGAGCCAGGCAATGAAGGACGGAGCCAGCGATCAGGAAATCGCGGAACTGATGCAGGAACTGCGCGAAGCGACGGAAGACTACATGCGTCGTCTCAGCCGTCAGGCCCAGCAGGATGGCCCGCAATCACCGCAGCAGAATGGAGATCAGCAGCAGCAAGGCGACGCAATGCAGATGACCCAGAACGATCTGCAGCGCATGATGGACCGCATCCAAGAACTGATGGAACAAGGTCGCATGGCCGAAGCCCAGCAGGCGCTGGAAGAATTGCAGCAGCTCATGGAAAACATGCGCGTGACGCAGGGCCAAGGCAGCGGCCAGAACGACGGCCAGCAGGCGATGGAAGGGTTGGCCGACACCTTGCGCGAACAGCAAGGGCTGAGCGATCAGGCCTTCCGGGACCTGCAGGAACAATTCAATCCCGGCGCGCGCCAGGGCGAAAGCCAGGGCAACGAAGGTCGCAATGGCGGCCAAGGGCGCGGGGAAAGCCACGAAGGTCAGTCCGGCGAGGGCCAGGGCGAAGGCGAACAGGCCGGGGAACCCGGGCAAGGGTCGCTGGCCGACCGCCAACAGGCGCTGCGCGATCAGTTGCGCCAACAGCAGGGGCAGTTGCCCGGCGCCGGGACCGAAGCGGGCCGAGAAGCGCAGGATGCGTTGGACCGCGCTGGGCGTGCGATGGACGGGGCTGAAGACGCGCTGCGCCAAGATGATTATGCAGGAGCCATAGATCAGCAATCCGAAGCGATGGAGGCCCTGCGCGAAGGTATGCGGTCGCTGGGCGAAGCGATGGCACAGCAAAACCAGGGGCAGACCGGCCAGGGCGATCAGGCGAGCGACCTAAATTCCCAGAACCGTGATCCGCTGGGCCGCAGCACTGGATCACAGGGGTCTCTCGGCGCCGATGACAACCTGCTGCAGGGCGAAGATGCCTATCGCCGGGCGCGCGAACTGCTGGATGAAATCCGCCGAAGATCCGGTGATAGCGAACGACCCCGGATTGAGCTGGATTACCTGCGGCGGCTGTTGGACCGGTTCTGACGCCTATTGCTGCGGCGTCAGGCGGGCCATCATTTGATCTAGCCAAATCCGCGCATTGTCGACAAAAGCGACATAGGCGTTCAGCGCCGGGTCAGCCTGTGGCAGGGCGGCGGAGATCTTGGGCGCGTTGGAATAGACCAACGTTAGCGCGACCGCGATCAGCACCGCAATTGCAATGCCGCGCGTGAATCCACCGGACCGGCGTTTTGACTTTGGTCCCGATGCTGTGGGGGGCACGGCTGGGGCCACGGCGTTTTCTCTGCCTTTCAGCGTCGAATTGATTTCATCAATATCCGGCAACAGCCCCCGGCGGCTTTCAACGCCCGGTTCCGGCGCGGGCTCGCTCGGGATGGAACCCTGTTCGCCTCGCAAACGAGCCATGCGCGCGCGGGCTTCTTCCGCGCGGCGGCGGGCATCGTTCGGGCCGGGCTCCAGTCCCAATTCCGTCTGGGTTTCCAGCCCCGGCTTGCTTTCTTCCGCACGCAGCCGCGCTTCGCGCTCGGCTTCTTCGCGCAGCACATCAGAGAACGAATTGTCGTGACTGATCGAGCGTTCTGCCGGATCGGCATGGCCGTCAGGGTCTTCGTCATAGTCCTCATGCGGGTCCGGCTCGGGTGCAGGTGCTGGCTCCGGGGCAGGCGCTGGCTCTTCCCAGTATTCTTCTGGTTCACCCTCTGCATAGCCGTCATGCAGTTCGTCCTGCACGGGAGTAGGGTCTGCAACCGGTAACGGATTGTACGGATGGTCCTGAAACCAGGTGTTCCCGCAGTTTGAACACTGCACATCCCGACCGTCGATCGGTATGACCTGATCGGGAACTTCATACTGCGCGCCACAATTTGGGCATGTCAGCCGCATCCTGCTTCTCCGATACCTTGTGCCTGACTGCTCTTGCTTTTTGCGTGCAGCATATGTTTTTGACGGTTCATAAGAAAGATCCAATGAAAAACCATTCGCCGATTGCGTATATACGGCAAAGTATGGCTGGTTTTGCAATGGTACGCATGTAGGGCCGCAGGGCCAGTGACGAGGGATCGGCTTTGATCGAACTGGAACAGGTAGCCTACAGCTACGGAGGCGGGGAACTGCTGAGCGATGTATCGCTGCGGCTGAACCCCGGGTCCTTCCATTTCCTAACTGGTCCTTCGGGGGCGGGCAAAACAACCGTGCTCAAGCTGTGTTACGGGGAATTGCAGCCTACAACCGGGCGCATCAGAGCCTTTGAAACCGATATGCGGGCGCTGGATCGCGACCAGATGGCGCTGATGCGGCGGCGCATGGGAATCGTACATCAAGATTGTCGCTTTCTTGACCACTTGCCTGTCGCTGACAACGTGGCGCTGCCGCTGACTGTTTCGGGCCGCGATTTTGCTCAAGAAAGCGGCAACCTGTCGGAACTTCTGTCGTGGGTCGGCCTGTCGGACCGCGCCGATGCCCGCCCGCCGGAGCTGTCGGGTGGCGAACGCCAGCGTGCGGCATTGGCGCGGGCTGTGATCATGTCGCCGGATATCGTGCTGGCGGATGAGCCCACCGGCAACGTAGACTGGGACATGTCCCAGCGGTTGCTGCAATTGCTGATTGAGTTGAACCGTATGGGCAAGACCGTTTTGATTGCCACCCATGATCTGGCTCTGATCCGCGCGGCCAAAAGTCAGGTGCAGGCGCGGGTGCTGCGCATATCCAACCGGCGAGTGCAACTGGCGGGAGCGGATCTTTGAACGCGATCATGAAGCTTGTCATGGGCGATGCCCAGGCCGACCGTGTCGTGCCCCCCACCGGTTTTACGGCTCGGCTGACGCTATTTGCCTCCGGCGCGATGGCGTTTCTGACCGTTTTCGCGCTGGCCCTGTCGCTGGCCTCGGGCCGGTTGGCGCATCGTTGGGGGGAGGAGCTGGCACGCAGCGCGACGATCCGTATTTCTGCCCCGGCCGACCAGATGGCAGCCCAGACCGAGGCCGCCCTGACAGTGTTGCGGCAGACCCCGGGCATCGCCTCGGCCCGCGCGCTGACGGACGAAGAACAATCCGCCCTTCTGGCCCCGTGGTTCGGCGCGGACCTGCCGCTGGACACCCTGCCAATGCCCCGGCTGATCGAGGTGGTCGAAGGCTATCCCCCTTTCGACGCTCAGGGCTTGCGTCTGCGGCTGGCGGCGGAGGTTCCGGGCGCAACGCTGGATGACCACACCCGCTGGCGCAAACCGCTGGTCGATGCGGCGCAAAGCCTGCGGCGGTTGGGTTGGCTTTCTATTCTGCTGATCGGGGGAGCCATGGCGGCAATGATTACGCTGGCTGCACAAGCTGCTTTGGCTGCAAACCATCAAGTGATCGAAGTGCTGCGCCTTGTTGGGGCGCGTGACGGCTATATCGCGTTGGCCTTTGTCCGGCGGTTTACCATTCGGGCCTTTATCGGTGCTGCGGTTGGCGTGTCGCTGGGCCTGCTTGGCGTGATGCTGCTGCCCTCCGCATCGGACGAAGGTGGCTTTTTGACGGGATTGGGCTTTCAGGGGGCCAGCTGGATCTGGCCCATCCTGATCCCTCCACTTGGGGCTGGCATGGCGCTTCTGTCAACCGGCGCAGCGGCCCGCAGAACTCTAAGGCGGCTCAGCTGATGAAACTTGCCTGGCGATACTTCATTTCCTTACTTTTCCTGATCCAGATCTATGTCTTCATGGCGATCTTGGGCATCCTGTTTTTTCCCTACGCGCTGATCACAAAGAAAGGCGCGCTGCGGGCCTGCAAGATCTATGCCCGCTACACGATCTGGTGCGCGCGCTGGATGGTTGGCATCGACAGCGAAGTGCGCGGTACCATTCCAACCGGGGAGGTGGTGATCGCCGCCAAGCACCAGTCGTTTTTTGATATCATCCTGATCTTCGACGCCTTGCCGCAGCCTAAATTCATCATGAAGAAGGAACTGCTGTGGACGCCGTTCATCGGCCTTTACGCAAAACGGTTGGGCTGTATCCCGGTGGACCGTGGCAAGCGCGGCGCGACCATTGCCAAGATGGTTAAGGACGTGGCCAAGGAAT
Source organism: Marinibacterium sp. (assembly GCA_017643305.1). Classification (GTDB taxonomy): domain Bacteria; phylum Pseudomonadota; class Alphaproteobacteria; order Rhodobacterales; family Rhodobacteraceae; genus HXMU1420-2. The sequence goes on along the minus strand of JAEPNQ010000070.1, from coordinate 11,797 downwards.
TCGAAGAACCCGGCCAGCTGGTCATTTACCCGCAGGGCACCCGTGTCATTCCCGGCGCGCATAAGCCCTACAAGGTGGGCACGGCGGTGTTGTACCAGGGGCTTGGCAGCGTGTGTTACCCGGTGGCGGGCAATGTCGGTCTGTTCTGGCCGCGCAAGGGCATCCTACGCAAACCTGGCAAGGCGGTGGTGGAGTTTCTGGACCCGCTGCCTGCAGGAATCGGCAAAAAAGAATTCATGGAGCAGCTGGAAGAGCAGATCGAAAACCGGTCCAACGCTTTGATGAAAGAAGCGGGGTTTGATTCAGATGGAGTACGTTGAAGATATCGCGGCGCTTGAGGCGCTCTATGGTACCCCGCCCGAGGTAGCGATGCGCAAGGTCGCCCGATCCCTGACCCCGACCTACCGACACCGGGCGAAATCCTTGCGGAAATGACAGATGGAGAACAGTGGGGCAACCTTACGACACTGCTTAACCGGCGCACGCGGCCAAGAGCATGTGGTGAAGGCAGAGACCTCTTCCGTTGCTCTAGAAGAGGTCCCTGGCACACGTAAGCTCAAACCGCTTGCGCGCCGATGGATCTTACCTTGTCCAGCCATTTTTCAACAACGCCGGGCTCGGGGTGGCTCGCCCCGGAAAACCAGGTGAATTTTGCAGGTTTGAAACCGACAAACCCCAGTATCTGACCTTTGAGTTGCCAAATCAGCGCACGCCGGTAGGCAAAACGCATGAACCAACCCGGCGTATCAGATGTGAGGATCACACGTGCTGTTCGTCCCGTCAGCATCGGCGATGGCATTCCGGCATAGTTCAGGTTCTGGGTGTCAAAGGTACGCCCGGGGATAAATGTGCGGTCGATCAGACCCTTCAACCGCGCGGGAAGCCCGCCCCACTACATCGGCGAAACAAGCACCAGATGATTGCTCCACTCAAGGTTCGACAACACATCTTCCAGCGCAGGTTCCAGCGGTTTGAAGTCGGTGTAGCTGCCCTGACCAAAATCTTCGTCAAATTCCAGATGGCTCAGATGCGCAACGCGCACATCGTGTCCGGCGTCGCGCGCCGACTTGGCGTAAGTTTCTGCGAAACTGCGAGACAAGCTGCTGGCGGCAGGATGCCCATCCAGGATGAATATCTTCTTTGGCGTCATGCTGTGCTCCAAAATTGACCATGGTCATTTATTGCTCTGAAAAGTGACCATGGTTAATAATGAATTTGACCGCGGTCAAAAATGGTGCAAACTAGGAGCATGGCAAAAGCAGTTCAAAAACGCACGCTCCAAACCAGGGCCCGTTTGCTTTCCGTGGCGAGAGACCTCGTTAAAACAAGTGGTTATGAGGGTTTGAGAGTAGAAGAAGTTGTTCTTGGTGCAGGCGTCGCTAAGGGCACGTTCTTCGCGCATTTTCGCGATAAGGATGCGCTGATGGAAATCCTGATCGGTGCGGAACTGGACTCAAGTCTGGATCAGGCAGAAGCAGGCCCGGTGCCTGTTTCTATCCCGGACATGATCTCGGTCATGCGACCATACCACCTGTGCATGAAGCAGGAACGCTATGTGTTTGATCTGATCCTTCGGTATTCCGGGGCAGCCGCAATTGCCGAGATCGGTCCAATCGCCAACACATTAGGCAGATACGTTTATCTGGTGGAAGAATGGGTCAAAGCAGGTTCATACCGGACTGACATTTCGCCCGAGTTGATTGCCGAAGGTGTTCAGGGCTTTGCCATTCAGTCCATGTCACTGCAGTTCTGCGCGCTGCATGCTTCGACGACATTTGAAGATCGCCTCAAAGTCTATTGGGACGCGTGGATGCTTCCGCAATCCCCGTCAAACTGAACGCACATACACCCCGCTTCCTTTCGAGGCGGGGTGCAAATTGCTCAGCTATGGATTGGCCCGTCGCCACACGCCAGCGCAGCTTCGCGGATGGCTTCCGAATAAGTCGGGTGCGCGTGGCAAGTCAGTGCAAGATCTTCGGCCGAAGCACCGAATTCCATCGCCACACAGATCTCATGGATCAGATCGCCTGCTGCCGGCCCGATAATATGCGCGCCCAGAATACGATCGGTTTCCTTGTCGGCGAGAATTTTCACAAACCCATCGGCCGCAAAATTGGCTTTTGCCCGGCCATTACCCATGAAGGAAAACTTGCCGACCTTGTAAGCGTGTCCCGCTTCCTTCAACTTGTCTTCGGTTTTGCCAACATTGGCAACCTCGGGATGGGTGTAGATCACACCAGGGATCACGCCATAATTCACATGGCCGTGTTTCCCGGCAACCTGCTCGGCGGCGGCCATGCCCTCGTCTTCGGCCTTGTGGGCCAGCATCGGTCCGTCGATGCAGTCACCAATGGCATAGACACCCTGGATGTTGGTCTGCCAATCGTCGCCCACCTGGATCTGACCCCTAGGTGATGTTTCGATCCCCAGCGCCTCCAACCCTAGCCCGTCGGTATAGGGGCGGCGGCCCGTGGCCACCAGAACGACATCTGCATCGAGCACATGTTCGCTGTCATCTTTGCGCAGCTTGTAGGTAACTTTGGCCTTGGTCTTGGTGGCCTCGGTCTTCTGCACTGCCGCGCCCATGACAAACTTGAGGCCCTGCCGTTTCAGGATGCGTTGCATGGTTTTCTGCACTTCGGCATCCATGCCGGGTGTGATCGCGTCAAGATATTCGATCACAGTCACCTCCGCGCCGAGGCGGCTGTAGACGCTGCCCAGTTCCAGCCCGATCACGCCTGCGCCGATCACGACCATCTTCTTTGGCACCTTGCCCAACTCCAGCGCGCCCGTGGAAGTGACCACAACCTTTTCGTCCACCTCAACCCCGGGGAGGGACGCGGATTCGGAGCCGGAGGCGATGATGATGTTTTTGGCCGTGTGCACCTCGGCCCCGACCTGGACTTGGCCCGCTGCGGGGATCGACGCCCAGCCTTTGATCCAGTCGACCTTGTTCTTCTTGAACAAAAACTCGATGCCCTTGGTGTTCTGGCCGATCACGTTGTCCTTGTAGCCCAGCATCGCCTTCCAATCGACCGAAGGCGCTTTGCCCTTCAGACCCATGGACGCAAAGTTATGTTCCGCCTCATGCAGCATGTGGCTGGCATGCAGCAGGGCCTTGGACGGGATGCAGCCCACGTTCAGGCAGGTCCCGCCCAAAGTTTCGCGCCCTTCGACACAGGCGGTTTTCAGGCCCAACTGCGCGCAGCGGATGGCGCAGACATAGCCGCCGGGGCCGGAGCCGATGATAATCACGTCGTAATTGGCCATGGGTGTGGTCCTTTTGTTTGGCGGTCGGACCGGGGGCCAGCCCCCGGACCCCCGGGATATTTAGTGCAAGGGGAAGAGGGGGGTCAGATTAGTATGGAGAAGAGCATGACAGTGGTTGTGATAAAGCCCATGGCCCAGATCAGCGACCGCCATGGGACCCAGCCGAAGACATAGGCCGGGATATAAAGCACACGGGCGGCGAGGTAGATCCAGGCGCAGGTGGTGGTTAACGGGGTGGACTGGTCCGAGACGGTGATGACGATGCAAGCGATGGCGAACAGCAGGAGCCCTTCGAAATGGTTGTCCAATGCGCGTTTTATACGGCCGGGGGTGCCGGTCAGCACGGGGGTGTCGTCGCGCGGCTTAAGTGCTGTTTTTGTACCAAGCTGAGCCTGGCCTGCGACGGAATAGAGGCAGAGCTGGAGCACCTGCAGTAGCGCGGCGAGCGTGAGGGAGGTGAGTTCAGGGGTCATGGGGCACCCTATGCGATTGGTTTCACCCACCCTACGCCTTTATATACGTAAGGCGGGTGCTAACCCAACAATGGCTTACAAATCCATCAGCAACCGCTGCGGATCTTCCAGCGCTTCTTTCACGCGGACAAGGAAGGTGACCGCGCCTTTGCCGTCGACGATCCGGTGGTCATAGGATAGCGCCAGGTACATCATCGGGCGGATCACTATCTCGCCGCCGATGACCATCGGCCGGTCTTGGATCTTGTGCATGCCGAGGATGCCCGACTGTGGCGGGTTCAGGATCGGCGCTGACATAAGCGAGCCGTAGACGCCGCCATTGGAGATTGTGAAAGTACCGCCTTGCATTTCGGCCATCGAAAGTTTGCCATCGCGGGCGCGGCGGCCTTTTTCGCCGATGGCTTTTTCGATCTCGGCAAAGGACATGGAATCCGCGTCGCGGATCACTGGCACTACCAGGCCCTGCGGGGTGCCTGCAGCGATGCCCATATGCACGAAGTTCTTGTAGACGATGTCGGTGCCATCGATCTCGGCATTCACCTCAGGCACTTCGCGTAAGGCGTGACAACAGGCCTTGGTGAAGAAGGACATGAAGCCCAAGCGCACTCCATGCTTTTTCTCGAACTCGTCCTTGTACTGGTTGCGTAGCGCCATGACGGCGGTCATGTCCACCTCGTTATAGGTGGTGAGGATCGCAGCGGTGTTCTGGGCGTCCTTCAGGCGGCGGGCAATGGTCTGGCGCAGGCGTGTCATTTTCACCCGTTCTTCCCGCGCCGCATCATCGGCTGGCACCGGCGCACGTGGAATGGCCGCGACCGGGGTGGGAGTGGCCGCAGTGGCGGCTGCGGCCACAGCGGTGGCTTTTTGCACGTCTTCTTTCATGATGCGCCCGTCGCGCCCCGTCCCGGTGATGGCATCAGCGCTGATCCCGGCTTCCGCCATGGCCTTCTGGGCAGAGGGTGCATTTTCCACGTCCTTGTTTGACGCAGCGGGGGTGGGGGCTGCAGGCGCCATAGAGGCTGGAGCCGCGGCGGTCGCCTCGGCGGCACCCGAGATCACCGCCAGCTTGGCTGAGGCCTCTACCGTTGTGCCTTCTGCGGCGAGGATTTCGGTCAGCATGCCGGAGGCCGGAGCAGGTACTTCGACCGAGACTTTGTCGGTCTCCAGTTCGCACAGCATTTCGTCCTGCTGGACGCTGTCGCCGACCTGCTTGAACCAAGTGCTGACAGTGGCTTCAGCCACACTTTCACCCAGCGTTGGCACCATGACATCCACGGCTGCAGCCGGGGCATCAGAGGCCACAGGCGCGGACGCAGGCTTGGCGGCTGCAGGGGCCTCGGCGGCGGTGGCCCCGCCGTCTTCAATTGTGGCCAGAAGCGCATCGACACCCACGGTATCGCCCTCGGCGGCCACCAGTTCCATGATCGTGCCGGCCGCAGGCGCGAGGACCTCCACCGTCACCTTGTCGGTTTCCAGTTCGCAAAGCATTTCGTCTGCGGCCACTGTGTCGCCTAGTTTCTTGAACCAGGTGGCAACGGTAGCCTCGGTGACAGATTCGCCCAGAGTGGGCACGCGCACTTGGATCGTCATCTTGTGTTATCCTTCGATGGTCAGCGCTTCGTCGACGAGCGCCGCTTGTTGTGCTTTGTGTTGGCTCGCCAGACCTGTCGCGGGCGAGGCGGATGTGGCGCGTCCGGCATAGACCGGGCGGGTGTGCTTGGCGCCGATGCGGTTCAGGACCCATTCGATGTTGGCTTCGATGAAGCTCCAGGCGCCTTGGTTCTTGGGTTCTTCCTGGCACCAGAAGATTTCTGCCTGCTTGAAGCGCTCCAGCTCATTCACCATGGACAGGGCCGGGAACGGATAGAATTGCTCCACCCGCATCAGGTACACATCGTCCAGTCCGCGCGCATCGCGTTCTTCCAGCAGGTCGAAATAGACCTTGCCCGAACACAGCACCAAGCGGCGGATCTGGTCATCGGGCTTCAGCTGGGTGTCGGAATTCCCTTGCTGGGCATCGTCCCAAAGCACCCGGTGGAAGCTGCTTTCGCCGGTGAAATCTTCGGCCCGTGACACGGCCAGCTTGTGGCGCAGCAGCGACTTGGGCGTCATCAGGATCAACGGCTTGCGGAAATCCCGATGGATCTGTCGGCGCAGGATATGGAAATAGTTAGCCGGAGTCGTGCAGTTGGCAACGATCCAGTTGTCCTGACCGCACATCTGTAGGAAGCGTTCCAGGCGGGCGCTGGAATGTTCCGGTCCTTGGCCTTCAAACCCGTGCGGCAGCAGGCAGACAAGACCGGACATCCGCAGCCATTTGCTTTCACCCGAGCTGACGAACTGGTCGAACATGATCTGTGCACCATTGGCAAAGTCGCCAAACTGCGCTTCCCACAGGACCAGCGCGTTGGGTTCAGCCAGTGAATAGCCGTATTCAAAACCTAGAACCGCATATTCCGACAGCATGGAATCGATCACTTCGTACCGTTCCTGGCCCTCACGGATGTGGTTCAGCGGATAGTAACGTTCTTCCGTGTCCTGATTGACGAAGCCGGAATGACGCTGCGAAAACGTGCCGCGCGTGCTGTCCTGACCGGCTAGTCGCACTGGGTATCCTTCGGTCAGCAGGGACCCGTAGGCCAGCGCTTCGCCCGTGGCCCAGTCAAACCCTTCGCCGGTTTCAAACATTTGCGATTTGGCTTCCAGCAGACGGGACACCGTGCGGTGCATTGGGAATCCCGTTGGCGTGCGGGTCAGCGCCCGACCGATTTCGGCCATGGTTTCTTCGTTGATCGCAGTCTTGCCACGCTGGTAGTCCGCCCCGCGCCGGTCCAGATGCGACCAGCGGCCGTCCAGCCAGTCGGCTTTGTTGGGGCGGAACTCTTTACCTGCCTCGAATTCTTCGTTCAGGTGGATCTGAAAGGCGGCCTTCATATCCTCGATCTCACCCTCAGGGATCAGACCGTCCTGCACCAGCCGATCGGTGTAAACCGACAGCGTGGTTTTGTGGGTCTTGATCTTCTTGTACATGACAGGGTTTGTGAACATGGGCTCATCGCCTTCGTTGTGACCGAAGCGGCGATAGCAGAACATGTCGATGACTGCGTCCTTGTGGAACTTCTGGCGGAATTCCACGGCAACCTTGGCAGCGTGCACCACAGCCTCGGGGTCATCCCCGTTGACGTGGAAAATTGGTGCCTCAACCATCAGCGCGATGTCCGTGGGGTAGGGCGACGAGCGCGAGAAGTGCGGCGCGGTGGTGAAGCCGATCTGGTTGTTCACAACGATATGGATGGTGCCACCAGTCCTGTGGCCACGTAGGCCCGACAGCCCAAAACATTCTGCCACAACACCTTGACCGGCAAATGCCGCATCACCATGCAGCAGCACGGGCAGAACTGTGGTGCGGTCGGCATCGTTCAACTGGTCCTGCTTGGCACGGGCCTTGCCGAGCACGACGGGGTTCACAGCCTCCAGATGGCTGGGGTTAGCCGTCAGCGACAGGTGTACGGTGTTGCCGTCAAATTCCCGGTCAGACGATGCACCGAGGTGGTATTTCACATCGCCCGAGCCATCGACATCCTCGGGCTTGAAGCTACCGCCCTGGAATTCGTTGAAAATGGCGCGATACGGCTTGCCCATCACGTTGGCAAGCACCGAAAGACGGCCCCGGTGTGGCATGCCGATGACGATTTCTTTGACCCCCAGCGCGCCGCCGCGCTTGATGATCTGCTCCATTGCGGGGATCAGGCTTTCGCCGCCGTCCAGACCGAAACGTTTGGTGCCCATGTATTTGACGTGCAGGAACTTTTCGAACCCTTCCGCCTCGACCATCTTGTTAAGAATGGCCTTGCGTCCTTCGCGGGTAAATTGAATTTCCTTGCCCAGACCTTCGATCCTCTCCTTCAGCCAGGCGGCTTCTTCGGGGTTGGAAATGTGCATGTATTGCAGCGCAAAGGTGCCACAATAAGTGCGTTTCACCAGATCCAGTATCTGGCGGATCGAGGCCACCTGCAGGCCCAGCACGTTGTCGATGAAAATCGGGCGGTCCATGTCGGCTTCGGTGAAGCCATAGGTCTTGGGGTCCAGCTCCGGGTGCGGCACCGCTTCCAGCATGCCCAGCGGGTCCAGATCGGCGGCCAGGTGGCCCCGGATCCGGTAGGCCCGGATCAGCATCAGCGCGCGGATGGAATCCAGCACCGCCCGCTTGATCGCCTCATCCGACACCTGCACGCCCTTCTCGGCGGCCTTGGCGGCAATCTTGTTGCCCGCTTCCTTGGCCTCGGTGGCAGGCTCCGGCCAATCCCCGGTCAGTGCCGCGGTGAGATCATCCCCCGGCACTGGCGGCCAATCCCGGCGTGCCCAAGACGGGCCCTTCGCCTCGGCCTTCACATCCAGTTCGGCATCCCCCATCTGGCGGAAAAACTCAGCCCATGCGGCATCCACTGCGTTGGGGTCATTGGCATACTGGGCGTACAGCTGTTCCAGATATTCCGCATTGTGCCCTTGCATGAAGGAAGATGCATGGAACTGGTCGTTTGGGGTATGTTCGGTCATGGGGATACCTCATGCGGGTTGGGACCGTAGGAATTTGGGCCTGACTGGCTTGGACGGGTCAGCCACCAGAAAACGATCAAAGGCGACAGAACGCCGAGGATCAAAAGCGGGATCAGCAAGAGCAACGTGGCCCCAGTCAGAAAACTGTCCAGCTTGCCGGATGCCATATCCGCCAGCCCCAGCCCAAAGGCTGCAACCAGCAGCGCCACCAGCGACACGATCGAAGGCAGCAAGACGTACAAACTGCTGCGCCCGGTGTCGTGCATCCGCCGCCAGGCGGCGGCGAAATGGGGCAGGAACAGAACCAGGGTAACCAGCGCGCTGATGGGTTGGTTTGACACGGTCACCACAACGGCGCCGGTGTTGGCGTCCTGATATTTGTCGGCAAACAACGTGTAATCGAGCAGGCTGGCAATCAGCCCCGCGATCAGCACGAACAGAACGAAATACCAGTATTCGGCGCGCGCAGCCCGGCCGGAAAATCCGACATATTTGCGGAAACAGGTCCGGACTGCGGTGCCAAAGGTCATGCGGCCTCCTCGGCGACGGGTTCGCCAAATTTGTTGGGTCCGTCTGAACCGCGTGTAAACCAAAACAGGGTCAGCACAATGGCACAGAGGCTGGCCGCGCCAGCGGCGACGATCAGCCCGACATTCGGCTCAGGGATCTCTACGACATCAGGCAGTTGCGGGGCAGCCGCCAAGACATCCGGCGGCAATTGCAGTTCCTGGACTGGCATCAGTTGCATCAGTCCAAAGGGCACTGCGCTCAATACCGCGGGGATCACCAGCAGCCATCCCGGTCGCCCCGTATCCTGTATCCGCCGCCAGGCTGCAGAAGCCAGCGGTACAAGCACGATCAGGCCGACAGCCACTGAAAAAGGCCCCGCCCCATACGCTGTTTTTGTCCCGGTCTGGATGTTCACCTTGGTGCCGTTTTCCACCGATACTTTCACAAATTCGGAGCTCTGCGGACCGAGCACCAAATAGTTCAAGATCGCAGCAAGGATGAAAGCGATGAAGATGGCAAACGCGAACCCCCAGAATTCATAAGTGTCGCTCCGCCCGGAAAAGCGGAGCGCCTTACGAAAGCAGTTTGCGGTTGCCTGTAGCATCGCGGCCGACCTTACCCGATCGCCTTCAAAACGGCTTCACCCAGACCCGCGGGGCTGTCCGCCACGATGATCCCGGCCGAGCGCATAGCTTCGATCTTGTCTTCGGCGCCGCCCTTGCCGCCGGCCACGATGGCCCCGGCATGGCCCATGCGGCGGCCCGGAGGGGCCGTGCGGCCTGCGATGAACCCGGCGCAGGGTTTGGAGCGGCCTTTCTTGGCCTCGTCCTTCAGGAACTGTGCGGCTTCTTCTTCGGCGGAGCCACCGATTTCACCGATCATGATGATCGACTGGGTTTCATCATCGCTCAGGAACATGTCCAGCACATCGATATGTTCGGTGCCCTTGATGGGATCGCCGCCGATGCCAACGGCCGAAGACTGGCCCAGACCGATGTCGGATGTCTGCTTGACCGCCTCATAAGTCAGCGTGCCCGAGCGGGACACAACACCAACCGACCCGCGTTTGTGGATGTGTCCCGGCATGATGCCGATCTTGCAGGCGTCCGGGGTGATGACACCGGGGCAGTTCGGCCCGATCAGGCGCGATTTGCTGTCCTGCAGCGCGCGCTGCACTTTCATCATGTCGAGCACCGGGATGCCTTCTGTGATGCAGACGATCAGCTCCATTTCAGCGTCAATGGCTTCCATGATCGAATCCGCTGCAAAAGGCGGCGGCACATAGATCACGGTGGCATTGGCCTCGGTCACGGCCTTGGCTTCGTGGACCGAGTTGAACACTGGCAGACCTAGGTGGTTGATACCGCCTTTGCCGGGGGTCACGCCGCCGACCATCTTGGTGCCATAGTCAACGGCCTGTTCAGTGTGGAACGTGCCCTGCGAGCCGGTCAGGCCCTGGCAGATCACTTTGGTGTTTTCGTCGATGAGTACGGCCATTTACTCGGTCCCTATTTCTAAGCTTATTTGGAGGCCGGTGCCTTTGGGGCATCAGCGGTGTCTGTGGTTTCAGCGGGAGGGTCGATCAGATACGCGCGCTGACGTTCCAGAATATTGAGCGTTTTCAGCTCACCCATGCGGGTCTTGATCAGCAAGCGCGCGGTGATCAAAAGCGCCTGTTCGCGCAATTCGGCTTTGGTCAGCGGGTGGGTGCGCCGTTCAGTGGCGAACAAATGCGCTCTATCCGGGAAAAATCTTTTGTGGAACGCTTCCAGCGGTTCACGGGTCAGATCATTGACCATCTTACGCTGCTTGTCGTTTAACTGCAGGCGGGGCATATCGGCTGACAGAGCTTGCACCGCTTCCAGCAATTCTGATCGCAACGGGTTGCTGGACCCGTCCGGGCGTAGTTCAGGCACCATGCCGTTCAGGATGCGCAAGCATTCCGCTCCAGGCGCAGACGGCGATCCATTCACACGCGGCGGTTTTTGCAGTTCTGTCGCATCAATACCGCAAGCGTTGCAGAAATCGTCGATGACGTCGCCGTTTTCCAGCAAATCCTGGCCAAACAGGCGCACCTGTACGCGGTCGTCACCTACGGTATTGGCCCACCGCGACGCGGTTTTCAGAATGTTGAGCCCGTTCAACCGCTGCCGCACAAAAGCTTCCAGAGGCTGGCTGTAGCCGCGTTTCACACGTTCCGAATACTGGCTCAGCAGAGCATCGTCGGGCGACCGGAAATAGACCACATACTGCACATCGTCGAAACTTGCGCGGAACAGGTCATCGAACGCTTTCACCAGCGGGGCCGAATTCAGCCAGGGTAGGATATGTTCGCTGGAAAAAATCGCGACCGGTTCCTTGTACCGGTCCGCATAACGGGGCAGTTCGTTTAGGTATTTTTCATTACCCGCCAATGCCTCTTTCACTGTGCGGGCCTGGTACCGCACCCGTTCAGTTTCTCCGTTGATCAGCTTGCCACTGCGCGCCATTATGGCTAGCGGGTATTCGAACTGGCTGCCGCGGTGCGACACGTTACGACAATAGCGCACGCCACGCTCCACCAGCCGGCCCGCGTTCAGATGCAGGAAATCCTGGATCGAACTGGACCCGGCTTTTGGGGAGCCGATATGGACGATGGCTTTCATGCCAGTTCCTTGTGCGACCTCGGTAAGCGCGTCAGCCTTTCACAGCCTTTACGATTTTATCCGCGCCATCGCTGAGGTTGTCAGCGGCGATCACGTTCAGCCCGGAGGTGTTGATGATCTCCTTGCCCGCATCCACGTTGGTGCCTTCCAGGCGTACAACCAGGGGCACTTCCAGACCGACTTCCTTGACTGCGGCCACAACACCCTCGGCGATCACGTCACAGCGCATGATGCCGCCGAAGATGTTGACCAGGATGCCCTTCACGTTCGGATCGCTGGTGATGATCTTGAACGCCTCGGTCACCTTTTCCTTGGTGGCGCCACCGCCCACGTCGAGGAAGT
>JAEPNQ010000042.1 GCA_017643305.1 Marinibacterium sp. | reverse complement strand
CTCATCCCGCACCGCTTGATGCGCTTCCTCTGTGATCCGATCCCAGATCGGGTCAACAGCGGCGATATTGGTCTGCGTCTGGGCCATGGCAAAACTCCTTTGCTACGCCTAGACTACCCATCTAGGCTGCAAAAATCCAAACGCAAAGGTCTGATAGGGCAGATCACGAAAATGAATGGATCGAACGCCACCCGGTTTCGCGGGCTGATCGAAGCCCGGCTGACCCAGATCAAAGACGAAAACGCGCTGGGGCGTGGCGGGCAATCGGTGGTTGAGCTGGACCAGCAATCAGTCGGGAGGCTGAGCCGGATGGATGCGTTGCAGATGCAAGCCATGGCAGTTGCACAACAAAAACGCCGTGATGGAGAGGCCATGCGTCTGCGACAGGCGCTGATCCGGCTCGACGAAGACGAATACGGCTATTGCGAGAGCTGCGGGGAGGACATTCCGCTTAAACGGTTGGAGCTGGATCTGGCGGCGACCCAATGCGTGAGCTGTGCCAGCGGTTAAGGCGGCAGGCCCGCGTTTTGGATACGCGCGTATCGCGCCGCACGGCTGGAGGGCTGGCCGTTATCGCTCCACCAACGCACGCAGCACCTGCCCGAAAGCAACACCTGCCCAAACAGCGCCTCCAGAAATGCGTTTCGGCCCTGCCCCGCATTAGGCCGCGCCAGCAGCGCGAGCACCGGGTGGTGCGCATACCGACGCTCGGCATCCTGCAGCACAACAGGCAAGGCAGCCGCAGCTTCGGCAATCAGCTTTACCGCACGAAACCCAACCGGGTTGCCCGCAAACCCCGACCGCGTCAGCGACGCATTGTCACGCGGGGTCCAAGCCACGCGCCCAGCATTGTGCCAGGCCACCACCGGCCCAGCCGCGCTGGCCTTGGCCTGCGGAGCCGGCTGCGTCTGTGTACGGCGCAGGAAATCCAATTTCATACCTGTAGCTCCTCTCGGTCTGACCGGCGTTTCGTGAGAGAGGTTTTTGCATCCAGATCCTGAGGCTTCGGAAACGCCGCGCGCGCCCCATACGCAACAGGTTGGCGCAGCGTCGCCCGTTGCCAGCCGACCCACCCCGCCCCTATCGTTTAGACAGAAGAGGGAGGATCACATGGATCAGGCAGACGTCATCATTGTGGGCGGCGGGCTTGCAGGCCTAGTCGCCGCCGCGGAACTGGGCGACCGCGGCAAACGCGTGATCCTGCTGGATCAGGAACCCGAAAGTTTTTTGGGCGGGCAGGCCTTCTGGTCCCTCGGCGGCCTCCTTATGATCGACACGCCGGAACAACGCCGCATGGGCATCCGCGACAACCGGGACCTCGCCCTGCAAGACTGGATGGGCAGCGCCCAGTTCGACCGGCCCGAAGACCACTGGCCGCGCAAAGTGGCCGAAGCTTATGTGGATTTCGCCGCTGGCGAAATGCGCCCCTGGCTGCATGCCATGGGCATGCGCTGGTTTCCCATCGTCGGCTGGGCCGAACGCGGGGGGTCTTATGCCAACGGGCACGGCAATTCCGTCCCTCGGTTCCACCTGACCTGGGGCACCGGCCCGGGCACCATGGCCCCGTTCGAAGCCCGCGTTCGTGAACACGCCAAGAGCGGCCTGGTCGACCTGCGCTTCCGCCATCAAGTAGACGAAATCCTCACTGAAAATGGCGTGGCGAAGGGCGTGGCGGGCAGCCTGCTGGCCCCCGACGCTGCAGAACGTGGCCAGAAAACCAACCGGAACGCGACCGGGAGCTTTGAGGTCCACGCGCCTTCCATCCTCATCTCCTCCGGCGGGATCGGCGGCAATTTCGACCTCGTGCGCAAAGCCTGGCCGCGCGACCGGTTAGGCGAGCCGCCACAAAAAATGGTCGCGGGCGTCCCGGCCCACGTAGATGGCCGCATGATCGCCATTTCCGAAACCGCAGGCGGCCATGTCATCAACGGCGACCGCATGTGGCACTATACCGAAGGCGTCTCCAACTGGGATCCGATCTGGCCCAAACACGGCATCCGCATCCTGCCAGGGCCGTCATCCATGTGGTTTGACGCCAAAGGCAACCGATTTGCCCCGCCCGCCCTGCCGGGCTTCGATACCCTGTCCACGCTCAAAGCGATAATGGACACCGGTTATGAATACAGCTGGTTCATCCTAACCCAGAAAATCATTGAAAAGGAATTCGCCCTCTCCGGCTCCGAACAAAACCCCGACATCACCTCCCGCAAATGGAGCGATGTGCTGCGCGGCCGCCTGATGTCTAAAGGCGCCCCCGCCCCGGTTGAAGCGTTCAAGGAAAAAGGCGAAGATTTCGTGGTCGCCAAAGACCTGCCCACGCTGGTCGCAGGCATGAACAAACTGACCGGGGATGACCTGCTGGACTACGACAGCCTGCACGCCCAGATCGCCGCCCGCGACGCCCAGACCGACAACCAATTCACAAAGGACGCCCAGCTTGCCGCCATCCACGCCGCCCGCAACTATCGCGGCGACCGGCTGATGCGCGCGGTCAAACCGCACCGTTTCCTCGACCCCGCCAATGGCCCGCTGATCGCTGTGCGGCTCAACATCCTCACGCGCAAAACGCTGGGTGGCCTTCACACCAATCTCGACGGCCAGATGCTGGGGGCCGATGCTCAACCCCTGCCCGGCCTTTTCGCAGCCGGTGAAGTCGCTGGCTTCGGCGGTGGTGGCTACCACGGCTATAATGCACTCGAAGGCACCTTTCTCGGCGGGTGTATCTTCTCGGGCCGCAACGCAGGGCGATCCAAGGACATCGCCTGACTACCAGCTCCCGCTCGCGCCACCGCCCGACGAACTGCCGCCCCCGAAGGACGACTGCCCGGAACCGGAGGAGGAACTGCTCACCTTCGGTATGGTCCGGGTCTCAGAATATTCCGCCCCGCAATGGCGGCAGTCATAATCCACCCGTTTCAGCCCTGTGCTGGTCTTGGTGGCCTCGGTCAGCACGGTGGAATGGCTCTCCAGCGTCTTGTACCCGCACTCCCGACAGGCCCCGTAAGAGCTGAACCAGTTATTGTAACGGTTGATCTGCATGTCCCCGCAATCGGGGCAATACCAGACATCGTAATCCACTGACTTCAGAAACTCCTCCAACCGCTGCCCACCATCCAGATGTTCGTCATCCGCCTCTTCCCCGGCACGCAACATAAGGGTGCCACAAGACCGGCACAGGCGCGGCCGGTTGCGCAACCAGCGCCGCAGGAACAGAGCAATCGCCGCCACCGGCACTACGGCCAGCGCGACCACCCATTCCCCCAACCGCTGCAACTGCCGCCAGATCCAGGACCAGCCCCGGCGCACGAGGCCGATTTCGTTTTCCCCCGGATAGGCTCCCGTCAGCTCTCGGATAGTTTCATCCACGCCGCGTTCAATGCCACCCTGATAGTCGTCGGCACGGAAAGACGGCAGAAAGCCCACATCAATCACCCGCTGCATGCGGTCATTCCAGCTGACAGCATAGCCTGCGCCAATCTCGATCCGCATGCGCCGGTCAGACTGCGCGATCAGGATCATCACCCCATCATTTCGGGCCGCATTGCCCACGCCCCAATGGTTGAACAACGCGGTGGCAAACGGCTCCAGCTCCTGATGCGTACCGAACATGGCCACTTTCTGCAGCGTGACCAGCGTCATCTCGATCCCGGTTAAATCATAAAGATCAACCAGCTTGCTCCGCACCCGCGCCTCAGCCGCGTCATCCAGCAGGTCCTGCCAGTCGTTGACATACAGATCCGTCCACCCCGGCAAACCCTGCCCGGCCTGCGGCACCGCATCCGTTTGCGCGGCAAAGCTGCCATGCGGCCCGTCCGGCGCGGCATAGTCTACCGGATCGCCACGGGTCAGCAGGCCGGCCATCACACCGATGAACAGCCCGAACACCATAATTAAACCTGCAAGGATCAAAGCAACGCGCACATCATGCCGGGTCATCTTACCCTCCCAGCCTCTCTTGTTACCGTTTGTGATCTTGCAGGAAGCGCACCGGCACCATGTGGCGCACCTGCACAATTCAGATCC
The DNA here is from genome assembly GCA_017643305.1 of Marinibacterium sp. Classification (GTDB taxonomy): domain Bacteria; phylum Pseudomonadota; class Alphaproteobacteria; order Rhodobacterales; family Rhodobacteraceae; genus HXMU1420-2. The sequence continues at coordinate 29,797 of JAEPNQ010000042.1, read as the reverse complement.
GGCGTATCGGCGAACGGCCTATCCATCGACTTGCGCCCCTCATTCTCCCTGCCCCTTATATCCTGTGGGACTTCCTCCCGCCACATCAGCGACACGTCTCCAGGGGCGTCCCTCAACCCCAGCTGCACAAGAACCGGACAGCCCTCTTAATCGCCGCCACAAAGGCACCAAACCGACTGCCTGGCCAAAACGCCTTGAGCTGGTCATGCAGGCTCAGCGCCGCTGCATTCTGGCCATTTATCCCACAATAACCCGCCATTTTCCCATAGCCGATAGCAGACAAGCTGATGGGCATTCCCGTCCTACTGGTGCGACCAGAGAGAAACCGCCCTATCCTGACAACCGCGCGAACCTGTCGCTTTGAGACCCGGTATGTCGCGCCCAGCGGTTGCAGCGGCGGCGCGACCAGATTAACTCAGCCCCATGACAGATTCCGCACAAAAGACCGTCGTCAGTTCCTGGAACGAATGGGACCCGCTGCGCCACGTCATCGTGGGCCGCGCCGATAATTGCCACATCCCGCCCGAAGAACCAGCGCTGGATGCCAAAGTACCCGAAGACAGCGATATGCGTGGACAATGGGGCAAGCGTCCGCAGGAAACAATCGATCGCGCCAATGAGCTACTGGATGCCTTTGCCGCCCAGCTCGAAGCGCGCGGCGTCCGTGTAGACCGGCCCACACCCATCGACCACGCTCTGCCTGTCACAACACCCGATTTCCACACCGACAGCCAGTTTGGCTGCATGCCGCCGCGCGACGTGCTGCTGACGGTGGGCAGCGAAATCCTCGAAGCGACCATGTCCTACCGCTGCCGGTGGTTCGAATACCTGAACTATCGCCCACTGATGCAGCGCTATTGGGAAGAAGACCCCAATTTCCGCCACGAAGCCGCACCCAAACCCCGCCTGACGGACGCGGATTACCACCCCGATTACCTTTCCGAGAAAATCGGCGTGGAAAAGCGGCTGGAATGGGCGGCCAAGAAGTTCTTTGTCACCACCGAAGAAGAGCCGCTCTTTGACGCGGCCGACGTACTGCGCTTTGGCCGCGACCTGGTGGTGCAGCATGGGTTCACCACGAACCTCAAAGGTATCGAATGGCTCCGCCGGCACTTCCCCGACCACCGGGTGCACACGGTGAACTTCCCCGGCGATCCCTACCCAATCCATATCGACGCCACCTTCACGCCGCTTCGACCCGGGCTGATCCTGAACAACCCCCAACGCCGCCTGCCCGATGACCAGCGCGGCCTGTTCGAGAAAAACGGCTGGGAAATCGTGGATGCGGCCCAGCCCGCCCATAACGCGCCACCGGCACTGTGTTATTCCTCCGTCTGGCTCAGCATGAATGTGTTGGTACTGGACCCGAAAACAGTCTGCGTGGAGAAATCAGAGGTCTACCAGGCCGAACAAATGGACAAGCTGGGGATGGAAGTGGTCGAAGTTGATCTGCGCGACGCTTATGCCTTTGGCGGCGGGCTACACTGTTCCACCGCTGACGTGCATCGCGAAGGGACGTGCGAAGACTACTTCCCGCAGCTTTGAGCAAGGCCCTGTCAACAGGCCCTGTCAAATTGAGCGCCTTGCGGCGCGCATCATATCTCGTCTGAACGCCTGCGGCGTTTCTCCTCGATGTGCCTCCGGCGGGTGTATTTGGGCAAAGATGAAACCCTGTTTTCCTCTTGCGTCAAATATCCCGGGGTCCGGGGCAGCGCCCCGGTTCCGACCTTTCGTCAGAGCGGCCAGAACAGCGGGATCAATGCCGAGGCCAGAAGGCCTACCGTTAAGTTCAAGGGGATGCCCACGCGCAGGAAATCGGTAAAGCGGTAGCCGCCCGGCACGTAGACCATCATGTTGGTTTGGTAGCTGATCGGCGTGGCAAAGGTCGCGCTTGCCGCGATCATCACCGCCACCACCAGCGGTCGGGGATCTACGCCCAGCGAGGTCGCCAGCCCAATCGCCACGGGCGTGATCACCACGGCCACCGCGTGGTTGATGGTTTCCGACAAGACCGAGGTCAGCAGGTAGACCGCCCAGACCAACAGAAACGGCGACAGATTAGACAGCAGCGGCGCGATGTTTTCCACGATCAGCTGGATCGCACCCGAGGTTTCCAGCGCTGTGGCCACCGCAAGCATGGCAAAGATCAGCGCCAGCAAGCGGCCGTCGACAAAGGAAAACGCCTCATCCGCATCGATACAGCGGGTTAACAGCACAATCGCCATGGCCAGCACCGCCAGTAGCAGGATCGGTGCAACGCCAAAGGCGGCCAGCGCGACAACCCCTGCCAGAGCCCCCAGCGCAATGGGGGCATGGCTGCGGCGGTATGCGCGTTCGGTGGGCTTGGAGACGTCCACAAGGTCCATATCCGCCGCCAGCCACTGTACGTCCTCAGGCGAGCCTTCCAACAGCAGCGTATCGCCCACTTTAACCGCCAGGTCATCCAACTGCCGCCCAATATTCTGGTCCCGCCGATGCGCAGCCAGCACGTACACACCATACCGGCGGCGCAGGCGCAGCGAACCCAGCGAGCGGCCCACCATCCGGCATCCGGGGGTTATCAGAACCTCCACTGTAGAAGTCTGCACGGCAGACACCTGATCCACCCGCTTGAGTTCCTTGTTGCTCTGCAGGCTGAGCAGTTCTGTCATCTGCGTCCGCAGCACCACCCGGTCGCCCACCTGCAGCGTCACGTCCTGCAGATTACGGCGCAGGGACTGGTCGCCGCGGATCACATCGATCAACCGCACACCAGGCCGTTTGAACAGCTGCACGCCCAGGACCTCGCGCCCGATCAGATTGCTTTCGGGCGGAATGACGGCCTCGGTAAAAAACTTCATCTTCGACCGGTCGCTCAGCAGATCGGCCATGCTGTCACGTTCCGGCAGCAGCCGAGGCGCCGCGAACCGCAGGTAGATCGCGCCCCACACAACCAGGATCACAGCCAGCGGGGTGACCTCAAAGATTGTGAACGGCTCCATCCCACTGGCGCGCGCCACACCATCAACCAGCAAGTTGGTAGAGGTGCCGATCAGCGTACAAGTACCGCCGAGGATAGCCGCGTAGCTGAGAGGGATCAGCACCTTGCTGGCTGAAATACCGATTTTGCGCGCCAACTGGGTGAAAACCGGGATCATAACCAGCACCACCGGCGTGTTGTTCACAAAGGCCGACGCGACCACGACCAGCACCATCAATCCCGCGATCGCAATCGCAGGCCGTGTGTCGGCCTGCGACTCTGCCAATGTCGTAAACCATTCCAGCGCGCCGGTTCTCACCAGCGCCCCCATGATGATGAACATCGCCACAATCGTCCAGGGTGCCGGGTTCGACAGCACCGACAATGCGTGGTCATACGGCAGAACCCCCATGGCCAGCAGCACCGATGCGCCCGCCAACGCTACCACCTCAGGCGGATAAATCTCCCGGATGAACAGCGCGAACATGGCGACGACAACCACCATCGTGGCGATAGCCTCTGTCGTGGTTCCGGTTACCGGCGCCGCGGTTGCAGCCTTGAGCAACAGCGCATCAATCATGTGTCGGCCTATCAAAAGTCACAAATTCAATTCGGTCGTGCGGCCGCCCAAAATCACGGCAAACAGCCGCTATGTTTCGCCGATTGAAGATGCGCTGGCAAGCGTCTCTTGCTGGCGTGGTTGCACCAGGAACACGCCTCCAAGGATGAGCGCCGCCGCCGCCCAGAAATAGGGCGAATAGGTTTCCGACAGGATCAGCATGGCCCAGAGCACGCCAGTCGCCGTCACCGGATATCCCACCTGCGCAGCAAAGACCGACCCGGCCCGGCCCACCAACCAAACATAGCCGGTATAGACCAGCGCGTGCACCACTGACGCCCCGATCAGGGCTACATCAGGGCGGTCCAGCGGCCAGTGTGGCGGGATGAATTGCCCGGTTCCGAGGGCAAGCGGCAGCGCAATGATAGTGCCCAGCGCGGAAGCGCCCCAAAGCACCTGCACTGCGTCCAGCCCCGCCGTGCCCCAACGGGCCACGTAATTGCCTTCGAACGCATAAAGCACCACGGCGATCATCGTCACCGCCACCCAGGGCAACGCAGCAGGATCCGGCAGGCTGGCACGTGGCAGGACCAGCACCAAAACACCGGCCAGACCGCATAATAGTCCCAGCGCGCGGCGTGGATTAAACCCCTCTAGCCCAAGCACGATGGCAATGGGAAAGGCCACCAGCGGCACCACTGACATCAGCACCGATTGCACACCCGCAGGAATATGCGCCAGCGCCATATAGGCCGCTGCGTTCGGAATGACGGTTCCGATCAACGCAATAAACACGCAAAGGACCAATTGACGCGCACCCACCGGAAACGGGCGGCGCGCAATAACCCCGATCACCGTCATGCACACGAGCCCAATGGCCAATTGCCAGAACACCAGCCCGAAATGGCCGTACCCTGTGCTGACTGCGATTTTACCCAAAGGCTGGGTCAGGCCCCAGCCTGCCCCCAGCAAGAACAAAATAAAGCTGTAGCGCAGAACCTCGGCCCGGCTCATGGTCCAGCCTCAGTCAGAGCCCCGCCCTTGCGCACCATTTCGATCCGGGTCGCAGCGCCGGTGCGATCATCGGTTTCAATATAAACGCCCGACAGTGTCGCTTCGCCCAGTGCCGGGGTGAAGCGGCCTTTGGGCATACCGGTCACGAAACGGCGCATTGGTTCTGCTTTCTCCATGCCGATCACAGAATGGTAATCGCCGCACATGCCCGCATCGCTCAGATACGCCGTGCCACCCGGCAGGATCATCGCGTCCGCCGTGGGCACATGGGTATGCGTGCCAACGACCAAAGACACCTTACCGTCGCAGTAATGACCTGTCGCCATCTTTTCCGACGTGGCCTCACAATGGACATCAATGATGCTGGCTTGCACCTGCCCGCCGCGTGGGAAGGTTTTGAAAATCGGCTCCAGCTGGGAAAACGGGCTCTCGAACGGGCGCTTCATGAACACCTGGCCCAACACCTGCGCCACCAGTATCCTGCGGCCGCCACGCGCTTCGAACACGCGGTGGCCGCGCCCCGGCGCGCCATTGGCAAAGTTCAGCGGGCGCAGGATCCGTGGCTCCTGCTCGATGAACTGCAACATGTCTTTTTGATCAAAGGCGTGGTCGCCCAGCGTCAGGCAGTCTGCGCCTGCATCCAGCAACCCCTTGGCGTGGGCCGCACTCAGCCCCATTCCGCCTGTTGCGTTTTCTCCATTAACGACGACGAAGTCCAGCCGCCAATCCTCCCGCAGCCCAAGCAAATGCTGGGCCACGGCAGAGCGCCCGGCGCGCCCCATGACGTCTCCAAGAAACAAACATCTCATATTTGTCCCCTAGAGGCGGGCGTCGCCGGGTACAAGAGAAACTGACCGTTAGCCTTTGGGCAGGATCACCGTGTCGATCACGTGGATCACGCCGTTGGTGGCTTCAACGTCGGCCGCTACCACTTTGGCGCCGTCAACGGTCACGCCGCCATCGGTCATGATGGTCACGTCGCTGCCCTGCACGGTTGGAGCAGTCATACCGTTGGACAGATCGGTGCTCATCACCTTGTCTGCCACCACGTGGTAGGTCAGGACGGCGACCAGCTGGTCCTTATTTTCCGGCTTCAGCAAGCTTTCAACGGTACCCTCGGGCAGCGCAGCAAAGGCTTCGTCGGTCGGTGCAAATACGGTGAACGGGCCATCGCCTTTCAGCGTGTCCACCAGGCCAGCAGCCTGAACAGCGGCCACCAGGGTGCCGAAGCTGCCCGCGCCTACGGCGGTATCGACTATGTCCTTGGACGCGCTGCCTGCCCAGACGGGGGCGGCGGCGGCCATAGCGGTTGCTGCAGTCAGGGCGATGAATGAACGACGGATCATGAAGTTTCTCCTAATAAAGTTGGGCGCCAGGCAAGCGCATGAATCCTCTACGCTCCGGATTTCGGGGTGGATGATGCAAAAAACCCACGCAAATTACTCTTGAAACTGTGGCAAATGCGCTAAGCGACCGTCTTTGCAGATTTCCAGTCACGAAACGGTGAATGGATGTGATGGCCTAGCGCGAAAATGTCAGCACCCGGCACTCCGTCACGATCATGTCCAGTGGTTGATCGGTGGGTTCTAGCGGAAGGTCTTCCGCCTCTTGCGCATCAAAGGCAAACCCGATGGCCAAGGCCCCGCCTCGTGCGCGCAACCCTTCCAGCGTCCGGTCGTAGAACCCGCCGCCATAGCCCAGCCGCCCGCCATGCGCGTCAAACGCCACCAGCGGGACAATCAGGATCTTAGGCTCAAAAAATGCCTCCACCGCAGGGATCTGTGCGCCAAAAGGCCCGTCCTTCATCGCGCATTCCGGCTCCCACCGGCTGAACCGCAAAGGCGCGGCTTCAGCCATGATCACCGGCACGCCCACATCGCCATAAGCCGCCGCCTCTGCCATCGCAGGCAGCGGATCAATCTCCGTTCGGATCGGCATGTAGCCCGCCAATGGCACGCCGCGATAGCCCGCCAACACCTCCGACAAGCGTCCTGCCGCACCCGGCACCTGCCGATCAAACGCCACCTTGCGCCGCGCAAAGGCCGCCTTGCGCATGGCGGTTTTTATCTCTGTCAAATCGTTCACAGCAACAGCATCCCTGCCAACCCGAGAAAGGCGAAAAAGCCAACCACATCAGTCACCGTAGTCACAAACGTGCCCGAGGCCAGCGCCGGATCCACCCCCGCCCGGTTCAGCACCACCGGGATGACCGTGCCCGCCAGCGCCGCCACCACAAGGTTCACGATCATCGCCACCCCGATAACCACGCCCAGCCCAGCAATTCCGAACCAGAAAAACGCCACAACCCCCATCACCGCTGCAAAGGCCAGCCCGTTCATCAGTCCGACCAACGCCTCCCGTCGGATCACTCGCCAAACGTTGGCCGCGGTCAGGTCTCTGGTCGCCAGCGACCGCACCGCAACAGTCAGGGATTGCGTGCCCGCATTCCCACCCATCGACGCCACGATCGGCATCAAGACAGCCAGCGCCACCATGGCAGAAATCGTTTCGTCATAAACTGCAATCACCAAAGACGCCAAGATTGCCGTTCCCAGATTGACTGCAAGCCACGGCAAACGTTGCCGCGCGGTTTCCATCACCGTATCCGACAGCGCGCTTTCTTCGCCCACACCGGCCAATCGCAGGATGTCTTCTTCATGCTCGTCATCCAGAACCGCCATCGCGTCGTCAATGGTGATAACCCCAACCAGCCGCCCTTCCTCATCCACGACAGGGGCAGAGATCAGATGGTACTGGTTGAACGCATAGGCCACATCGCCTTCGTCCTGTGCGGCCGGGATCACCCGAAACATGTCCTCGCTGATATCGCGCAGCATAACGTCTCGGTGAGAGCCCATCACCCGGCCCAGCGTGACATTGGCAATCGGGTGCATGCGCGGATCTACCAGGATTACGTGATAAAACTGCTCCGGTAGGTGGTCGGCTCCGCGCATGTAATCAATGGCCTGCCCCACACTCCAATGTTCCGGCGCATAAACCACTTCGCGCTGCATCAGGCGGCCCGCGGATTCCTCTGGCCAGGCCAGCGACTGTTCCACCACAGCCCGGTCGGAATCCTCCAGCGCATCTAGGATCGCCTCCTGCTGCGGCTCATCAAGATCCTCGACCAGATCGACCACATCGTCGCTGTCCAGATCTCGTACCGCCTCGGCCAGAACCTGCGGCGTCAGGACGGTGATCACATCCTCCCGCACACTTTCTTCCAGTTCCGACAGGATTTCCCCGTCAAACTCCTTGCCATAAAGCCGGATCAACCGGCCCCGGTCATAAGCATTGATCTGTTCCAGAAGGTCGGCAATATCGGCCGGATGAAGCGGCTCCATCAGCTCCTTGAGCTGATCCACATCCCCAATATCGACGGCATATTGTATCGCCGCTACTGTTTTTAGCGGCAATGCATAGGGGCTCTGCACTTGTTGGTCCAATCCGGTATCAGACATCGCGGGGCCTCCTTTGCAATTGCGCGCAAACTAGTTGAAGCTGCTACCGGAAAACAATGACAATGGCCGAATTTACCTGCACCGATACGGCATTTATTCTCCGCCGCAGCTTATCAATCCGGGAATGCCGAACATGACGTCAGCCACCATCGTCAAGGGCCGTGTTCTGAGCTTTGCTCAGAGCCCTTTCGCAGGCCCACCAACCGACGCCGCCCGGATCAACGACGCCCTGGTTATCGCCGGTGGCCGCATCGTAAAGGTTGGAGCATTCGATGACCTGCGCGCGGCTTTTCCAGGTGCCGAGGTCGACGATCAGGGCGCCCGCGTGATCCTTGCTGGCTTTGTGGATGCCCACGTGCATTATCCCCAGACCGCCATCATCGCCAGCTGGGGCAAACGGCTGATCGACTGGCTGAACACCTACACGTTCCCCGAAGAAACCCGGTTCGGCGATGCCGATTATGCCACCGAAATCGCCGCGCGCTATTTCGACCTGACCACGGCCCATGGCACCACCACCACCTGCAGCTTCTGCACCATCCATCCCGCCAGCGTGGATGCCTATTTTGCGGAAGCCCAGCGGCGTGCGCTGCGCGTGGTAGGCGGCAGAACCTGCATGGACCGCAACGCGCCCGACGGGCTGCGCGACACCGCGCAATCTGCCTATGACGACAGCAAGGCACTGTTGGAACGCTGGCACGGTGTCGACCGGCTGGGCTATGCCATAACCCCCCGGTTTTCCCCCACCTCGACCGAGGCGCAGATGGACGCGCTCGGCGCGCTTTGGGCGGAACACCCCGACTGCCTTATGCAAACCCATCTCTCCGAACAAACGGATGAAATTGAATGGGTGCTTTCACTCTACCCCTCTGCCCGCGATTACCTCGACAGCTATGAACGCCACGGGCTGCTGGGCCACAACGGGCTTTACGGCCATGCCATTCACCTCGAACCGCGCGAAAAGGACCGGCTGCGCGAGGTCGGCGCAGCGCTGGTGCATTGCCCCACCTCCAACACCTTCATCGGCTCCGGGCTGTTTGACATGGCCGGGCTGATGGCGCGGGGCCAGCGCATCGGACTGGCCACCGATACGGGCGGCGGATCGTCGTTTTCGATGCTGCGCACCATGGCTGCCACCTATGAAGTTGCCCAGCTGCGGGGCACCGCCCTGCACCCCGCACAACTCCTCTGGCTCGCCACTTCCGGGTCCGCCACCGCTCTGCGCCTGCAGGACCAGATTGGCAATATTGCCCCGGGCATGGAGGCCGACTTGATCGCGCTTGACCTCGCCTCGACCCCGGCCATCGCCCAACGCGCCGACCGGGCCGAAGATGTATGGGAGGCAATCTTTCCCACCATCATGATGGGCGACGACCGTGCCATCGCGCAGGTCTGGATCAGCGGCGCCAAGGTCTGACCGTTTGTCAGGCCACCACTGCCGCGCGCCCGGCTGCCCGGCCAAGCGTAACAGCAGCCAGCAGTCCGTTCCCGCTCAGATACCCGCTGTCGCCCGTGCCCGACACGCCGCAGGCCGCGCCACCTCCGGCGAACAGATTATCAAACCCTGTCCCATCCGGGCGCAGCACCCGCCCCTGCGTGTTGGTTAACAGACCGCCCTGGGTGTGAAACAATGCGCCGGTCACCCGTACGCCGCAGTAAGGCGCGGTTAATCTCTGGCCCCGGAACACACGCCCAAACGCATCCGGCCCCTCCTCCGGCAAGCCTGCAATCGTGGCCTCCAAAGCCCCTTCAGGCAATCCGAACGACCCAGCCAGCAAAGCCAACGTATCCGCACGCCGCACCGCCCCCTGCGCCTCTGCTGCCTGGAAATCCGCAAACTGACGGGCAATGCCAGCGATCCGGTCATCAAATATTGCGAACGCCTCGCCCCCCGGCTGGGCCAACACAGCGCGCGCCGCTTCAGAATAGCCCTGACTTTCGTCCCAGAACCGCACGCCATCGCGGTTCACCTGCACGCCGCCTTCGGTGATCACCGCCCAGGTGATTAGTATGCCGTGGGGATGGGCAACATTTCCGTGGCCCTGATAGGACCCCAGATGTCCCGTGGCCGCGCCGAGCGCCGTGCCCCAGTCCACCGCTTCACCCCGGTTGCCATCATGCCCGAACCACAGCGCGTCTTCGATGTTCGGCATATGCTGCGCCACCATCTTGCGGTTGCCACCAAACCCGTTGCAGGCCAACACCAGCTTGGTGCACCCAATCCGCTCCAGCGCGCCGGATGCGGCCCGCGCGGCCAGCCCCGCAACGCGCGACCCGTCCACAAAAAGCGTTTCGGCCCGCAGCCCGCAGATAATGTCGATGCCCCTGGCCTCGCAGGTCGCCCGCAGCGCATCAACCAGCTCACGCCCGGCCCGTGACGGAAGTCCGTGCATGCGCCGCGCCGAATGACCGGGATAGTCGAAATCGGTCACAACCGAAAATGGCAGGCCATGCTGAGTGGTTAACCAATCGATTGTATCGCCCGCTTCACCCGCCATAAACCCCACCAGCGCCGGGTCGTTTTCGCCCTTTGCCTTGGCCTGGATGTCAGCCGCAAACTGCTCTGCTGAGTCCGCAATTCCCGCTTCGCGCTGCAACGCCGTACCCGCCGCCGGGATCAGCCCCGCCGACAGCGCGGTGGAGCCGCTGGGCAAAGCATCAGCCTCGATTACCAGAGGGGTCTGCCCGGCTTCCAGCGCCGCCAGCGCAGCAACCAGCCCACAAGCACCCGCCCCAACGATCAGCGTTTCCGCCTCAATATCATATACTTCAGGGGCGGTGCTAATGTCAGCCATCATAACCCTTGCCGCGCTCAAGAATACCCGCCGTGCCCAGTTGGTCATTCAGTCCCGCGAAATCGAACATGCGGTTTTGAAATGGTTCTGTTGTGCCATGGGTGGCGAGGCTGGCATAATAATCCTGCATCGTGCGGGCCAGCGCACGAACGATCCCGCCAGGGAAGATGGCGATGGAGAACCCCAAATGCTCCAAATCTGCGGCATCCGTCACCGGTGTGTCCCCACCTTCGACCATGTTGGCCAACAACGGCACCCGCCCGGCAAATTGCGCAATGATCTTCTCCTGTTGCGCGCGGGTTTGCGGGGCTTCGACAAACAAAACATCCGCCCCGGCCTCCAGATACATCTCCGCGCGGTCCAGCGCGGCGGTGAAGCCTTCAACCGCAATAGCATCCGTCCGCGCGATGATCAGTGTGTCGTCTGATGCGCGCGCATCTGCCATGGCGCGGATCTTGCCCGCCATTTCCGTACCCGAAATCAGGCTCTTGTCCTTCAGGTGACCACAACGTTTGGGATAGGTCTGGTCTTCCACTTGCAGGGCTGCCGCACCCGCGCGTTCATAGCTGCGCATCGTGCGTTGCGCGTTCAACGCATTGCCAAAGCCTGTGTCGGCGTCGATGATCACCGGCACCTGCACCCGGTCCGCGATCAGCGCCATGGTGTCAGCCATTTCCGACGCAGTGGTCAGCCCAATGTCCGGCCGGCCCAGCCGGGTATAGGCAACGGCCGCCCCGGACAGATACAACGCCTCAAACCCGGCTGTTTCCGCCATGGCGGCGGTCAACGCATCATAGACGCCTGGGGATAACAATATTTTATCATGCGATATCAGACGCTTGAGATTCATTGTAAAAGCTCCAGAACCTCGGCACAGCTGTGCTGGTGCGTGACTGTGCCCAGCGACAGAAGTGTTGCGTCATGCACGTCCTGACGGAACGCAGCACAACCGTCGGTCAGCATTGTGGTTTCGATATTGCGCAGATGCGCGTCCCGCAGGGTCGATGCAACACCGCCATTGGTGACAATTCCGCCAACGATCAGGTGTTCGATCCCCACCGCGCGCATCACATATTCCAATCGCGTCTGATAGAAGGCAGAATATGCCACCTTTTCAATTGTGTAATCGGCATCCTTCAACTCATCTACCAAATCATGCCCAAAGGCACCGGGTGCAAAATCCCCCTTGTCCAGGAACGGTCGCAACACCTTGAGATGCGGCGCGATCAAAGGCTCTCCGGCCGGACCAGGGACCAGTGTGAACTGGGCGGAGATGTAAGTGCCACCCGCCGTCCGCAACGCATCGCGTACGGGGCGGATACGGCCCGGTAACGCGGCGATGGCCTCCGCGCTCTGACCCGCGCGGCCATAAGCACCTTCGGGATGTAGAAAATCGTTCTGCAGATCAATGGTTAAGAGCGCGGTCTTTACGGGATCAAAACTCATGTCACCTCCGCTTCTATGATCGTGTTGCCGTACCGGTCCACCCGCGCCGTAAAGCCCGGTTCTATCAGTATGGTTGTGTCTGGCTGAGCAAGGATTGCAGGACCGGGAATATGCGCACCAACGGGCAGCATCAGCCGGTCATAGATCGGCGTGTCGTGCCAGTCCTCCCCGAAATGCACCTGACGGCGGCGCGGGGTCTGGGCCGCATCGCCCTGCGGCGCCAATGTTTCGAGGTCGAACTTGGGCCGTCGCCCGATGACGGCGCTCCGCAGGTTCAGGATGCGCCGCACACCACCCGGCAACAGCCGCCCATAGGTGGCGCGATAGGTGTCATCGAACGCCGCACCAATCTGCGCAGCGGTCGGGGCGTTCACCTGCCCGTCCACCACATTCACGGGCACTGCCACCGGCACGGTATGCGTCTGGCCCAGATAGGCCATGTCCAACTCAAATACAGCCTCCCGCGCGTCAAAACGCGTGCGGGCGGCATCCAGCATCGCTTGGCCCTTGTCGTGATGGTCCTGCATGAATTGGCCTAGCGCATCCACGTCCAGCGTGCCGAGCATCGCATTCACAGTCTGCACGAAATCCTGCCGCATATCTGCAATCACGCAGCCCATGGCCGAGGTCACGCCGGGATAGCGCGGAACGATGGACCGAGCGAGGCCGACATCTGCCATCAGCGCACAGGTGTGCAGCGCGCCTCCCCCGCCAAACGGCATGAAGGCAAAGCGTTTCGGGTCAAACCCCCGTTCGATCGACACCAGCCGGATCGCCCCGGCCATCCGCGAATTGGCAACTCGCAAGATCGCTTCTGCCGCCGCATATGTGCCGAGGCCCAGCGGCACGCCAACATGGGTGTCAATCGCCGCCGCCGCAGCCTCCACATCCAGCCGGGACAGTTTACCACCGATCGGGTTGTCCGGGTCGATCCGCCCCAGCACGACATTGGCATCGGTCACAGTCGGGCGATCATTGCCCAACCCATAGGCCACAGGCCCGGGGTTTGACCCCGCGCTTTCCGGACCGATCTGCAACAAACCACCCTTATCGACCCACGCGATGGACCCGCCGCCTGCGCCAATCGTGGTGATCTCAATCATCGGCGAGCGGATGGTTAACCCGAAATCTACACTAGTCTGCGGGCTAAGTTGCGTCTGCCCCTGTGCGATCAGCGACACATCAAAACTGGTGCCGCCTATATCGCCAGTGATCACATCCGGGAAGCCGGCGGTTTGTGCAATATACCCCGCTGCAATCACCCCGGCGGCAGGACCAGACAGCGCCGTGCGCACCGGGCGTTCGCTGGCGGTTTCGACCGCCATGACCCCACCATTCGATTGTACGATCATGAATTCGCCATCAAACCCACCCTCGCCCAGCGCGGTTTCCAGCCGGTTCAGATAGCCTGACACCTCGGGCTGAAGATAGGCGTTGAGCGCGGTCGTGGAAAACCGTTCATATTCGCGGATTTCCGGCAGGATTTCATGGCTGGCCGACACATGCGGGTTGGGCCAGATCGCGCGCACGGCAGCCACGGCAGCGGCTTCGTTTTCGGGATTGGCATAGGCGTTGGCAAACAGGATCGCCACCGCCTCGCATCCGTCCTGCATCAACCCGCCCGCCGCTTCGCGAACGGCATCGAGGTCCACGGGCGTATGGATGGTGCCGTCGGCCAGCGTGCGCTCGGGCACTTCCAGCCGGTCGCGGCGATCGGCGATAGGCTCGAAATCCCCACACAGGCCCCAGGTACGGGGCCGGTCCCGGCGGCGCATTTCCAGCACGTCGCGCAGACCTTGCGTGGTAATCACCCCGATCCGCGCGCCTTTGCGTTCCAGCAGCGCGTTTGTGCCTGCGGTGGTGCCATGCACGACCACGGCGATCTGGCTCAGATCCGGGACCTGCCCGGTTATGCCATCCAGAAAGCCGCCTGACTGGTCGGGGCGCGTGGTCGGAACCTTGCCCACGCTGGCGATGCCCGTTGCCTCGTCCAGCACGAAAATATCGGTGAAGGTGCCGCCCACGTCGACCCCCACCATGCGGCCAGTGATTTCTCCGCTCATCCCTGGTCCTCCTGCCAGCCAGGATAGTCGCGGTCGGCCTGTTCCTCGCTCACCAGCCCGCGCACGACGTCGAGGCCCACGGCATCCGCGTCCCGCTCTCCTGGCGGGCCATAGCCACCGCCTCCAGGGGTTTCCAGCCGCACCGCCTGGCCCTGCCGCAGCTTGATCCCGCGCATTTTGGACACCATCGGTGGCGTGCCCCAGCCTTCATCATGTTCAAACCCAAACACGTTGACCGCGGCGTCCCCACCCCCGGCCACGCCCTTGGGCGCAAACCGTCCACGTTCGCCAAAGAGAAAGGCCTCAGCCCCGTTTTCTTCCAGCACCTCGATCTCATAAATCGCGCCCAGCCCGCCGCGATGCCGGCCTGCGCCACCGCTGTCGGGCCGCAGCGCCCATTGGCGGAACATCACGGGGTATGCGGCCTCCAGAATTTCCATCGGCGGGATCGTCGCAGTGGAAATCGGCGCATTGCCGTGGTTCAGCCCGTCGCTTTCGATCGACCCGCCATGCCCGCCACCATAAAAGCTGAACATCACCCAAGGCCGCCCGTCGCTGCGTTTGCCCGCAATCGAAAGCGCGTTGATCGTGCCATAGGCGTTGGCCACCACACGGTCCGGTGCGGCCAGGGCCATGGCGGAAAAGATCACGTCGATCATGCGCAGGATGGTTTCGGTGTACCCTCCGGTGGGCGCGGGGAATTCCGCACTCAGCAGCGAATCGTCGGGGATCCGGACCTCGATCGGCCGCATCACGCCAGAATTGGCGGGCAACCCGGCGAAGATATGCTTGATCGCGACATAGGCCGTGGCCACCGCCGTGGGCCGGGCGATGTTGACCGGGCCTGCGCATTGCGGCGCAGTGCCCGCAAAATCCAGCACCATGCGGTCGCCTGCAATCTCCAGCGCCACGCGGATCGGCAGCGCTTCAGGCGAGATGCCGTCATTGTCGAGGAAATCCTCCGCCTCCCACCGCCCGTCAGGCAGCGCGGACAGTTCCGCCTGCATCAGCGTTTCGGCCCGGTCCGACAATGCGCCCAGCGCGGCGCGGATCGTATCTGTCCCGTATTCATCCAGCAACGCGTCCATACGTTTCACGCCCAGCTCAAGCGCGCCCAGCTGACCGTTCAGGTCGCCCTGCGCCGACAAGGGCAGACGTGTGTTGCGCAGCATAATGTCGACAATATCCTGCTGAACCACGCCCTTGCGGGCCAGTTTCACCGGGGGCAGCACGAACGCCTCCTGAAACACATCCGTGGCCGCAGGGTTGTAATTGCCCGGCACCGCGCCGCCCACGTCATGCCAGTGACCAACCGAGGCGAGATAGCAAAACAGCTCCCCATCGCGGAAATAGGGTTGCACCAACCGCATGTCGCTCAAATGCGTACCACCGATATGGGCGTCGTTGAAGGCATAGATGTCGCCGTCTTCCAGATCGCCATCCGCAGCGGCCTTTTCGATCACCGCCTGCACGGCAAAGGCCATAACCCCCACGAAAATCGGCAGGCCAGATTTGCCCTGTACCAGCGTGTCGCCGGTCTGGGCGTGGTAGATGCCATGGGAGGCATCATGCGCCTCGGCTATGATCGGGTTAAAGGCCGCCCGGAACAGGGTGGCGTCCATTTCGTCGGCGATCTGTTCCATGCGGCCAGACAGCACGGCCAGCGTGATTGGGTCAATTTCGGTCATTGGGCTTTCACTTCGGCGATGTCGTTCCACACATCCTGGCGGGTAATCTGCCCATCCGACAGCTCGAACCGGTCAATAAACCGGATACCTTCGAACGTGCTGCCATCGGGCCATTCGCCCGACAACGTGCCGGTGCAATAAACCACGTCCGCCTCATCCGCTCCGGACATCGTGTCAAACCGGTCATAGGTCTTGCGCACAAACCGGTAGCGGGGTTTGGCCCAGTCGATCAGCTCCTGCAGGCTGTGCATTGGGGCAGTACCGGGAAAGACCATGGCAAAGCCAGGGGCGAGGAAGCTTTGCGCAGTCTCGATCTCGCGCGCCTCCATTGCGGCCAAATAGGTTTGGACGCGCGCGGCAGGGTCGGACGCAGGCGGAAAGGTGTTGGAAGGCATGGTAGTGCGGCCGTCAGTTGGAGTCCTGCCATGATTACAGGATTGGACGCGGTTGAACAGACGCGAAGAATATTGCCGCGCCCGCGTATACGGTTAGAGTTAGGGCAATCATCCGGAATTGACATGACTGCCCCACAAACTCTGCTCGACAAACTCTGGTCTGCTCACGAGATAAGGAAACGTGCCGATGGCGCGTCACTTTTGTGGGTGGACCGGCATCTGGTGCACGAAGGATCGCACCATGGCTTCGCAAAGCTCGCGGCAAGGGGCCTGCCAGTGGCGGAACCGGCTTTGACCTTTGCCGTGGTGGACCATTACGCGCCGGTGCGCGACCGGGACCATATCGCCGACCCGGATATCGCCCGCATGATCAGGACGCTGGAACAAAATGCCGACACGCATGGCCTGCGCATCTTTGGCCTTAAGGACCCGGCGCAGGGGATCGTGCATGTCATCGGGCCGGAACAGGGGCTGACCTTGCCCGGTCTACTGGTCACCTGCGGGGACAGTCACACATCGACCCATGGCGCATTGGGCGCGCTGGCCTTTGGCATCGGCGCAACAG
This sequence comes from Marinibacterium sp., assembly GCA_017643305.1. Taxonomy (GTDB): domain Bacteria; phylum Pseudomonadota; class Alphaproteobacteria; order Rhodobacterales; family Rhodobacteraceae; genus HXMU1420-2. Next base: position 12,852 of record JAEPNQ010000042.1, on the reverse strand, counting down.
AGGTGGCCCATGTGCTGGCGACCCAAACGGTGTGGCAAGTGAAACCGCGCGCCATGCGCATCACGGTAGAGGGCACGCTTGGCCCGGGAGTATCAGCCAAAGACATCGCGCTAAATTGGATTTCGCGGCTGGGCACCGATGGCGCACGCGGCCATGCGGTGGAATATGCGGGCAGCACCATTCGCGGTCTCAGCGTCGAAGGGCGGCTGACGCTTTGCAACCTGTCCATCGAAGGCGGTGCGCGGTTTGGCATGGTGGCCCCGGATGCGGTGGCTCTGGAGTACCTGCGCGGGCGGCCGATGGCCCCAGAGGATGCAGTTTGGGACCGCGCGGTAAACACCTGGGGCGCGCTGCACACGAATGACGGCGCGAGCTTCGACCGGGAGGCACAGTTTGACGCCGCCGATATTGCGCCGACGGTGACATGGGGCACCAGCCCGGAACAGGCTCTGCCGATCGACGCCGCCCTGCCCGACCCCAGCCGCCTGCCCGATTACAAGGCCGGGGCGGCAAAGGATGCGCTGGATTACATGGGCCTCAGCCCCGGTCGCCCGGTTGAGGGCGTGCCGGTGGATCAGGTTTTTATCGGCTCCTGCACAAACGCCCGCATCGAAGACCTGCGCATGGCCGCCGCCGTGCTGGCGGGCCGCCGCGCGCAGGTGCCGGGGCAGGTTTCGCCCGGTTCCGCGCTGGTCCGGGCGCAGGCGGAACAGGAAGGGCTGGACCGGATCTTTACCAACGCCGGGCTCGACTGGGTGCAATCGGGCTGTTCGCTCTGCGTCGGCATGAACGGGGAAATGGTGGGACCGGGCAAGCGTTGCGCCAGTTCCACCAACCGTAACTTCCGCGGGCGGCAAGGCCCCGGCGCGCGCACGCATTTGATGTCGCCAGCCATGGTGGCGGCGGCCGCGGTCGCGGGCCACCTTATAGACGTGCGCCCGATGCTGGAGGGACGGATCTAATGGCAGGGTGGACGCATCATGACGGGCAGGCCATTTCCCTGCCGCTGGATAATGTGGACACCGACCAGCTGATCCCGGCGCGGTTCATGTCGATCCCCCGCGCACAGGGCTATGGCGGGCATCTGCTGTATGATCTGCGGCGCGATGAAGCCGGCGACCTGCGGTCCGATTTCCCGGTAAACCGCTGGCCCAATGCCTCCATCCTGATCGCTGGGCGCAATTTTGGCTGCGGATCATCGCGGGAGGCTGCAGTTTACGCGCTGGTCGATGCCGGGTTCCGAGCAGTGATCGCACCGGGGTTTGGCGACATTTTTGCAGGCAACGCCGTGAACAACGGCCTGCTGCCGGCGCAGGTGGAAACAGACATGGTGGCCGCGCTGACGGCCGCCACACCTGGAACCGCGCAGATCGACCTGGAAAACCGGCGGATCGTAATGGGCGATGTGCAGGCAGAGTTTGCCCTCGGGGACGCTGCGCGCACCAAGCTGATCAATGGCTGGGACGACATCGACCTGACCCGCGCCGAGGCTGAAAGGATCACCGCTTACCGCGCCACACGCGCGCAATCTGCCCCGTGGGTCTGGCCGGGCTGAGGATGAACTGGCAGGTTGGCGTTGCGTCCGAACCATTCAGGATCCACTCTGCGGTTCAAAGGGAGACGGATGTATGAGAGATTTCGAAGGGCGCATAGCGTTGATCACGGGCTCAGGCACCGGTCTAGGCCGGTCAATGGCCACCAAACTGGCCGAACGCGGGGCAGACGTGATCATCAACTATGCCCGCTCAGCAGCCGAAGCCGAAGAAACCGCCGATTTGTGCCGCAGGCAGGGCGCACAGGTGCAATTGGTTCAGGCGGATGTGTCCTCTGCCGAAGGCTGCCAGAAACTGACGGACGCCGCCGCCACCCATGGGCGGCTTGATATCCTGATCAACAATGCGGGCATCACCCGCCACGCCCATGACCACAGCGATCTGAACGCGCTGAGCAAGGCGGATTTCATGGATGTGTACGAGGTGAACGTGGTTGGCCCGTTCCTTATGATGCAGGCTGCCAAACCTCTGCTGCAGGCGTCTTATGCCCAGACCGGGCGCGCGGCGGCAGTTCTCCATACCTCTTCCATCGCTGGGCTGTTGGGGATCGGATCTTCGGTGGCCTATGCCTGTTCAAAAGGTGCGCTGAACACGATGACTCTGTCGCTGGCCCGCGCGCTTGGCCCGGAAATCCGGGTGAACGCGGTTTGTCCCGGCTTTATAGGCACCCGCTGGTTCAGCGACCAGATGGATGAAGAGACGTATAACACGAAGGTTGCTATGGTCGAAGCCGCGACGCCGCTGCGTGCCGCCTCCGGCCCGGATGACATTGCCGATGCGGCGCTGTTCTTTGTCTCCGATGCATCGCGCCACATCACCGGGGAACTCACCCTGGTCGATGCCGGCACACATCTGGTGAAATAAACAAGGCTTGCGTGCGAATACGCACAGGGCCGGTGGGCGGGCGCGCTTTGTTGTGGCGCGCCCACAGCCTATCTGAAGGGCAACGCAACTTTTGTTGGAGGCTGACCCATGTCGCTGAGACCCACGATCGAAACCCGCTCGGCCCAACCCACGATGGAAGGCGCCGGCGTGCATCTGCACCGCGCTTTCGGCTTTCAGGATCCGTCAGAGCTGGACCCGTTCCTGCTGTTTGACGATTTCCGCAACGAAATTCCGGAACATTATCTGCGCGGCTTTCCGTGGCACCCGCACCGGGGTATCGAAACGATCACCTATGTGCTGTCGGGCACGGTGGAACATGGTGACAGCCTGGGCAACACCGGCACGCTGGGCGCAGGCGACGTGCAATGGATGACCGCCGGATCGGGCATCATGCACCAAGAAATGCCGAAGGGTAACGCTAAGGGCCAGATGCATGGCTTCCAGCTGTGGGGCAACCTGCCTGCGGCCCAGAAGATGACCGCGCCGTGCTATCAGGACGTGGAAAGCAAGGAGATTCCTGAGGTGATCGACGATGACGGCACCCGTGTACGCGTGATCGTGGGCGAATTTTGGGGCAAGACCGGGCCGGTCGATGGTATTGCGGCGGATCCACAATACCTGGACATCTCCCTGCCTGCCGGGGTGAAAAAGACGTTCCACATCGACACTTACCGCCGGGCGTTTGCCTATATCTTCGAAGGCCACGCTGCCTTTGTGGATGCCTCCCGCCCGTCAGGTGTGCTGCTGGAAAAGGAAATCGCTGGCGAAGAGGTGCATATCCGCGACATGTCCGGCGACCGGACATTGGTGCGGTTCGGCACGGGCGATGAGATCACCGTGCAGGCCGGGCCGGAAGGGGCACGGTTCCTGCTGATCTCCGGCGCGCCGATTGCAGAGCCGGTGGCCTGGCACGGCCCAATCGTGATGAACACGCGGGAGGAGCTTATGCAGGCCATGGCAGAGCTGCGGAACGGGACGTTCATCAGGGCCTGAACGGCTGCAAGGCGCAACAGTTGAGATCAGCCGCTAAGCCGCCAAAAATAGCATGATTGTCTCCACCAAGTCGCCGGGCCGGGGGGCGGGCCAACCGTGTGCGGCGGCCCAAGGGCCGGTTTGCGCGCGAGTGGTCTTCAGCATAGTCTGCGTTATTTACCGTCCCTTACGACCCATCCAGCGCATCATACACCAGTTTCCGCAAAGCGGCCCGGTAGTATAAGCTCTTCGCTGGATTCTGTATCATAAACACCACGGCCATATCATTAACGGGATCAACCCAGAAATACGTGCCCGCGTAGCCGCTCCAGAAAAGGTCGCCGACCTCCCCTAACATGGGGCCGTTCTTCCGCACCCGCACGGCCAGGCCCAGCCCGAAGCCGTTCGCATCGGTGAGCAGGTCATAATTGCCCGGACGCATACCATCCAGCTGGTCCGTGCTCATCAAAGCAAACGATTCCTCAGACAAAAGACGTTCCCCGTTCCATTCCCCGCCACTCAGGATCATCGCCGCGAAATTCAGGTAATCCGGCGCGGTGGATACCAATCCCCCGCCACCCTGAAAGTACCGGGTTTGATCCGCCGGGTTGAACAACCTCCGCGCGGCAGGCAGCGCGATGCGGTTCACCTTGTCTGCCGGCACAGAGAAGGACGTGTCTTCCATCCCCAGCGGCTCAAAGATTTCAGCCTGCAGGAACGCATCCAGTTGCGTGCCGGATGCCACCTCAATTACCGCGCCCAGCACATCGATAGAATGGCTGTATTCCCAGTATGTCCCCGGTTGATGCTCAAGCGGGAGCGACGCAAAGAGACGGGCCATGTCCTGCGTGGATTTAGAGCCATCAAACAGGTTGTGCTGATTGTAAGCCGTGCGCGCCGGGCCATTGCCAAAGAAGCCATAGGTCATGCCCGATGTGTGACGCATCAGATCGCGCACGGTCATTTCGCTGTCCGCTGGCACCAGGCCATCCGCCTCGGCCACCTGTTGGTCGGCAAATTCGGGGATGTAGGCGCTGACCGGCGCATCGAGGTCCAGTTTGCCCCGATCGACTAAAAGCAGCGCGGCGGCGGAAACCAGCGGCTTGGTCATTGAATAGATGCGGAAAATATCATCCAGCTCCTGCGCCGCGCCACCGGGACCCCGCACGCCGGACGTATGGGTCAGCGCCAGTTTTCCGTCCTTCAGGATCATGATTGCAGAGCCCGGGATATTGCCCGAAGCCGCATCAGCATCCAGCATCGCCGGAATCATGGCGAGCTTGGCAGGATCAAACCCCAGCTTAGCAGGATCGCCCGGCTCGAACGCAGTCGCAGATAGCGGTAAAACAAACAGCCCCACCGCCAGACAGGCGCGCGCAGTGAATCTCATAAACATGGAACTTCCTCATCCTCTCAGCGCCTTTTCCGTGCGCCACGTTGGGGCGCGTACCGGGGCGGGCCTCGATATCTAGGATGTTGCCGGATCCCTTCGGGTCAAGTAAGTTGTGACCTCCTCAGGCACCGACCGCCTGCCGCGCCATGTCCCAGTAGATGCCTTCCACCTCGGTCTGGCTCAGCCGTCCGCCCGCGCGGTACCAGGTGTTCACACCGTTCAGCATCGCGATCAGGCCAAGCGTGGCGATCTTGGTGTCCGGTACGGAAAACGCCCCTTGCACCACACCGTCCTGCAGGATGGCTTCCAGCACGTCTTCGTACCGGCGGCGCTGGGTTTCGATCCGGGCGAAGTTTTCGGGGCTGAGGCTGCGCAGCTCCATATAGGCGATGAATACCTCATCGGGGCGATCGATGTGATAGCCGATGTGGAACCGCACGAAACTCTGCAGACGGTCCGTCGGTGTATCGCCCATGACCCGCGAAGCAACCTCGGCCAGCAACCCTTCCATATGTCGCTGCATCAGGTCGAACAGCAGGGATTGCTTGTCCGGAGTGTAATTGTACAGCGCCCCGGCCTGAACCCCGACCTCACCCGCGATCTGGCGCATGGACACCGCCGCGAACCCGCGTTGCGCAAACAACTGCAGTGCCGCTGCGCGGATGCGGGGGCCGGTGATGTCGGAATGCGAGCCTGCAGTACGTGCCATTCACAACAGCTTATATGAACAGTCGTTCAGATAGAAGCCTGGACTTGCCGCGCACAAAAAAACAGGGCATGCCGGTGCCATGCTGCGCCTGACCTTTCTTGCCTGCCTGTGCCTGCCCGGCTGCATTGATGTGCCTGAGCTGGGCAGTGCTGTGCCGGACTGGGTGGATGCGTCGGACTATCCTGAACTGGTTTCACTGGACGGCGTGCAGGCCGGTTTGCCCCCGGGCGAGGCGGCAGAGGACCTGGAGGATGAACTGACCGCGCGCGCCAGCCGGCTGCGGCGCAAGGCGGGTGAATTGAACCGCCCAGTCGTTGATCCGAATACGCGGGCACGCATGTCAGATGGCGTGCAACCCTGACGGCTGCATTGCGCCCCCCAAGTGAAGCCGCTACGAGGGTCCCAACATCATCGAAGGAAGGAACCACCGGATGAGCGCGCCACTGCGTCTGGGCATTGCGGGACTGGGAACCGTCGGCGTTGGCGTCGTACGGATCGTGAAAACCCATGCGGAGCTGCTGGAAGCCCGCTGCGGACGGCCCGTAGAGATCACGGCCGTGTCTGCACGTGACCGCAGCAAGGACCGGGGCGTGGGCCTGACCGGCTATGCCTGGTGCGACGACCCAGTGGATCTGGCCGTGCACGAAGACATCGATGTGTTTGTCGAGGTGATGGGCGGCAGCGAAGGCCCCGCCAAACAAGCGACCGAGGCCGCGTTGGCCGCAGGCAAGGACGTGGTCACAGCCAACAAGGCACTGCTGGCGATACACGGCCAGGCCCTGGCTGAAAAGGCCGAGGCCGCAGGCCGGGTGATCCGGTTCGAAGCAGCGGTTGCGGCCGGTATCCCGGTGATCAAGGCGCTGACCGAAGGTCTGGCCGCCAATCAGGTCACCCGCGTGATGGGCGTGATGAACGGCACCTGCAACTATATCCTGACGCGCATGGAAAAGGCGGGGCTGACCTATGACGAAGCCTTCGCTGAAGCCGACGGGCTGGGCTATGTGGAGGCGGACCCGACACTGGACATCGGCGGCATTGATGCAGGCCACAAGCTGGCCCTGCTGGCCGCTATCGCCTTTGGCACCCAGCCAAATTTCGACGGCATAACGCTGGACGGCATCGACAAGGTTTCGATCGACGACATCCGCCAGGCCGCTGACATGGGTTTCTGCATCAAGCTGCTGGGCGTCGCGCAACGCACAGCCCGCGGGCTGGAACAGCGCATGACGCCGTGCCTGGTGCCTGCAACCTCACCCCTGGGGCAGCTCGAAGGCGGTACAAACATGGTGGTGATCGAAGGCGACGCGGTGGAACAGGTCGTCTTGCGCGGCCCCGGCGCGGGCGAAGGACCTACCGCCAGCGCCGTAATGGGCGATGTCTGTGACCTGGCGCGGGGTTTCCGACTGCCAACATTTGGCCAACCTGCAACCAGCCTGGAGCCAGCGCCTGCTGCCCCCACGTCCCTTCCAGCTCCCTACTACCTGCGCATGAGGCTGCAGGATCGCCCCGGCGCGCTGGCGCAGATTGCCACGATCCTCGGCACCTCGGGCATTTCCATCAACCGCATGCGCCAATACAGCCATTCCGAACCGGAAGCCCCCGTGCTGATCGTGACGCACAAAACCACCAGTGACGCCCTGACCGAAGCGCTAGCCGCGATGGAAGACACCGAAGTCGTCGCGTCCTCTCCGGTGGCGCTGCGGATCGAGGAAGTCTGAGCCACACCAAAGCAGGAAGCTGAGCTCGAGGATCCCGCCAACGGGGACAAGGACAGGAACGGGATCATTTGCTCCTACATGGCACCAACCTCCGCAGACTGACTGTCCGATCCGCAGCGATACGCCACGCGCCGGCATGCGGGTTCTGGCAAGCAGTTACCGGTTGCCCGATCTGCTCCCGCCGTCTACGACATGACAAACCAATTTTCGCCAAAGGAGCCCAATATGGCCGCCCTCGAATTTCATGACCGTATGCTTTCTCTGGGCCTGGCCCGTGTGGCCGAACAGGCCGCTCTGGCTTCAGCCAACTGGGTCGGACGCGGTGATGAGAAAGCCGCGGACCAGGCCGCCGTCAATGCCATGCGCGAACAGCTGAACCTGCTCGACATCGCAGGCGTCGTGGTGATTGGCGAAGGGGAACGCGACGAAGCCCCGATGCTGTATATCGGGGAAGAGGTAGGCACTGGAAACGGCCCCGGCGTGGACATCGCATTGGACCCGCTGGAAGGCACCACGCTGACCGCCAAGGACATGCCAAACGCGCTGACCGTGATCGCCATGGGCCCGCGCGGATCCATGCTGCACGCGCCGGATGTCTATATGGACAAGATTGCCATTGGGCCGGGCTATCCCGAGGGGCTGGTCACACTGGACATGCCGCCCGCTACGCGCGTGTCTGCCCTGGCAACGGAACGCGGCTGCGCGCCGTCAGACATCACGGTCTGCGTCTTGGAGCGCCCCCGACATGAAGATGTGATTGCCGAAGTCCGTTCTACCGGCGCATCGATCCGCCTGATCACAGATGGCGACGTGGCGGGTGTGATGCATTGCGCCGAGCCGGAAAAGACTGGGATCGATATGTATATGGGCACCGGTGGCGCCCCCGAAGGCGTTCTGGCTGCCGCTGCTCTGAAATGCATGGGAGGGCAGTTCGAAGGCCGATTGCTTTTCCGCAACGACGACGAACGCCGCCGCGCAGACAAGGCAGGCGTCACAGATCTGGACCGGACCTACCGTCGGGACGAGCTGGTTACGCAGGACGTGATCTTTGCGGCGACCGGCGTGACCGGCGGCACCCTGCTGCCCGGCATTCGGCGCGAGCCCGGTTGGCTGGAGACCACCACCCTGCTGATGCGGTCAAAGACTGGCTCTGTCCGGACCATGTCCTATCGCACGCCTGCCGTCTGACAAAACAAGACTATTCACCAAGTAATCTCGGTTTTGTCCCAGACATTTGTAGCGTTGGGAAATGTGGGTATTTCCCCAAGACGAAGCCTCCGCGTCATTCACGATAAGCCTTGTGGCAGGCGCTGCACTGGCCACCGATCGCTTTCAAAGCCGGACCAAGGTCTTCGGGCCCGTTCAGCGCACCCGCTGTCGCGGTGGCTGCTGCCTCCAGATCGTCTGCGATGGCGATGAAGCGATCGAACTCTGACCAGATCACAGGCAGGGCTTCGGATTTGGGATCGGTTTCCTGCGCCTCGAATAAGGATGGGATGCGCGCGGCCTCCTCCGCGACCGCTTCGTTGGCCTGGCCCGCGTCAAAGGCAATTTGTCCCTTGGCCATGGCCCCAAGCGTTTTCATGTTCGCGCCAATGGCCGACATCCCATCCATTCGCGCCATCACAGCCACATTTTGCACGCCCTGATGCGCAAGCGCTGCTGTGGCCAAAACCATGGCCCCTGCGAGAGCCGCTGTAAGTGCTTTTTTCATAACATTTCCCTGGTTGGAACTGCACCGTCCGATTCCATCATGAGATAACATTCGCGCGCTGGATTTCACGAATAAATGTCGTGATGGAGGTCACATCCATGCGTGTCAGACCCGAGACAGGCGGCATGTCGCCGAACTGCCAATGGTGCGCCCGCACCCCACGATTGACTTCTAATTGAAAGGGTGTTGGGCAACACGACTCCGACCAGGGCATCGCCCTCAGGCGAAACAGCGGTATGTGTTTCTTCCGCCGCAGGGCCGAACACTGCCGATGATGCGCCGATTACAGCCGCAAGGCAAAGGACTGCGGCAATTGGAACAATGGGCTTCACGGGACCTCCGGTTCCGATATGGCCAGCCCAGGGATTCCGCCAGTCGAAAGGTCAAGGCTGAAATCCTCAACAGCCGGGGGGCCTGACAAAACCGGCGACCTACAGTAGGACAACAAGACCACGCTGCGACGGATACCGAGTGACATGAGCCCCCCCTTGCCCCCCGCCTTCCTGGGTGTCGAACAGTCCCTGACCGGACGCCGCTGGGCCGGACCGGGGATGGAGCGGGAGCGGGATGCCGAAAATCTGGTCCAGCGCACCGGACTGCCCGCCGCCGTTTGCGCCGTGCTGGCCGCGCGGGGCATAGAGGCCGGAGATGCGCGTGCCTTTCTGACCCCGCAGCTGCGCGACCTACTGCCCGATCCCCGTAGCCTGAAGGATATGGAGCCCGCCGCAGCCCGGCTAGTGGCCGCCGTTGCCGCGCGCGAAAGGATCGCGGTGTTTGCCGATTACGACGTCGATGGCGGCAGCTCCGCCGCGTTGCTGCTTACGTGGCTCCGGCAGTTGGGCTGTAGCGCCACCCTCTATGTGCCCGACCGGATCGACGAAGGCTACGGGCCCAACGTGCCCGCCATGCAGGGGCTGGCGGACCAGCATGACCTTATCATCTGCGTCGATTGTGGCACGCTCAGCCACGATCCGATTGCCGCCGCGCAAGGCGCGGATGTGGTGGTGCTGGACCATCACCTGGGCGGCAAAACCCTGCCCCCGGCGCTGGCCGTGGTGAACCCGAATCGGCAGGACGAGGACGGCAGCCTGGGATATCTCTGCGCCGCCGGTGTCGTGTTCCTGCTGCTGGTCGAAGCGCGGCGTCAGATGCGCGAGGCCGGGCGCGACAGCCCCGACCTGATGGCGATGCTTGATCTGGTGGCACTGGCCACCGTGGCCGATGTGGCCCCGCTGGTGGCCGCCAACCGTGCACTGGTGCGGCAGGGGCTTAAGGTAATGGGGTTCCGCGACCGCCCCGGGCTGGTGGCGCTGGCGGATGTCGCCCGCCTCGACACGGCGCCTGCAGCGTACCATTTGGGCTTCCTGCTGGGCCCACGGGTGAATGCGGGCGGTCGCATCGGCAAGGCCGATCTGGGCGCACGTCTGCTGGCAACCGACAGCCTGCCCGAAGCCGCAGCGATGGCCGAACGGCTGGACCAGTTGAACACTGAACGCCGCGAGATCGAGGAAGCCGTGCGCGCTGCCGCGATGGCGCAGGCCGAAACGCGCGGGCTGGACGGCCCGCTGGTCTGGGCTGCAGGTGAAGGCTGGCATCCCGGCGTGGTGGGCATTGTCGCCTCGCGCCTGAAGGAAGCAACGGGCCGCCCCGCTGTTGTCATCGGGTTGGACGGGGAAGAAGGCAAAGGCTCGGGCCGATCCATCAGTGGCGTGGATCTGGGCGCATCAATCCAGCGCCTGGCGGTGGAGGGCCTTCTGCTGAAGGGCGGCGGGCACCGCATGGCTGCGGGCCTGACCGTGGCACGCGACCAGTTGGACGATGCCATGGCCCGGTTGGGCGACCTGCTTGCGCGGCAGGGCGCAGGCGCGGGCGGGCCGCGCGAATTGCATGTGGACGGCGTGCTGATGCCCGGCGCAGTCACCGTGGAACTGATCGAAGCCGTCGAACAGGCCGGTCCCTTTGGCGCAGGCGCCCCTGCCCCGCGCTTTGCCCTGCCGGATATGGAAATCACCCACGCCCGGCGCGTTGGTGAAAGCCACCTCAAGCTCAGCCTGTCGGACGGCATGCGTGGCCGGCTCGACGCCATCGCCTTTGGCGCCTTCGATTCGCCGCTGGGCCCGCGCCTGTCGGACCCCGGCGGCGCACGATTTCACCTTGCCGGTCGGCTGGATATCAACACCTGGCGCGGCCGCCAAACCCCGCAATTGAGGCTGGAAGACGCCGCGGAGGCCCGCTGAAATCCCCGTAAGGACGGCCCGCAAAGAAAGCACCGAAAGACGCAATTTTTCCACTTGCACCGGCTGGCGCGCTTGCCTAAAAGGCACCTCACGCAAGGCCATGGCCCGTTCGTCTATCGGTTAGGACGCCAGGTTTTCAACCTGGAAAGAGGGGTTCGATTCCCCTACGGGCTGCCACCTTTCCCCGCAAAGTACTGGTTTTAAAGGGAAAATCTTAAAGCGATTTTAGCCACCCGCCAACATACCCGGCATCGCAGGAAGTGCTTGGAAGCGCCTAGGAGTGACGCTCGGAAAGCCACACCATGGCAGCATCCAGTTTGCAACCGCTGAGGCGGCACCGTCCTTGGTTCTTAGCCTGCTCCACCATCTGGAGTACCTCTCCGACGCTCTAGGCGCCTTAAGCGACTGGGTCATTGCCCGGACTTACTCCGATATGTTCTGCCATCCTGCCCGCAACGATAAATGATTCCCGGACAAGGTTTATCCGCAGCAGACACGTTCGTAATAATATTGCGCAAAAATTACCTTATTGAAAATAAAATTATCAACAAGCTCTGCGACTTGCATGTGGAAAACCCCCGCTGCTGAGTCCGTCATTGCGTGCGCTAGTGGGCAAAGAGCCTGGAGCGCTCCGATAACTAGGGGCTGCCCGCACCAATCGGCACGCCGACCGTGTGACCCCTGAGAAGCCGCCTGTGCGCTTCCTGAATGAGTGTCTCCATCAAGGCCGCGATGGGCGCGGCTGCAAGACAAGGAGAGATACCATGACCCAGAAGAGCACCAACACCAAAGCCAACCGTCCCACGCACATCCTCTTCCATGTGACCGGCGACGGCGAGAATGCCCGCTGGAACCGCATCGGCGCTGCATGGACGCATCGCGACGGCAATGGCTTCAACCTCGACCTCGAGATGATCCCTGCCAAGCCCGGCCGCTACGTCGTCCGGACGGCCCGGCAGAAAGAAGCCGCGCAAGGCTGAGATCCTCGCCGAGGGAGCGGCTCTGTCGCTCCCTCATTCCGTTTGCCTCAGGTGACGGGCCTCAACGGCCAGTCTTTCAGCCTGTCCAGGCGCTCTAGAATAGACCTCCTGAGCGTTTCCCGCCCTGAGCCATGATGCAGGTGCCGATGGCAGTTCGGGCAACACGCAACAGCATTGTCGACGGTGTCCGGCCCACCCTCTGCGAGAGGGCGAACGTGGTGTACCTCCAGATATGGTTCACCATCGTCGCGCTGGAACGGAGCCTTGTTACCGCAGGCCTCGCAAGATCCCGCGGCCTGTTCCAGCACCAACGCGATCACGTTGGGATCCCGGACAAAGCGTTCCGATGAGCTACTCGCCCGCTTGACGTCTTCCTGTCCTTCCGGAGGTGTCTTTCCTTCTGTGGACGCTCGTCTCGCCTTGCGTCGCGCGCTAGCGACACGCTTCCGGAGCTCTTCCTCGTCCGACGTCGGCGTTTCCGTCCAGACCGATTCGCCATTGCGGCCGGTAAAGATCGCTTCCAGCTGATCCATCGTCATGGCGGCCGCCTCCGGCGAACGCACAATCAGCTTCATCCTCTTGCTGTAGTTGCCGCCAGAGCCTTTCGCGTTCTGAAAAGCCGCCGACTGGCGCCCGATCGCGAGGCGCAGATCGTTGAGATCGCTCGCCGTTGAGCAGCCCGATCTGATTG
>JAEPNQ010000029.1 GCA_017643305.1 Marinibacterium sp. | reverse complement strand
GTTGGTCCTTCATCTTCGGGATCAGGTGGCAGCAACAAACGGGATTTCAGAAACGCCAGCCAGGCGGCCATGACAAGGTAATCGGCAGCCAGTTCGATGCGCAGCTTGCGTGCTTTTTCGACAAAGCCCAGATACTGCTTGGCCAGCGCCAGAACCGAGATCTTGCGCAAATCGACTTTCTGCGTGCGGGCCAGCGTCAGCAGGATGTCGAGCGGGCCTTCATACCCGTCCACATCCACAATCAATGCCTCGGCCGCGACGCGTTCGCTGACCGACAGTTCGTCTTCGCTGAATTCCTGTTCAGACATACGCCCGTCCGCCCAACAGCCTATCCAGTTCGGCTTCGGCGGATTGCACGTCAAAGTCAAGCGGGGCGTGGCGGGCAGTCAGCGCCGCCTGCGCCCGTGTGTGCGCCGCATCGGTCATGCGACCCGCCGTTTCCGCGACTTTGCGGCGTTGGTCAAGCGGGGCATTGCAGAACAGTGCTACATCGCAGCCAGCATCCAGCGCGGCGCGGGCCCGATCCTGCGGTTCGCCCTTCAGCGCCTGCATGGAGATGTCATCTGTCATCAACAACCCACCAAACCCGATCTGGTTGCGGATCGCCGCAATCGCCTCGGACGACACGGTGGCGGCCTTGTCGGTCAGGGCGGAAAACACCACGTGGCCAGTCATGCCCATGGGAAGGTCAGCCAGTGGACGGAAGGCGGCAAAGTCACTGGCCTCCAGTTCTGCCAGCGTCAGGTCGACTTGTGGCAAATCGAAATGCGTGTCCAGCTGGGCCCGTCCATGGCCTGGCATATGCTTTATCACCGGCAGCACACCACCGTCCAAAAGCCCCCGCGCAACTGCCATTGCAAAGGCGGAAACCTTATCAGGCTCAGAGGCATAGCAGCGGTTCTTAAGAAAGCTATGAGTGTCGGTCCGGACGAGATCGCCGCACGGGGCGCAATTGGTATCAATCCCCAACCCGTGCAATTCCAGAGCAATCAGGCGATACCGTAGGTACATCGCCCGTTCTGCATGCTCCCCCGCAGCGACGACAAAATCCAGCGGTGGGGTCCAGTTGCGGGCCATCGGGGCCCAGATCCGCTGCACGCGCCCACCTTCCTGGTCAAGCAGGATTGGCGCGTCGCGTCCCACGGAATCGCGGAAATCCCCGCATAGCGCGCGCACCTGGTCAGCGTTTTCGATGTTACGGGCAAAGAGGATGAACCCGAACGGGTCGGTTTCCCGGAACAGCGCAGTTTCCTCGCGTGTCAGGCGTAGCCCTTCGGCATCGAGGATCGACGCTCCGAAATTCACCGTGTGGTCACCGGGATGCAGTCGGCGTTGTCGGCCAGCAGTACGGCACAGAACCGGCGTGCATCGCTGAGGTCTTCGAAGCCCATGGCGCGCAGGCGGTAGAACGTACGCCCGCCCCGGGACGCTTCCTGAATAACGCGGCGTTTGCCATCCATGTAATCTGCGAAACGGCCATTCAGCCGATCCCATTCGCTGCGGGCAACATCGGCGCTGTCATACGCGCCAAGTTGCGCCAACCGCGTGCCTGCGGGCAGCGTATCGGGGTCCAAGTCCACTAAACCAGTGGCCGGATCGCTCAAAACGGCCTCTACCGGGTCAATTCCATTCTGCGCAGGCCGAGACCTAGGACGCAGCGACCGGGCCAGGCCCGGCCCTGTCAGCGCGGCCATTTCCACGGTTTCAGGTTCCGATCCCGGCGTGGCCGGGTCGGCTTCAGGTTCGTTTGCGGCGGTATCATCGGTCAGCGTGGGCGGCGGCGGGGCGGCCGGGGTTTCCAACCGCGCCACGACCTCTTCTTCATTTTTATCAGCGGACGGCAGCAATGGTTCCACCCCAAGCGTCAGCTGGTCGACCAGCGCCGTCACGCTGTCAGACGGCTGGACCGACGTTTGGTTGGGCGCTGGTAGGCTTGTTGCAATCACATTGGTCTTTGCGCGGGATTGCCCGGCATGCGGCTGGTCTTCGTCCATCAACCGCACCGGTTGCGGTGCCAGGACCAGACGATCGGCCGGAGCCGCCGCGCTGCCTTGCGCGGCGACATCGTTTACCGCCAGTCCTTGGTGGTCTGCAGGGCGGCCGCCGGGATCGTCCGGAGCGATGCGCATCGGGCCTTCGACCGCCCGCACAACCGGCACACCGGTCACATCCCGCGACAACAGTCTGTATCCCCAGACCCCGACACCGACCATCAGCGCCAGCGACATGACCGCGCCCGCTACATTTACCAGTGTTGAAATGTTTGACCGTTCTGGCACAGGGGCTGCCCCCTGCGCATAGTCCGTATCCGCCATGTCCGCCTCGCTGCCCGATCCATGCAAAACAGCATGGCCGGTGATCTTTGCTGCCTCAGGTCCGGCGGTCTTGGACGGCTTGTCACCGCATCTCTTGCGCCGGTTCTACCCCAAGAATACCAAGACCGGCAGAAATGACAACGGAAACGGCCCGCGCAAGGGCAATTTTCGGCTGACTCGCAGCGGCCCCTTCATCCTGGATGAAGCGCAATTCGGGCAACTCATTGCCCCGGTTCCACAGTGCATGGAAATCTCCGGCCAGTTCATAAAGGTAAAATGCTACCCGATGCGGTTCGTTGGTGCGGGCGGCAATCTCAACCAGACGCGGCCACTCGGCCAGCTTGCGCGCCACGGTCAGTTCAGCCTCATGTGTCAGGCCGGACAGGTCCGCGACTTGCAAGGTCGCATCATCAGAGACGATGCCTTCATCCGCACAACGACGCAGCACGCTCATCACCCGGGCATGGGCATATTGCACGTAAAAGACCGGATTTTCCCGGCTCTGTTCCAGCACCTTGTCGAAATCGAAATCCAGTGGAGCGTCGTTCTTGCGGGTCAGCATAACGAACCGGGTCACGTCCGGACCGACCTGATCGACCACATCGCGCAGGGTCACAAATGTGCCCGCCCGTTTGGACATTTTGAACGGCTCACCATTCTTGAACAGCTTCACCAGCTGCGTGAGCTTAATATCCAGCGGCACCTTGCCATCTGACAACGCAGATACCGCCGCCTTCATACGTTTAACGTATCCGCCATGGTCTGCGCCAAACACATCAATTAGCGCATCGAAGCCTCTGGAAACCTTGTCATAATGGTAGGCAATGTCAGGCGCGAAGTAGGTCCAGCTGCCATCCGACTTCTTGATCGGTCGGTCCACGTCGTCACCATGTTCAGTGGATTTGAAAAGCGTCTGTTCGCGCGGCTCCCAATCCTCGGGCTTCTTGCCCTTCGGCGGTTCCAGCACGCCTTCGTAGATCAGGCCCCTGTCCTTCAGCGAGTCGATGGCGGCTTCAATCCGTCCTGTTCCGTAAAGCGACTTTTCTGAATAAAAAACATCCATCTTGACGCCAAGCTGTGCCAGATCCTCGCGGATCAGTTCCATCATCGCGTCGGTGGAGAAATTGCGTACCTCCACAAGCCAGACATCTTCGGGTTGGTCGACATAGGCGTCGCCCACCTTGGCTTTCAAAGCCTCTCCCACCGGGATCAGGTAGTCGCCGGGATATGTACCGTCTTCGAACGCGACGCTCTTCCCGTGCGCTTCGAGGTACCGCAGATAAACCGACCGGGCCAGCACATCGACCTGCGCGCCACCGTCGTTGATGTAGTATTCGCGCGTGACATCAAAGCCTGCGTAATCCAGCAGCGCGGCCAGCGCATCACCAAACACGGCGCCGCGCGTGTGCCCCACATGCAACGGACCGGTAGGATTCGCAGATACGAATTCCACGTTCACCCGCGCGTTCTGCCCCATGATGGAGCGTCCATAGGCAGTGCCATTGCGCAGAATCGCCTCCAGCACGCCCTGCCAGGCTGCATCAGCCAGCCGCAGGTTCAGGAACCCGGGGCCAGCAACCTCGGCCGATACAATCCGGTCATCCGCCGCCAGCTTGCCCGCCAGCGTTTCGGCAATATCTCGCGGCTTCATCTTGGCGGGTTTGGCAAGAACCATCGCCGCGTTTGTGGCCATATCACCATGGGCGGCATCACGCGGGGGTTCGACGGCTACATTGTCAAAGCTCAATCGCTCCGGCAACGCGCCTTCGGCTTGCATCTGCTTCAACGCATCCAGCACCAAAGCGCGGATATCAGCAAAAAGGTTCATCTCGGATATTCCCTAAAACTTGGGCCTGCGTGTACCATCCGGGCACGGAAGGTCAATGTAGATGCAGCAAAGCACGGCCGCTGACGGGCTTTCTGCCGGAACTTTCACGATATCCGGGCAAGCCAATACCGTGAACCGGTTCACATATCCCCGGTCGTTGACAGGTGTATGCAATTTGTAAACAGCTAAAGTTCCGAGAAAAGGACCAAAGAATGCGTGTTTTGCTAGCCATGCTGATTGCCGCCTTTGGCTTTGCCGCCCTTGCAGACATGCCGGCGCCCCAAGGCCGGGTGCTGGTGACCGTTGGCGGTGATCTCCCCGAAGGCAATATGCCGCCGGGGCACGAAGACGATGTCGGGTTTTTCGGCTTTCTCGATCTGAATTTTGCAACGGCAGTCGGGTTTGACGCTGCCGCGCTGGCTGCAATGGAACAGGGTCAGATTACGCTAGCCGAATTCGGTGCAATGCGCGATGTCACCTTCACCGGTCCTTACCTGGCCGCTGTGATTACCGCTGCCGGCGCGGCAGAGCGCACGGCAAAACCTGTTGCGCTGGACGGTTACCAAGTGGACATCACGTGGGACAACCAGATCGGGTTACGCCCAATTCTCGCCACCCATGCCAATGGACGGCCTCTGGGGCTAGGCGGGTTTGGACCTGCCACCATCATCTATCCCCCGCAGGAAGATGCGGCGCTGCAGGAAGAACTTGATGCATTGCAGGTCTGGGCAGTGGTCTTTATCGGGGTCGAATAGACCAGACCGGCAGTCATCCCATTCTGAGAATGGTCGAGACCGAAACACGGCCCTGTCACACAAACCCGCTCCCTAGCAGTCTTGCGTGGCTTTGCAAGGCGTACCGGTCTGTCATGCCGGCAATGTAATCACTTACCATGCGCGCCAAGACTTTTTCGCTACCCGCGCGCGCAACTTCTGCTTGCCAGCGCTGTGGCAGCAGGTCGGGCCGGGCCAAAAACAGCGGAAACAGGTCTTCAACAACCTGCGTGACTTCCTTGCGTTTCTGCATGACGGACGGGGCACGGTACATGCTGGTGAACAGAAATGCCCGAATTTCTTGCAGATCGGACCACAGCGCTGGAGAAAACCGGATCACCGCGTGCCCGCAGGTGCGAATCTCCTCGACCGACAGCGCGCCTGTGTTCTCCAGCGCTGCGCGGGAGGTGTCGATCACGTCCGAAACCATGAGGCCAAAAACCCGCCGCAGCGCTTCGTGACGGCGGCGGCGCGGGTCGAGATCGGGCCAGAGGCTGTCCACCTTGGCATAAGCCGCACCGACAGTGGGCAGTGCAAGGATATCCTCATCCGAGAACAGTCCCGCGCGCAGGCCATCATGTAGGTCGTGATTGTTGTATGCGATGTCATCGGCCAATGCGGCAACCTGCGCTTCTGCACTGGCATGGGTGTGCAGTTCCAGGTCAAACACCGCATTGCACGCATCCAGCGCCCAGGGCAGTTCGCCAATTACTGGACCATTATGTTTTGCAATGCCTTCAAGGGTTTCCCAGGTGAGGTTCAAGCCGTCAAATCCGGCATAATGCTGCTCCAGCTGGGTGACGATGCGGATCGCCTGCGCGTTATGATCAAACCCGCCATACGGGGCCATGAGCGCGTGCAACGCGTCTTCCCCGGTATGTCCGAAAGGTGTGTGGCCTAGGTCGTGCGCCAACGCCACGGCTTCGGTCAGTTCCTGGTTCAGCCCCAGCGCCCCGGCAATGGTACGGGCCACCTGTGCCACTTCGATGGAATGCGTCAGCCGCGTGCGGTAATTGTCGCCTTCGTGTTCAACAAAAACCTGCGTTTTGTGCTTCAGCCGCCGGAATGCACTGGCATGGATGATCCGGTCCCGATCCCTTTGAAAACAGGAGCGAAACGCGCTCTCTTCTTCTACCACCAGCCGTCCGCGTGTCCGCGCTGGGTCGGATGCATATGCTGCCCGCATTGCACATGTCCTTGTCGACTGTCCCGGTGTTTTCTATATTGTGTTTCGTACGCAGATCAAACTGCTGGAGATTTCGTTGAACCTGCCCCCCAAAGTCACCTCGCGCGCGTTTGAGCGCCTGTCGGAAATTGGCGCTGCGGCTCAGGGCCAGGCGCTGCGCGTCGCTGTCGAAGGTGGCGGTTGTTCCGGGTTTCAATACGAAATTGCGCTGGACACCCAGAAGGACGATGACCTTGTGCTGGAAGGCGCAGGAGAAAAGGTGCTGATCGACGCAATCTCCCTGCCCTTTCTGGAAAACGCGACCATCGATTTTTCCGAAGAACTGATCGGAGCGCGGTTTATCATCGAGAATCCGAACGCGACCTCCAGCTGTGGCTGCGGCACGTCGTTTTCGATGTAATCAACCCATCTGAGCAGATCTCGAGGCGAACTGGTCCCAAACCAGGTAGGCTCCCGACAGCATGATCACGCCCACGCCGATAAATGTGGCGGGCCCCGGAAACTATCCAAACCCGATCGCACCGATTACGGCCATCCAGACAAATTGCAGGTTCATCAGGGGTGTTACGGCATAGGCGGCAAGCCTACGCAGCGCCTCCACCAGCACCCAGCGGGCAGCAAAGAGCAGCGCGGCATACCCCGCAACCCAGATGAAATCCGCAGCCGGCATGGGCTGCCAGACAAAGGGCAACGCGAGCGCCATGGTCCCGCACAGTGCGAGATTGGGGTAGAACACATGCGCCAGCGCATTGACTTCGAACCGCCCGATATAGCGCGCCAGAACCATTGAAAACGTACCCGACACCGCCGCCAGCGCCGCCCATGCATGACCGACGGACACCGACGCGATTCCGTCCGGAAACAGAAACGCCACTCCGCCGAAGCCCGCCGCCAGTGCCACCATGGCCGCAGGGCGCACATATTCGCCCAGCACCGGGCCAGACATCAGCCCCGCCAGCACCGGCATCAGGCCAATGAAAAGGAACACCTCAGCAAAGGGAAGCAGCCGGAAAGCATAAAAGAATACCAACGCCGCCACCACCGTGGCCCCAGACCGCAGCGCCATCACTCGCGGGCAGAAGGTGTGCAGACCGCGCCGCTGGGTTTTGTGGCGGTCGGCCAACAAGCTCAGCCCGATCACGATAAGCCCGCTAAAGGCGTAAAGCTGGGGTGCGGCATAGCCGCCCGCGATCAGCTTGGTAATCGCGTCGGCCCCTGCGATAAGCCCTGTGTAAAGTATGGTTAATGCTGCGCCGAGCAGCGCGCCCGTGGCCGCAAATCGGGTGGCCAACGCGGTCACAGGGCAACCCCCTGCAAACCGGTACGCGCGAACCCGGCGTAAAACGCGTCGAACTTATCCACAGGTACAGATCAGAGATGATACGGGCGAATTTGCACCGCACGCGATGCGAATCACCGTCATGGATTGCAGTTTTACGCAGATCGCTTCACGTCCACATCCGCTTGCCCGCGCGCGGCGGATCAGCGATAGAACAGGGAACCGATGCGGAGGCTGCCATGAAGATTGCCACATTCAACATCAACGGCATCAAGGCCCGCATTCAGGCCCTGCCCGACTGGCTGGATGAAGCCCAGCCAGACGTGGTGCTGTTACAGGAAATCAAGTCGATCGACGAAAACTTCCCGCGCGAGTTGTTCGAAGAACGCGGCTACAACGTTGAAACTCATGGGCAAAAAGGCTTCAACGGCGTTGCCATCCTGTCCAAACCGCCGTTGGAAGATGTCACACGCGGCCTGCCCGGCGATGACAGCGACGAACAGGCACGCTGGATCGAGGCGACCGTGGTAGGCAAACAGGCGATCCGCGTCTGCGGGCTATACCTGCCCAACGGCAACCCGGCACCGGGACCAAAATTTGACTACAAGCTTGCCTGGATGGACTGGTTGGCCGCCCGTGCCGCGGACCTGCTGGCCAGTGAAGAGGTCGCTCTGATGGCCGGTGACTATAACATCATTCCGCTGGCCGAAGACGCCAACCGCCCCGAAGCCTGGACCGAAGACGCCCTGTTCCGGCCGGAAGCGCGCGCCGCTTTCCGTCGGATCGTAAACCTAGGCTTCACCGAGGCGTTCCGCGCCCGCGTCCGCGGTGGCGGACACTACAGTTTCTGGGATTATCAGGCCGGGTCGTGGGAACGGGGCAATGGCATCCGCATCGACCACTTTCTGCTGACCCCACAATGCGCCGACCTGCTGCTGGATTGCCAGATCGACGCGCATGTCCGGGGCCGTGAAAAGCCTTCAGATCACGTACCGGTCTGGGTCGAACTGGACCTCTGATCGTTCAGTCCGCGGCGACTTTGGTAGCGTCATAATTGTAGATCCACTCCAACCGCCGGGCCAGCGCCCCGGCACCAACTTTCAACGCCAGATGCGCGCCCCAGGCCCATGGCCGGGACATATGAAATCGCCATGCATTGCCCTTTGCTACCGCGACGATCCGGCGGGCACGGTCGGCGCGCAGCGACTGATAGCGCACCAGCGCGGAGGGCATGTTTTTTGCGGCCTCCAGAACACCGGTCAGCACAGCGGCATCCTCTAGCGCCATGCAAGCGCCCTGCGCCAGAAACGGCAAGGTCGGATGTGCCGCATCGCCCAGCAGTACGACGTTGTCCTTGTGCCAATGCCGGGCCACGGGCCTGGCATGCAGGGCCCATTGATGCACCTGCGTGGCCTTTGCCACCACATCCCCGGCCTGCCCATGGAAATTGGCAAACCGGTCACGAAATTCCTGAAGGCTGCCTTGCAGGTTCCAGCCTTCTTCGATCCAGCCATGGCGCTCCTCGACCGCCACGATATTGGCCAGACGGCCTTGCCGCAGCGGGTAGATCACCATGTGCGCGCGCGATCCCATGTAAAGTTGTGCCTGCGTAGGCAGCAGGTCAGGCGCACAGGGCACCAGGGCCCGCCACGCCACCTGCCCGGTGAATTGCGGTCGGTCCGGACCGTCCACCGCCGTGCGCCACGTGCTGCCCACCCCGTCTGCGGCAATCACAAGGTCTGCCTCCAAGCTGCCCGGTACCCGGTGGCCGCTCAGTTCGATCTCCACACCAGCGGTTTGTGCCGCCTCTACAAGGGCTGCCAGCAGATCGGCACGGTGCATGTACCATGTCGGCCCGGACTGAGGCCCCGGCACGTGCGCCACTGCGCTCCCACTGGTCCCGTCGTGAAACCGTGTGCCTGACGATACGGTGGCCGCCTCACCAGCCGCCTGCCCGGCTCCGATAGCCCAAAGCACCGCCTGCCCGTTCGGGCTGATTTGCAGGCCCGCGCCAACCTCGGCCAGTGCATGCGCTTGTTCGTAAAGCACCACACGCGCGCCTCGGCGTGCCAGCGCCGCCCCGGCGGCCATGCCACCAATGCCACCGCCAATGATTGCGATATTCAGATCCTGAAGTTGCATGATCTCTCAAAAGTACAGGAAGACGCGCATGAAAACGCACAGGGGCGCCGCAACGAAATGCGCGGCGCCCCTGATGTTGCTTCGGTCCGGTCCACGATCAATCGTCGCGGTGGACCTTTTCGCGCCGCTCGTGACGCTCCTGCGCTTCCAGGCTCATCGTCGCAATCGGACGCGCATCCAGACGCTTGAGCGAGATGGGCTCGCCCGTCACGTCGCAATACCCGTATTCCCCTTCTTCGATCCGGCGCAAGGCGCTGTCGATCTTGGCAACCAGTTTGCGCTGACGGTCCCGCGTGCGCAGTTCCAGCGCGCGGTCAGTCTCTTCGCTGGCACGGTCGGCCACGTCGGGAATATTTCTGGTGCTGTCTTGGAGACCTTCGATTGTATCGCGGCTGTCAGCCAGCAATTCAGCCCTCCAATTCAACAGTTTGCGGCGAAAGTATTCGAGCTGACGCTCATTCATGAAAGGTTCGTCTTCGGCCGGGCGGTAGTCGTCCGGCAGAAAAGTTTCCTGCTTCATTTTGGCTCCCTCAGTCTGGCCTGAAACATCTGTCAAAGTGTATTCCTCAGTGCTTCTGGCCCCCTAATGCCGCTGCGTTTATCCGAGCCTCAGACGATTGTCACTACACAATCCTAATCCCCATGGGTTAAAAGCGCCTGCGGAGAGAGACATATGTGCAAAAATAAGCAAAGGGTTGGAATAACATGAAATTTCAGGGCACCAAGGACTATGTGGCGACCGAAGACCTAACAATCGCCGTGAACGCTGCTGTAACCCTTGAGCGTCCTTTGCTGATAAAGGGTGAGCCGGGCACAGGCAAGACGGAACTGGCCCGTCAGGTGGCCGACGCTCTGGGGCTGCAGATGATAGAATGGAACATCAAATCCACGACCCGTGCACATCAGGGGCTATATGAATATGACGCCGTCAGCCGTCTGCGCGACAGCCAGCTTGGCGAAGAACGCGTGCATGACGTCAAGAACTACATCAAGAAAGGCAAGCTCTGGCAGGCCTTCGAATCCGACAAAAAGGTTGTCCTGCTGATTGATGAGATCGACAAGGCGGATATCGAGTTTCCAAACGATTTGCTCCAAGAACTCGATAAGATGGAATTCTACGTCTATGAGACCGGCGAAACCATCCGCGCCGAGCAGCGCCCCATTGTGATAATTACTTCGAACAACGAAAAAGAACTGCCCGACGCCTTCCTGCGGCGCTGTTTCTTCCATTACATCCGCTTCCCGGACGAAGCCACGATGCGCCGGATCGTCGAAGTGCACCACCCCGGCATCAAAGGTGACCTGCTGACCGCCGCGCTGACCCAGTTCTTTGAGATCCGCGAAACCTCCGGCCTCAAGAAAAAACCCTCCACCTCCGAGGTACTGGACTGGCTGAAGTTGCTGCTGGCCGAAGACATGACGCCCGAAGACCTTAAACGCGACGGCTCCAGCGCCTTGCCGAAACTGCACGGCGCGCTGCTGAAAAATGAACAGGACGTACACTTGTTCGAACGGCTCGCCTTTATCGCGCGCGGTGGGCGCTAAACCCACCCTTCGTGTTTAACCAAATACTCGAAAGGGTCTGCCCAACCGGCAGACCCCCGAGGAGAAAATCCAACAGATTTTCGACGATATATCATGCGCGCGCGGACCGCGCGCGCAGTCAGGCAGCCTTGCGGCGGGGTCTGCGGCGACGGGGTTTGCCGCCCTGCCCTGGCTTGGCACCAGCCGCTGGCCCACCCCGGCCCGGGCGTCGACCCCGACGGCCAGAAGGTTTGGCAGCTTCGGCCAAAGCCCCTTCGGGCACGGTGCCGCTGGCCACAGGAATGTCCAGCTTGATCAGCTTCTGAATCTGGCGCAGCAAGTCATATTCTTCAGGCGCACAGAACGCGATGGCCTCACCCTCGCGGCCCGCACGGGCGGTGCGGCCGATACGATGCACATAACTGTCAGCCACTTCCGGCAAATCATAGTTCACGACATAGGCTACACCCGGAATGTCGATGCCGCGCGCCGCTACATCCGTGGCCACCAGCACCGTAACCGTGCCGTCGCGAAACGCCTTAATCGCACGATCACGCTGGCCCTGGCTTTTGTTGCCGTGGATTGAGGCTGCGTTGTAGCCATCGGCCACCAGCCCTTTCATCAGCTTTTCCGCGCCATGTTTGGTGCGGGCAAACACAAGCGTCTGCGCCTCGAGGTCGGCTGACAGGATCTCTCGCAGCTTGGCGGCCTTTGCCGGTTTGGCGACAAAATGCACCGACTGTGTAATCTTGTCCGCCGTTTTGCCTGGCGGGGCCACCTGCACGCGTTGCGGGTTGGTCAGGTAGGCGCGGCTCAATTCTTCCATCTGTTTCGGCATTGTTGCTGAAAACAGCATGGTCTGCCGGTCCGGGTTCAGCGCGGGCGCAATCCGGCGCAGCGCGTGAATAAAGCCCAGATCCAGCATCTGGTCAGCTTCGTCCAGTACCAGGTGGCGCACCTCGCCCAGATCGACTGCACCGCGATCCATCAGGTCGATCAACCGCCCGGGTGTTGCCACCAAAATATCTGTGCCACGCAACAGCAGGTTGATCTGCTTGCCGATGGATTGCCCGCCCACCACGGTCACAACCCGCAGTTTGGTATCGCGGGTAAGAGTGCGCAGCGCCTCGGCGATCTGGTTCACCAGTTCGCGGGTTGGCGCGAGGATCAATGATTTTGCCGTCTTCGGCGCGGGTTTGCCGGGCTGGGCCAGCAGAGTATCCACCAGCGGCAGGCCGAAGGCGAGCGTCTTGCCGGTGCCGGTCTGGGCCAGGCCCAGTATGTCATGGCCCTGCAGGGCCAGCGGGATCGCCCGGTTCTGAATGGGCGTGGGTTCTGTCAGCCCTGCAGTCTGCAGGGCCTTATTCAGCGCCGGGGCAAGCCCCAACATATCGAAATCTAGCACAATTTTCCTGTTCCGGGGCCAGCCCCGTTGGGGCCGCCCCAATTGGTCCGGCCGCCTGTTCAGCGACCGCATGAGGGTAAGACCAGTCTCAAAAGCCACAGGCGTGTCCCGCGGGTCTGACCGGCGCAATTGGAACCCTGCGTGATGGGGAACTCGGTTTCATCCTGCGCTGTGTGCATGCTTGTGCACGGCTGGCTCACGCATCAGCTCAGCGCAGTGCCCACATGGGGGTGTTACGGTCTCATGTCAAGCGGACTTTCCCCCTCAGCGCGGCAATCGCTGGCCCCATGACCGATTGTTGACAACACTGTGGCCAATCCGGGGCAACGCCCAACTTTTGCCACAATTCCAACGCAATCTGGCCCCAATGCGCCCGAAATGTGGCGTATCTGCTCGTAGTCTGCCAAATTGCGAAACATGTCTGCTGCCAAACCCACCATAAAGGTGCGCCCCTTGCGTGCCGACGACAACACCGATTGGGCCGAAATGTGGCACGATTATCTCGTGTTCTACGAAAGCTCAGTCGCGAATGAGGTCTACGAAAGCACCTTTGCCCGGCTACTTGGCGACGACCCACAGGATTTCAGCTGCCTGATTGCCGAAATTGACGGCCGCCCGGTTGGGCTGACCCATTACCTTTTTCATCGCCACGCCTGGCGGGTCGAAAATGTCTGCTACCTGCAAGACTTGTTCACGCGCCCTGAAACCCGGGGCACCGGCGTGGGCCGAGCATTGATCGAAGCGGTCTATGCCGCCGCTGACGCCAAAGGTACGCCCAACGTCTACTGGCTGACTCAGGAATACAACACAACCGCCCGTCTGCTCTACGACCGGATCGCGGACGTGACCCCTTTCATCAAATATCAAAGACCGTCATGAAGAAGCTGCTTATTCTTGCTGCGCTCGCCGTTGGTGCCTGCTCCACCGTTCCGACCGATGAGCCCGCGACGCGGATGCAGTTCGCTGACAGCACCCTGCCGCCGATGAAAAGCTTCCGAGCCTCGCGTCCGTCCAATACGGCCGTGGCCAACGGCAATATCGCGCAGGATTTTCTGGATCTGCATTTCGAACTGGAAAGCGGGCGCACGCTACCAGTCTTCACACGGTTCGAAACCCCAATCACCGTCCGCCTGACCGGTCAGGCAAACAGCCAGATCAGTTCCGACCTGGCAGCGCTTCTGGGCCGCCTGCGGTCCGAGGCTGGGATCGACATCCGTCAGGTCTCATCTCGTCAGGCCGCGCATATCTCGATCGAAGCCGTATCGCGCGAAGACATCAGCCGCGCCCTTCCAACGGCGGCCTGTTTCGTGGTCCCGAACGTGTCCAGCCTGGCCGAGTTTCGCCGCAATCGCCGTGGCTCAAAAACCAGCTGGTCCAAATTGACCGAGCGCACTCAGATGGGCATTTTCATCCCGTCCGATGCCAGCCAGCAGGAAGCGCGCGACTGTCTGCACGAAGAGCTGGCCCAGTCGCTGGGTCCGGTGAATGACCTCTATCGCCTGCCGCAATCGGTATTCAATGATGACAACGTGCACACGGTTTTGACCGGGTTCGACATGATGATCCTGCGTGCGGCGTATGCACCGGAGCTGCAATCGGGCATGACCCGTGATCAGGTCGCTGCCCGCCTCCCCGGCATCTTGAACCGGATCAACCCGGCCGGTCGCGGCCTCCCAACCCGCGCGGTGCAGGAAACCCCGCGCAGCTGGATCGCGGATGTGGAAACCGCGCTTGGCCGCGGCTCCTCAGACGTGTCGCGCCAGCGGGCTGCAGGCAGCGCCCTGCGCACAGCCTCCAACCTGCACTGGCAGGACCACCGCCGAGCATTCAGCCACTACATAGTGGGCCGGTCGCAACAGGCGCAGAATCCCGGCTCCGCGCTGACCCATTTCCAAGCCGCACAGGCGATGCTGACCCGTACCCCCGGTGCCGAACTGCACCGCGCCTACATCACCACGCAGACCGCCGCTTATGCCATCGCCCGCGGCGATGCCCGCGACGCACTGATCGAACTGGCCCCCAGCATCGACACTGCCGCGCGCTACCAGAACGCCGCGCTGCTGGCCACGCTGATGCTGCTGCAGGCCGAAGCCTATGAACTTCAGGGCCGCGACGCAGAAGCGCGTAGCGTCAGACTCGACAGCCTCGGCTGGGCAAGGTACGGGTTTGGTCCGGATTGGGCCGTGCGTGCGAAAATGCAAGAAATCGCCGCGTTGCGCCCCCGCACATAAGGGGTAAAGGGCACCTATGATAATCATTGCCGGCGCCACAATCGGCGCCCTCTGGGGCGGGTTTCTGGCCAAAAAACGTGGCGGAACACGGATGGATATCGCGCAATGGGCTGCCGGAACCGGGATTGCCTTCGCGCTGATCGGGCTTATCGTGACGGTCGTTATTCATCGTACCATTGTCGGATAAGCCATGTTCCTGCCGTTCTTCGAAAACCTACGCAAAGCCACAATCCCCGTCAGCCTGCGCGAATATCTGACATTCCTCGAAGGCATGAAGGCAGGGCTCGCGACATACGACGTGGAGGCGTTCTACTATCTGGCCCGCACCGCGATGGTGAAAGACGAACGCAATCTTGACAAGTTCGACCAGGTGTTCGCCGCCACCTTCAAAGGGATGGAACAAATCAGCTTTGACGAGGTGCTGGACGCCATTGACCTGCCCGAAGACTGGCTTCGCAAGATGGCTGAAAAGCATCTGAGCGAAGAAGAAAAGGCCGAGATCGAAGCTCTGGGTGGCTTTGAAAAGCTTATGGAGACGCTCAAACAGCGGCTCGAAGAACAAAAGGGCCGCCACCAGGGTGGCTCCAAGTGGGTCGGCACCGCTGGCACGTCGCCTTTTGGCGCTTATGGCTACAACCCCGAAGGCGTGCGCATCGGCCAAAAAGAAAGCCGTCACCAGCGCGCGGCCAAGGTTTGGGATAAACGCGAATTCAAAAACCTCGACGACACGGTCGAACTGGGCACGCGCAACATCAAGGTCGCCCTAAAGCGCCTGCGTCGCTGGGCCCGCGAGGGCGCACATATGGAGCTGGACCTGGATCACACGATCCGCTCCACCGCTGAAAACGGCTATCTCGACGTCAAAGAACGGCCCGAACGCCACAACGCGGTGAAGGTGGTGATGTTCCTCGACGTGGGCGGCTCCATGGACCCGCATATCAAGGTGGTGGAAGAACTGTTTTCTGCCGCTAAATCCGAATTCAAGCACCTCGAATACTACTATTTCCACAACTGCCTGTACGAAGGCGTCTGGCGAGACAACCGTCGCCGCTGGACAGAACAGACGCCGACACATGAAGTGCTGCGCACCTATGGCCCAGATTACAAATGCATCTTCGTGGGCGACGCCTCCATGTCGCCCTACGAGATAGCTTATCCCGGCGGGGCCAACGAACACTGGAACGAAGAAGCTGGCCAAGTCTGGCTGCAACGCGCGCGGGACCAATGGGCGTCGCACCTCTGGATCAACCCGATCCCAGAGAAATACTGGGACTACACCCATTCCATCCAGATGGTGAAGGAAATCTTCGAAGACCGCATGGTCCCGATGACCCTGCGCGGGCTGGAAGAAGGGATGAAGGAATTGACGCGCTAGCGGCGATCGGCTTGTACCGGGCTTAAAGGCATCAACCTTTGCGCTTTTGTGGCGGGCGCTGACCGGTCAGCCAATTTTGCGCTGCGTCTTCGTACTCTGCCATGTGCCCTAATCAACAGCCTCCATCCCCTGTATAGGCGTCATCTGCTTTCTGATTGATCAAAGCACGACATTTACTACGGGGGATACACAAACAGGCACGCTTTAAAGCCTCAGTTTGAGACAGCTTTGATTGCGTAACATTTTAGCTGAACCTCTCCATCCTGTTTTGTTGCGGAAGATGCGCTATGCTTCATCGTCAATATGCTTGCCTCGGTTCGTGATACAGGTTGGAATACTTGCGATGAGAACCTACGCTGTTCTGAGTGCTAGTGCGCCCTTGGTGGTGATAATGAGTATGTATTCGATCGTTCGAGCCATTCGATTTTTTTCGGTTATTGGGCTACTGCTCGGAGTCTTGTTATGGGCTCCGTCCGCCCAATCAAAATCGACAGAGTTGGATTTAGCAACGGACCTCACCGAGGCTGAGTTTGAGGCGATGTTGGCGCGACTGAGCGACGAGCAGGTGCGCGACATACTGATCACACAATTCGAAGCGCGCCAGGTTGAGGACAAAACTCAAGGCGCAGGCCTGCTGACCAACAGCCGCGAAATCGTAGAAAACCTGACAACAAATGCCGCAATCCTTTTAACCAAACTACCTGAACTTGGCGCTGGTTTTGGTGCCGTGTACGCGCGGCTGAGTGCTGCTGGTGGCATTGGCTTGGCGGCTCTGGCCTTGTTCATCAGCCTGTCTTCGGGCGCATGCGTGCGGTATTTCTGGCGCAAGCGGGCTGGCGCGCATCAAATGGCAATCGCGGAACGGAACGTGAGCAAGGAATCCTACGGCACAGTCTCGACAATCTTGGACGCAGCTTTTTTCCTTGTAATCGAGCTTTCAAGCTCGGTCGCCTTCGCACTGACCGCAATGGCCACGCTGTACATGTTTTTTGGCCATCCGGACCTTCGCTTTTTCGTCTCGAGTTATGTGGCTGTTGTCACCGTCGTCTTGATTGTTCAATCTTTGGCGGAGTTCATGTTTCCGCGGGATTGGCCGATCTACCGTCTCGTTGCCATCAGCGACGAAGCGACCCGTCGTGTTCATAGGGTGCTGATCGGTCTTTCTGGCCTTTGGATGTTTGAGACGATCACATCGGGTGTGATGGTGCAATTTGGCGCGCCTTTGGGCACGCCAGACCTCTTTACCCTGATATGTGGTCTTTTTTGGATCACATCAGCCCTGAGCGGATTGCTCTGGATCTATCGGGCGACTGCCGAGCTTCTGCCCTCTGCAGATGATCGCTCGCTGATTGCAGTGCTGACTCGGAATTGGGGCGCACTCATGGCGCTGAATTTCCTTGCATCTTGGATTGTATTCACTGGAGGCGCTTTGGCATTTGGAAATGTGGACGAAGTTGCAACCAAGATCTTCTTGACGACACTGGAGTTCTGGGGGCTGTGGTTGGGCTATCGCATTCTTGTGCACTACCTGCCTGCGCAGCCCAAGGATGAGGCGATCAAAGCCGCCATTGGCAATGCCGCCCGTTCGCTTGTTTTTGCGGCTGGCGTTGTCATGATCCTGTCTGTTTGGGGGCTCGACCCAAATACGCTGGCCGCAAGCGGGACGGCCGGGCGAAACCTGCAAACCTTCATTAACATGTTTTTAACAGCCGTCATCGGATGGGCGATCTGGGATTTCGTCAGTACGATAATCGATATCCGCGTGGCGGCAGAATCGCCTCAGTCCACTGACGAAGATAGCGGGGATGCCGAAGGCGGCCTTGGCACCAGCAGAACAGCAACGCTGTTGCCTTTGCTGCGGTCTACGGCTCTTGTGATTATTGGTATCACTGGCCTTTTCTCTGCGCTCTCAAGTTTGGGCATCAATGTTGGACCGCTGATAGCCGGCGCAGGTGTTATCGGTCTGGCCATCGGATTTGGCGCGCAAACGCTTGTCAAAGATGTGGTGTCGGGCGTGTTCTTCCTGATTGATGATGCCTTCCGGCGCGGCGAATACCTTGATCTGGGATCGGTCAAAGGCACAGTACAAGGGATTTCCGTGCGCAGCCTGCAATTGCGCCACCATCTGGGCGCCGTGCATACGATACCCTTTGGAGACATTGCAGCACTCACCAATTACTCGCGCGACTGGGTCATCATGAAGCTGCCCCTGCGCCTGACCTTTGATACCGACCCTCAAAAGGTGAAAAAGATCATCAAGAAGATCGGGGCCGAATGCATGGATGATGCTTTGATCGGTGATGGGTTGTTAGAACCGCCAAAGTCGCAGGGTGTTATTCAGATGCAAGACAGCGCGATGATCCTTCGTGTGAAATTCAAGGCAATTCCCGGCAAACAGTTCACCATCCGTCGCGAATTGCTGCATCGCATTCGCGCTGCGTTTGAAGAAGCTGGCATTCGGTTTGCCAACCGCGAGGTTACCGTGCGTGTGAGCGACGATGCGACCCCGGCCGAGCGCCAAGACCAAATTCGAGCCGCAGCGTCGGAGTTGGCTTTAGCCGAGCAATCGCCCACCTGACCTATCACCGCGCTGAGACGCGGTAAAAATTGAATTCCCACTGCATCGCCATTCCAGCGGCCAGTTGCGCCTCCAGCGTGAAACGCGGCGTGGGGGTATCGCACACCCAGTCTATATGGCCATCGACCAGCGCGGGCGCGGCGAGCCCTTTGGCCTACAGCCGCCGCGGTGATCTGCCAACCGCTGAATTGTCTATCCCGATCGCGCGGCCCAGATGGTTGACCATACTGCCCGGTTCCTGTGTCAGCATAACCAGCATTCGCCAGTCCATAGACCCAATGCCAAACCGGTTCTGAAAATTGCATGCCGATGCGCGAGTGCGCTGGTTCGCGGCAAAGGTCAGCAATACCGTCGGCAAGCGAGAAAAGCTGAGGCTCCGTTCCGCAGAGTCCGCCGGGTCAGTCGGAAAACCGTCATCCGTCAGATCATGCTTGGTGCTGACGTCCATTCCCCGACCCCTGTTCAGGTCCCAGCAGCTCAGCAAACAAGTGTTGACATAAGCACGTCAACCAAAGCAGTCACCTCGTTGACATGACAACAATTGAAGGAACCGCCATGTCCAACGCGCCCATTTATGACATCGACCCGGCCGCTTTCACCGCTGATCCCTACCCTGACTTTGCTCGCATGCGGGTCGAAGCGCCGATCGCCTATGTCCCGCAGTTGGGCGCGACATTGCTGACGCGGCGCGACACGATTCATGCACAGGAAAAGCGGGTGGATGTGTTTTCCTCCTATCAGCCCGGCGGGTTGATGTCGGTGCTGATGGGCGAAAACATGATGCGCAAGGATGGGGAAGCGCATATGGCCGAACGCAAGGCCTTGTTCCCCGCGCTTAGCCCGCGCACGGTGCGACAGCATTGGAAGCCGATGTTTGAAGCCGCTGCGCTGGAGATCATTTATGGGCTGAAACCGCGCGGCGTATGCGATTTCGTGACAGAGTATGCCATGCCCGTTTCAGCCCGCGCGTTGATTGCCATCACCGGGCTCGCGGAAATGACCCCTGCAGAAATGGACGGTTGCAGCCAAGCCATGATCGACGGTTGCGCAAATTACTCTGGGGTCGCCGAGATTGAGGCCCGCTGCAACGCCGCCACCGCGCTGATCGATGACCATATCGACCGGATGTGCGATACCCCCCCGCCACATTCCGCGCTGGCGGTGCAACTGGCCGCCGGGCTGCCGATGGACAGCATCCGAGCAAATATCAAACTTGTCATCTCCGGCGGGCAGAACGAGCCGCGCGATGCGATTGCCGGGACCGTTTGGGCGCTGCTCCAGCATCGTGACCAGTTGGCCAGCATCCTGTCAGGTGCGTATGGCTGGGGAAATGCGTTTGGCGAATATGTCCGCTGGATCAGCCCCATCGGCATGTCACCCCGCAGAATTACAAAGCAGGATGAGGTCGACGGCATCACCTTCGACCCCGAAGACCGCGTGTTCCTGATGTTCGCCTCCGCTGGCCGGGATGAGGCGTATTTCCCGAACGGTGACGAATTCGACATCACCCGCGACACACAGCATGCCATCCCCTTTGGTGCGGGCCCACATTTCTGCGCCGGGGCCGCTGCATCACGATGCATGATCACCGAGGTGGCCTTGCCGCTGGCCTTCGACCATCTGCCAAACCTCCGTCTCACCGGCGATGTGCCCTTTACCGGCTGGGCGTTTCGCGGACCAACCGCAATGCCGGTGATGTGGGACACCTGATGCCCTTTCACTTCGGTACCACCGAGTTTGCCACCCGCCAGTCTACTGCCCGTGAAGCCCTGCAAAGCGAAGGGCTGGACGCGCTGCTGATCTTTGCGCCGGAAAGCCAGTACTGGCTTTGTGGCTATGACACGTTCGGCTACGCGATGTTCCAGTGCCTTGTTCTGTCTGCGACGGGCGATCTGCACATGCTGACCCGCCTGCCCGATCTGCGGCAAGCCCAGCAAAGTTCCACCCTGCTCCATGACCACATCCATGTCTGGGCCGAGCATGAAGGCGCGAACCCTGCCAACGCGCTGCGCGATCTGCTGACGGATCTGGGGCTGGCGAACAAATCACTGGGCTATGAAAGCCGCACGGCCGGGCTGACGGATTTCAACGGGCGGCTGCTGCGCGCCGCTCTGCCAGAGCTCCGTGATACTTCCGACCTGATCCCGGCGCTGCGGCGGGTGAAATCCCCAGCTGAGATTGCCATGCACCGCCGCGCCGCTGCCCTGTCGGACGATGCGCTGGACGCCGCACTGGACATTACCCGTGCAGGTGCGTTCGAAGGCGACATTCTGGCGGCCATGCAAGGGGCTGTTTTTCGTGGAGGTGGTGATTACTCCGGCAATGAATTCATCCTTGGCAGCGGTGACAGCGCCCTGCTCTGCCGGTCGCATTCCGGTCGTCGGCATCTGGACGTCAACGACCAGTTGACCATCGAATGGTCCGGGGCCTATGCCCGCTACCATGCCGCGATGATGCGTACGCTGGTCATCGGCCCACCCACCGCGGCGCAGACCGCCATGTTCGAGGCGTGTCACGAGGCGATCGTCGCCTGCGAAACCTCCATCCGTCCCGGCGCGCCCATGGGCGATGTATATGAGGAGCACGCGCAAGTGTTCGACAGTCACGGGCTGAACCACGCGCGGCTGCAGGCCTGCGGCTATGGCATGGGCGCGGTGTTCCCGCCGATCTGGGTGGACTTCCCCATGTTCTACGAAGGCAACCCGATGATCATGCAGGCAGGACAGGTGTTTTTCCTGCACATGATCCTCATGGACAGCGACGCAGGCCACGCCATGTGCCTGGGTCACAGCGTACTGGTGGGCGAAACCGGCGTGGAACGGTTGTCGCGCCACGACCCGCAGATGTTGATCCGCTAGGTGTTCAACGCCATATCAGGGGCATGTTGAAGTTTACGCCTCTGCTGCTGGCCGTGCTCTACGGCATCGCGATGTACCAGTTCTCCGCCTGGCGGACCCGCAAGGAGCTGGACGCACGGTCGACCGAGCTCGCCGATGCGCGAATGCGCACCATCACCGACCGGCTGGCTGTCGCGCTCGATGTCGCGCGTGTGCCGGTTTACATTTATGAAATTGACCCGGTGAACGGGCTTGCCGCCCCAGATGGGCGCATCTTCATAACGCGTGGGTTTTATCGCAAATACCAGTCGGGCGAGGTGTCAGCCGAGGAACTTGCCAGCGTGATCGCGCACGAACTGGGCCATGTGGCGTTGGGGCATTCCCGACGGCGAATGATTGATTTTTCCGGCCAGAACGCGCTGCGCACTGCACTGGCCATGGTGCTAGGCCGCCATATCCCATTCATCGGAGCGTGGATCGCGGGCATGCTGACCTCCCTCCTCGCCGCGCGCCTGTCACAGAGCGATGAATACGAGGCCGATGCCTATGCCGCGGCCTTGCTGACCAAGGCGGGGTTCGGGGTAGAGCCGCAAAAGGCCATGTTCCGCAAGCTCGACGCGCTGACCCAGGCCCGAGCTGGGATGGTTCCCGCCTGGCTGATGACGCACCCCAAGGTGCAAGACCGGATCGCCGCGCTAGAGAAACTGGAGGCGCGCTGGCACACCTCCGGCTGACCTATCAGCCCTGAGCCAGCGCTTTGCCGGTGCGTGGCAGCCGCGCCTTTTTAATCAGAGCGCGCATGGTCCAGTTGCCCATGCGGTTGGCTTCTGCCAGCACTCTTTCGCCCACGGCCTGCATTCGGTCGGTATCTGCCTGCCAGAACCCGAACAGCAGTGCATCCGGGTCGGCCCGAGTCAGCCCTTCTTCGGCCAAAATGTTGCGTGGAAAATCCTTGGCATTGGCGGTAACAATCCCATCCGCCGAACTGTCCACAGCTAGGGCCAGCACGTGAATATCCGCCGGATCAGGCAACCACAGCCTCCGTTCCAGACCCGCATCAATCCGCGCCTCGGCCCCTGGCCAGCGGGCCCGCAACAACGCGATTTCACCCCGCGCCTGTGCCTCTCCATCCGAACCCAGCCGCGCGGCGGCACGGGCCCATTCTTCCAGCAAACGTTCGGACCAGACGGGGGTATAAAACCCCTCCGCTGCAGCCCCCAGCAGCATTTCCCGCATTACCGTGGGAAACAGCACACAGGCATCCAGCACCAGTTTCACAGCGCAAACACCAGCGCCTTGAGGTACCCGGTTTCCGCCAGCATCGGGTGCTGTGGATGGTCCGGCCCGGCAAAGCCAGTATGAATCAAAGCGCCCTGACGCCCGGCCCGTCCAATCCCGCGTGTGCAAGCCTGATGGAAGCGGGTCAGATCTGCAGCATGGGAACAGGAACACAGCACCATCGTGCCGCCCTCGCGCACCAAGGGCGCGGCAATACGCGCGACGCGTTCATAAGCGCGCAGCCCGGCGTCCAGCGCCTGTTTGTTCGGCGCAAAAGCGGGCGGATCGCAGATCACCAGATCGAACTGCGCGCCTTCGCCCTGCAATGCGGCCAAGGTATCAAACGCGTCCCCACGCCGTGTGTCGAACGCGGTAAACCCCGCTGCTTGCGCCCCTGCCGTGGCCAGTTCCAACGCCGGGGCGGAGCCATCAACGCACAGTGCAGAGC
Source organism: Marinibacterium sp. (assembly GCA_017643305.1). Classification (GTDB taxonomy): domain Bacteria; phylum Pseudomonadota; class Alphaproteobacteria; order Rhodobacterales; family Rhodobacteraceae; genus HXMU1420-2. The sequence continues at coordinate 18,466 of JAEPNQ010000029.1, read as the reverse complement.
GCGCGCCCGCTGCTAGCGCGGCCAGCCCAAAGCCACCTACATGACAAAATACGTCCAGCACATCAGCATCCCGGGCAAACTGCGCCGCAAAGCGCTGGTTGTCCCGCTGGTCAAAGAACAGCCCGGTTTTCTGCCCGCCTGTCAGGTCCGCCATATAGGTCGCACCATTCATCGGAACAGGCACTGGCGCATCGGGGGCCACACCGCGCAACACACCGCTTTCATTGTCCAGCCCTTCCAGCCCGCGCGCGCGGCCTTCGGCATTTTTCAGGATATTCGCCGCCCCGGTGACCTCGGCCAAAGCCTCGGTCAACGGGTCCAGCAGCGCATCGGCCCAGGCCGCGTTGGGCTGCACCACCAGCGTACCCCCAAACCGGTCTACGACGAAGCCAGGCAGCCCATCGCCTTCTGCATGAATCAGCCGGTAGAACGGCGCATCATACAGCCGTTCACGCAAAGCCAGCGCCTTTCTGACCCGTGCGACAAACCAGTCACGATCAATCGTTCCGTTCAAATCCCGGTCTAGCACACGGATGGCGATGCGGGAGGCTGGGTTGAAAGCGGCCAGCGCAAGCGGCGTGCGCGCCTCGTCCTCCAGCACCACAATTGACCCGGCCGGCAGTTTCTTGGTCCGCCGGTCCAGCACCAGTTGGTTGGCATAGACCCAGGGAAATCCGTGGCGCACAGCCCGGACATCGGTTTTCGGTTTCATCCGCACGGATGGCAGGTCGGAAATGAAAGAAGGCGCCGTCATGGCGCCCTCTTAACCGTGTATCCGCCGGGGGAAAAGCTCAGAGGCTGTTGACGAGCTGGAAGAAGCCAAGCTGCGCGTTCTGATATCCTTCGGTGTTCGACAGCTCCTGCCGAATAACCTCGGCCAGATGGTTGGTGATCCGCACCTTCTGTGTATCGCCGCGCGCATCGGCCAGCACCGCCTGACGTCCGCCCAAGGCATCCAGATCGGCCTTGATGGTGCGTACCGGCACAACCAGTTCGCCGGTCTTGGGAATCTTGATCGCCAGATCGAACACAATGTTATGCACGCCGCCCACGGTATAGCGGGCCTTTTCTGTGATGGCGTGGAAGCGCTTGACGTCGATAACCAGATCAACCCCGGCGGCCCCGTCGAGCGGCTTGACGCCCTGCATCAGAGCATCTTCAAAAATTTTCTGCACCTGGCCATGGCGGTCGCCAATCGGATCCCCGCGCCAGACGATATCACCGCTGGGGTAATAGCTGTTGGCTTCGTTCACCTTCAGTTCACGAGGGACACGTACGGCGATGGTTTCCACATTCACCAGCGCATTGCCGGTTTCGGTCAGCACCGGCGTGTCAGTCAGCGAGGTTTCTCGAGCCGCTGCCGTCACGGTCAACGCTTCGGGTTGCTCAACAATCGAAAAGTCGTGGCCAACCGGAACACCTTGGTTCGGAACCTGCTCATAGGGCGCGTTGCGGGTCACGCTCTCCACGCTGGCACAGGCGGTTACGCTCAGGCCCAGCATCAAGAATGCGATTGCGCGAACGGGTTTCATGATCTCTGTCTCCTTGGTCGCCCCTGTAGTTGGAGCTTTTCGTTGATGACCGAGGTTTTGACCGGCAATTGGGGCGAAAAAGCGTCAAATTGTTTGTAATTCGATGGTTTTCAAATTGGCAACAGTCAGTTTCTGGTTCGTGATCGCCAACCGCCCCGACGGCGCGGTGTAGCGATGGTGGTCAGCCCATCTTGAAGAACAATTGTCATCGGGTGGTCCGGCGCGTCCGTTCCATATCGGTCCAGCAGCGCCTGGATCGCAGTTTTGCTGTTTTCAGCTTCCGGCAGGCTCAGCGCCCAGTCCAGAAAAATGCTCCGGCACTCCGGCGCGCTGATACCTTCAATCTGATAACTTTCGCGGATCAATCCCTTGGGATCGGTCTGGTCAAGGCGCCCCATCTTCTGTCCTTTCACCCAACAGCGCCATGATCCGGCGGTCGATGTCTTCATATGCGGCCTCTAGCGCCGCTTTCAGGTCATCCACATTGTCAAACCTGGTGGCCCGGCACAGAAACGCCACCGTGCCCGTGCTCAGATCCTTCGGGGTCAGTTGGGTTTCCGACACCAGCCGGGTGGCCACGATCACGGCCCAGTAGAGATCATAGGCTACACCCAGCGCTTGGGCATCCGCGTCATCCAGCCATCCAACTGCGACACCACCGGCCAATCCGCCTTGCACGTCGCGCGCTCCGGAGCCGGACAAAAGCGCACCCGCCTGCGCCACCAGTTCTATATCCTGCATGCGGCCAGCGCCGGTCTTGGCGTCCCAGACGCCACCCACGGGTTTGGCCGCCGCGATCCGTTCGCGCATGTCGGCCAGCGCCTTGCGCACTTCCTCCGCATCACTTTCGGACAGCAGCGACCGGCGAAAGGCCTCCACATCCTGCGCCACGGCATCAGCTCCGGCCACAGGCAACGCACGGGTCAGCGCCAAATGCTCCCAAACCCAGGCTTCATCTTGCTGGTACTGGCGGAAGCTGTTCCAACTGGTCGCCACCGGTCCCTGATTGCCAGATGGCCGCAGACGCATGTCCAGCTCATACAGCCGCCCCTGCGACATGGGCGCGGTCATCGCAGTGATCAAAGCCTGTGCCAGCCTTGCATAGTACTGCCGGACCGGCAGCGGCTTCTTGCCATCGGAGTTTTCCACGCCATCCGGATCGTAAATCACGATCACGTCCAGATCCGATCGTGCATTTAACCGCGCCGCGCCGAGTGATCCCATACCCAACACTGCCGCACCGCGCCCCGGCGGCGGTCCATGGCGTAGGGCAAACTGTTCCACTACCACTGGGTAAATCGCAGCCAGTACCGCCTGCGCCAGATCGGCATAGTATTGCCCCGCCTCGCCCGGCCCCGCCAACCCGCGCAGCAAGTGCACACCAATGCGGAAATGCCATTCCTTTTGCCAGCGCCGGGCTGCGTCCAGCCGGGATTCATAGTCACTTTCACGCTGAATGATCCCGGTCAGATCCTCCACCAGCGCCGCACAGCCCGGCCAATCGGCAAAGAAGTCTCCCCCGATCACCGCGTCGAACACGGCGGCGTTGCGGCTTAGATAACTGGCCAGCGCGGGCGAGGTGCCAACGATATCCACCAGCAGATCGATCAATTGCGGGTTGGCTTCAAACAGTGAAAACAGTTGCACACCCGCAGGCAGCCCCAACAAAAACCCATCCAACGCCACCAGCGCCTCATCCGGGCGACTGACAGCCTGCAAACGGCCCAGTAATTCTGGACGGATGCGTTCGAAAATCTGAGCGGCCCGTTCGGAGCGCAGGGACGGGTAGCTGGCCCATCGCGCCAGAATGGCGGGGTCCAGCACACCTTCGGGTTCCGGCGATTGGGCCGTGCCGGGCGCAAAGAAGTTCTCCGTCAGGTGGTGTACTTCGGTTAGAGTATCCCGCAAATTGTTTGTCAGCACCTCAGGCTCCAAGCCCACCAGTGCGGCCACCCGGCCCAAGCCTTCGGCGGAGGCAGGCACCTTGTGCGTCTGGGCGTCATTCACCATCTGAATGCGGTGTTCGACCTCTCGCAAGACACGATAATGCGCCGATAACCGGTCACTTACATCCTCGGGCACCCAGCCCTTGTCTGCCAGCGCGGCCAGCCCCGCAATGGTCTGGCTTTGTCGCAGGCCCGGGTCGCGCCCACCAGCGATCAACTGGCGGGTCTGGGTGAAAAATTCGATCTCGCGAATGCCACCGCGCCCCAGCTTCACGTCATGTCCGGGAATGGTGATCGGGCCACCGGTGCCCTTGGTTTCGCGGATACGCAGACGGATGTCATGGGCATCCTCGATCGCGGCGAAATCCAGATGCCGCCGCCAAACAAACGGCTGGATCGCCTGCAAAAACCGTTCGCCTGCCGCGATGTCTCCCGCCACGGCACGCGCCTTGATAAAGGCTGCGCGTTCCCATGTGCGGCCCAGGCTTTCGTAGTATCGCTCCGCCGCTTCCATCGGAATACAGACCGGAGTTACCGCCGGGTCTGGTCGCAGCCGCAGGTCGGTGCGAAAGACATAACCATCAGCCGTGCGTTCGTTCAAAGCTGCAGCAAAAGCGCGTGTGGCTTTCACAAAAGCTGAGCGTGCCTCGCCATAGTCATCCGGATCAAATCGGGTTTCATCGAACAGGCAGATCAGGTCGATGTCCGAGGAATAGTTCAGCTCCCCCGCACCCATCTTGCCCATGGCCAGCACCACCAGCCCCCCAGCGACCTCGAGGTCGTCTTCTGTCTGACCGGGCAGCTTGTCGCGCCGGATCAGGCGCCCGATTTCACGTTTGGCCACCAGATCGCAAGCACGAGCGGCCAGATCGGTCAAAACTCCAGTGACCTGCTCCAATGACCAAACACCACCCAGATCGGCCAGCCCGGCTATCAGCGCAATGCGCCGCTTGGCCTGCCGCAACCTGGGCAGCAGGGCGTCGTCGGCGGAGTCCGGAAGGTTGGACAGTTCTGCAGCCGTCGCGGCCTCGGGATCATCGAAAGCTTCGCCCAGCCAGTCCGCTTCCCGCACGATCATGCCCCGCAGATATGGACTGCTGCCCCCTGCCCCGGCCAGCAGGTCAGCCACCTGACCGGATGCTCCCGGCACAAGCGCGGCGGTTTCGGCCCCAATGGCCGGATCAAAGGCGCGCGGCAGGCGGGTGAGACGGGCGGAAATCGACATGGCAGCACAGTGCGGCTGCTATGCGCCGGGGTCAATGCAGGGGAATGCGCCGATCGTCCCTGTTTGCGCTTGCGCGCTGCCACGCCTTTGCGCAGGGTCGCGCCCATGAGCAAGAGTTTGAAACGCGTCCGCGCCGCGCTCAATGCTGCCGGGCTGGAGATTGATATCGTGGAAACCGCCCTGTCGCGCACGGCCAAGGATGCCGCCGACGCACTAGGTTGCGAGGTGGACCAGATCGCCAAGAGCATCATCTTTCGCGGCGAGACCAGCGGCGAAGCGGTTTTATTCATTACAGCAGGCACCAATCGGGTCGATGCGGATCGCGCCTCCACTCTCGCATGTGAACCGCTGGGCAAGGCAGATGCAGGCTTGATTCGGGCACAGACCGGCTTTGCCATTGGGGGCGTGTCTCCGGTTGGACATGTGTCCCCGATCCGGGCGTGGTTCGATCCGCGGCTGAGGGATTTTGAAATTATCTGGGCCGCAGCAGGTACGCCAACCCATGTGTTTGGGGCCCAACCTGCGGATATTCTGCGGATGTCCGGGGCAAAAGAGGCCGATTTCACAACCTGACGGCAATGATTTCTTAATATTAAGCTGCTGATAACCATGCGTTTTTTCAGCTAATGTAAAAAACTTTTACATTAGCTCTTGAGGTCAGCCTGCGAAAACCCACATTGAACAATGTAAAAAGGCTTCACATTATCCAACCGCAACTTATCGGGAGGCAACCCCAATGACCACTTATTCGGACCCCGTTCCCGTTTCCGTTTCCGGATATGGCAACTGGTTCACCAAAGCCGAAGCCTGGCTGGACCACAAGGGTAAAGGCGCCTGGATCGCCGCTATGGTCCTGGGCTTTGTATTCTTATGGCCCATTGGTCTCGCCATTCTCGCCTAAATGATCTGGAGCAATAGCATGTTTTCCCAATCCTGCAGCCACCGTCGCAAATCCTGGTCCCATCATAGGAGAAGGGCGATGCGGCCTACCGGCAACTCGGCCTTTGACAGCTATAAGTTGGACACGCTGAAGCGGCTGGAACAGGAACAGGAGGAATTCGAACAATTCCTCGCACGTCTGCGCGAAGCGAAGGACAAGTCCGAGTTCGACCAGTTTATGGACGATCGGGCCCGACAGAACGACGTTGACACCGGCGACACGGGTCCGACCCAAGCCTGACCTGGCGCTAACGCCCCTCCCCGGGTTATCGGGGAGGGTTCCTTGTCTGGAGAAGCCCCGATGATACCGGCGGACATGGACAGCGCCTATCGCGCCCGAACCTTTCAAGCGCGACGGGATAAATAGAACCTGCACGTTGCAGTCCAGATCCTGTCCATCATCGGGTTTGCCATTGTGTCCGTTGTTCTGACCGATATGTTTCTGGCCCGCAGGCCCAATGCCAGCTTTGACGCGTACCGCGCGGACATGCTGCGGCGGCTGGAAAAGAAATAGGCCGAATTTAACGATTTCCTCGATTGTCTTCGCGCGGCCAAGGACCAGGCAGAGTTCGACCAATTCGTCGATGAACGCGCCCATCCCAATGACGAAGCTGCCAATGTCCGTTAACCCAACCTCGTACAACTCCAATGCACTTAGAAATGGACCCATGACTCACCTGCCCGACCCCGACTACCAGCCGGAATTTTACGATGCCGTGACTTCTAAACGTCTGATTGCTTGGGTCATCGACACACTGCTGATTTGTGCGATCTGCGCGCTGATCGTGCCATTTACCGCCTTTGTTGCGCTTTTCTTCTGGCCGATGCTGTTTGCCGTTGTGAATTTTCTCTACCGCGTGGCCACGCTATCGCGCGGATCAGCGACCTGGGGCATGCGCTTTGCTGCGATCGAATTCCGCACTGCCGATGGCACGCTGTTCGATGGGCAGAACGCGATCCTACACACTGCGGGCTACACATTATCATTGGCTGTGCCGGTACTGCAGATCATCTCTATCGTGATGATGCTGACTACCCCGCGCGGTCAGGGCCTGACCGACACCGTCATGGGGACCGTGGCGCTGAATCGTCGAGCTGTGCGCTGAACCCGCCAAAACTGTTCTTGGCGCATTCCAATGGGGTTGCTATCATACTCACGGTTTTCGCTGTTCAGAACGTAAATGCGCCATACTCTCCCTCTTGCTCCACAGTTCTATGTCACTGCGCCACAGACCTGTCCGTATCTGGACGGGCGCATGGAGCGGAAACTGTTCACGGCGTTGCAGGGTGAAAGCGCTCAACAGCTCAACGACAGCCTGTCGCGTCAAGGATTCCGACGGTCGCAGAACGTACTATACCGCCCGTCCTGCACGGAATGTTCAGCCTGTATGAGCGCGCGAATCGACGTGACGCGCCAGGTGTCGACCAGAAGCCAGAAGCGGGTGCGTCGCCGCAACGCACATCTGACCCGGAACTCCAGTTCACCCTGGGCCACAGATGAGCAATATGCCCTGTTTCGCCGGTATCTGGATGCCCGCCATGCCGATGGTGGAATGGCTGACATGGACGTGTTCGAATTTGCCTCCATGATCGAAGAAACCCCGGTGCGGTCGCGGATCGTGGAATATACCGACGAGGAAACCGGCACTCTGGCCGCTGTTAGCCTGACCGACGTGCTCGGAGACGGGGTCAGTATGGTGTATTCCTTCTTCGACCCAGATTTGGAGCGCAGCAGTCTGGGGACCTACATGATTCTCGACCATGTCGCGATCGCGCGAGAGGCGGGTCTACCTTATGTCTATCTGGGCTACTGGGTGCCGGGCAGCACCAAAATGGGTTACAAGGCCCGGTTTTCGGGTCTCGAAGTCTACTTCAACGGGAAATGGAAACGGGTCGACGACCCTGAAAAATTCTCCAACGACACGCACCCGCTATCGAACGACCCGATTGCTGAACAGGTTGCCAATATTCAACTGCCAGATCGTCATCCAACGCGTGCCTGAGCCTCGGGTTCCAGCGCGCCGAATACAGGCAGACGTCTCTGTTTCTGGCAAAACGACAATTCAGCCACCACAAACACAGACCAAACGCCTTACTGGTCAATATTTTTAACCAAGATACGGCGTGAAGCTGTTGCATTCCGCCGCGTTCTGAATAACGTTTCGGAACGCTGCAGGCGCTTCTCTCGGGGGAGCCATTTGATGTGCCTGTAAAAATTGTGAGACACGACCAAAAAAACGGGAGGTAAACCGAATATGGATCGTCGTAAGTTTATCAAGGCAGCCGCTCTTGGTGGCGCGGGCACAGCTCTCGCAGCACCGATGGTGAATGCACAGAATGCAAAGACCATTACCATCGTCTCCACATGGCCGCGCGACTTCCCAGGCCTAGGTCTGAGCGCCCAGCGTCTGGCCGAACGGATCAACGTGGTGTCTGGTGGCGCGCTGCGCACCGAATACTTCGCGGCAGGCGAGCGCGTTGGCGCGTTTGACGTGTTCGACGAAGTCGCCTCGGGCAACTCACAGGCCTACATCGGCGCCGAATACTACTGGGGCGGCAAGCACCCGGGCTACAACTACTTCACCTCTGTGCCGTTTGGCATGACCACGCCGGAATGGAACGCGTGGGTCAAGTTTGGCGGCGGTCAGGCACTGTGGGACGAGCTGGCAGAAGGCTTTGGCCTGAAGGCCATCACCTGCGGCGGCACCGGCGCACAGGCCGGCGGTTGGTTCAACAAGAAAATCGAAAGCCCCGATGATCTGCAGGGCCTGAAGATGCGTATCCCGGGCCTGGGCGGCACCGTGATGTCCAAGCTGGGCGTCTCCACCGTGTCCCTGCCGGGCGGCCAGATCTATGAAAACCTGGTTTCCGGCGCTGTTGAAGCAACTGAATGGGTTGGTCCGTACAACGACTACTTCATGAAGTTCTACGAAGCGGCCAAGTACTACTATACCGGCGGCATGCACGAGCCAGGCGGCGGCCTGGGCTTCGGCATGAACAAGTCCTGGTGGGAAAGCCTGTCGGAAACCGAGCAGGCCATCATCGAAACCTGCTGTATGGAAGAAAACGCTGCTCAGGTCGAAGAAGCAGCCGCGAACAACGGTGCTTACCTGGCGCGTCTGGTCAACGACCACGGCGTGGAAGCGCTGCAGTTCAACGAAGACGTCTGGGACGCATTCGGTGACGCGGCTGAGGAAGTGTTCGAGGAAACCCGCGATCACTCCCCGATGGCAGCGAAAATCAACGATGCCTACCAGGCGGCTCTGCGCGACATCGGCGCATGGCGCGGTGTGGCAGAAGTTGACTTCTCCAACCAGCGTAACCGGATCCTGGGCCTCGTCTGATCGGTCCGATCTAAAACACGGGCAGGAGCCAACTGAAAAGTTGGCTCCTGTTTTTCAATACACCGGCGGGCCTCGCCTGCCATAACTTGCCGATAACACTGTGGGGGATGCAGAGTGAGCAGTACAGCGCAAGCCGAAACCCTTTCACCGCTTGGACCGCCCGCGCCTTTTGTGCGCTTTTTCGGCTGGTCGATGCTGACCCTTTTGGCAGCCTTCCTTATCAATAACGTCCTGATCGTCTGGTATGATTTCCCGACTCTGGACACAGTGTTTACGGCTGATCGAACCAGTGGATCAATGATCATACTGGGCATGTATATTGCAGCTCTGGTCATCGCGGGCGCCTATGTGGCGCGGGCCCGCGATACGGCCTTGCGGTGGGAAGCCCGCCGCATCAGCGCGTTTAACGCTTACCTGATCCGGGCCTGCTTCTTTGCCGTACTGTTTGTCGGCATAGCCGACTTTGCTGTGGCTTTCCTGCGCGTCGAAAAACTGCTGCCGGTCCTGTTTTCCGAAGATATGGCCAAAGACCTGATCCGGGCGCGCTTCCTTGGCCCGTTCATCCATGGCCCGCTGATCCTGTTGGGCTTTGTCTTGGCCCTGTTCACACGCACGCTGGGGTTTCACTGGCTGTCACTGCTTATCGTTGTGGCCGAATTGCTGATCGTGTTCTCGCGCTTCGTGTTTTCCTACGAACAGGCGCTGATGGGCGATCTGGTGCGCTACTGGTACGCCGCCCTTTTCCTCTTTGCATCTGCATACACGCTGCTGGAAGAAGGCCATGTGCGGGTCGACGTTCTGTATGCAGGGTTCAACCCACGTCGCAAGGGCCGGGTCAACGCGATGGGGTCGATCCTCTTGGGCATGACCACCGCGTGGTGTATCATCATAATCGGCATGGGTTCAAAACAGGCAATCGTCAACTCGCCAGTGAAGAACTTTGAGGTCAGCCAGACCGGTACCGCAGGCATGTTCATCAAGTACCAGATGGCCGCATTCCTCGCGATCTTCGCAATCACCATGCTGATCCAGTTCGTCAGCTATTATTTTGAGGCCGTGGCAGACTCGCGCGGCGAACGAGGCAAGCGCGAAGTCGCGCCTGTTTCGCACTAAGGCAAGGGGCAGCAAATGGAACTTCTCTTTCTCGCCCTGCTGATGATCATTATGGCCACCGCGCTTGGCTCCGGTTATCCGGTGGCCTTCGCCCTGCCCGGTGCGGCCATCATCACCATCGTTTTGGCCGCGGCGTCCGGGTACCTGTTTGCCGGCAACTCCGAGGCATATTTCCATTCTGGCGGTCCGTACCAATGGCTGTCTGCGGGGGTGACCAACCTCCGAGGGGTCTATTGGGAGGTGGAGCGAGATACGCTCATCGCAATCCCACTCTTCATCTTCATGGGCATCATGCTGCAGAAGTCGAAGATTGCCGAAGACCTGCTGGTCACCATGGCCCAGCTTTTCGGCCCGGTACCGGGTGGTCTGGGTATTTCCGTGGTCTTCGTGGGCGCGCTGCTGGCAGCGACCACCGGGATCGTCGGTGCAACCGTTGTCGCGATGGGCCTGATCTCCCTGCCCGCGATGCTGCGCAACAACTATTCCAAACCGCTGGCGTCTGGCACCATTGCCGCGTCGGGCACACTGGGGCAGATCATTCCGCCTTCGATCGTGCTCATCATCCTTGCCGACCAGCTGGCCAGCGCGTCGGACCAGGCGTCCACGGCGCGGAAAGCGCTGCACAAAGAAGCCACTGGCGAACTAAGCATGCCGTCGCTGTTCGACGTGGCATCGACGAGCGCTGGCGAAATGTTCCTAGGTGCGTTTGTGCCGGGCATTGTTCTGGTGCTGCTCTACATGCTGTTCATTCTGGTGTTTGCAATGGTGCGTCCCGGCGCGGCCCCGGCCGTGTCTTATGAAGGCCAGCGCGACCTGCGCTTCTGGGGCAAGGTGCTGCTGACACTGGTGCCGCCACTGACATTGATCTTCCTCGTGCTGGGATCGATCATCGCCGGTATCGCAACGGTGAATCAGGCCGGCGCCATCGGGGCTGCAGGCGCACTGATCATGGCGGGCTACCGCCTAACCGAAAACAAGCCCGGCACCTACATCCCGGCCATCATGGGCCTGATTGGCCTGGGCCTGATCGCCTTTGCGCTGTCGAACTATGACTTGAACGTGAAATCTCTTCTCGCCAATGGCGGGGACATGACTGGCGTCTGGATTGGTACAGTGGCGGTTGCATTGGTGCTGATCGCGCTGGTGTGGAGCGGGCTGCGCGTGCTCAAAATCGAAAACACCATGTACGAGGTGATGATCGAAACCGCCAAGACCACCTCTCTGGTGTTCATCATTCTCTTGGGTGCAGCGATGCTAACCGCCGCCTTCCGCGCTTTTGGCGGGGAAGAGCTGGTGCGCGACTTCCTCAACTCGCTGCCTGGCGGGTTCTGGACGCAATTTGTTATCGTCATGGCCGTGATCTTCATTCTGGGCTTTTTCCTGGACTTCATTGAGATCGCGGTTGTTGTGGTTCCAATCGTTGCCCCTATCCTGCTGGCTGATCCCAGTGCCAACATTACGGCCGTCTGGCTGGGCGTCATGATCGGTCTGAACATCCAGACATCGTTCCTGACGCCACCCTTCGGATTTGCGCTCTTCTACTTACGCGGAGTCGCCCCCCCGGAAGTCAAGACCACGCAAATCTACCAGGGTGTTGTGGCCTTCATCTGCTTGCAGCTCGCCGCGCTAGGGATTGTCGGGTATTACCCACAACTGGTGAACTACATGCCCAACCGGGTGAGCCTGCTCAGCGAAACATCGCCACCACCGCGGAACCCGCAACTTCAGATATGTCTGGAGGAATATGTGCACGACGAACTGGCCAGCAATGGCGACGCAGTGCGCAGTGCCATCGCCGCCGCGCAGGGACTTGATCTGTCTATCCTGCCCAAGAAGATGGCTGGCGAACTGGAAGAAGGGTTCGACGCCGCCGAGGCCGCCATTGGTCAGCTCGACGAAGCCTTCGCCGCGCATGAGGCCGTGGTCGCCGCCGCACCGGATTACCGCCCGGCGCACCGCACGGTACGCGAGCTTGAAAGGGACATCCGTGATGTGAACAAGGAAGCCGAAGAGCTGAAGAAAGACGCGCGTTTCCTCAACAGCGACACGGATTCCGCGCGGCTTGCGGCGCTCAACGAAAAGATCGCCGAACTGGAAGCCGAAATGGCGCATATTGACGAAGATATTCCGGAAAGCTGGGAAGAAACCTACGAAACCTTCAGTGCGCTGGTTGCTGCCGAAGACAAGGCACGCAGCACTTACCGGCGCAGCTCAGACAAATCCGTGGAAGGTGCGGTGGAATTCCTGGCCGTGCTGGATGCCAACTCGGCCTTCCTGGAGCTCGAAGGCGTACTCACCAGCCTGCGTGATGTGATCGAAAACACCGATCCGAAAGAAGCGGAAGGCATCATCAAGGAAGCAGGCAGCACCGTGAACAGCGTCGCGGGCGCGAGTAAGATCGGCTCCACCCTCTCTAAAGCGCGCCGGTCCATGCGGCCGAACAAGCTGGATCGCGAAAAGGCGATGAAGGAATATAACAAGGCCATAGCTCTGTTCGAAGAACAGAAGGTCTGGCGCGCTGCTGCAGAAACCCAGCTGCGTCCGGGGATCGAAGCGTATATCGCCGGCATCGCATCCACAGTCGGCGCGCGTCAGCAACCGCGCCTGAGCCGTGATCAGGCCCTGTTCATCGCAGGTTGTAACGCCGGTCACCGGGACCTGTCGCTTAACTTCTGATCCGCGACACCTGAACCGCAGCGGGCGGTCTTGGCAGAAAGCCGGGGCCGCCCGCTGGCATTTCAGAGATCAATATTCCCTGATCTCGCCCAACACGGTCCTGCAGATTGATACCCAGTTCGGACCGGTCTATCGCGATGGGCAACCGGGCCTGTCCACTCTGCACCGCAAACCGGCTTCCAATCCGACGGAATCACCACCACACGGCGCTTCATTTTTGCGAAAATTCCTAGTTGAGGTAGTTTTTCGTAATTTTCTGCCAATCCGCCGCACCTGAGAGACATAAATTTCGGCCAATTGCCGGTTGACGCCCCTGCGCACCGTCCGTAATGTCCCCGCACGCAAAGGAGCCACTGGGATGAAAACCCTAGTCGTCATCGTAGGAAAAGTGCGCATGGGCCGGTAACGGTAAGACCATACCTAGACCCATGCGCCCCCGAAGCTCGGGGGCTTTTTTTTGCAAATGCAAAACGTGCCGCGGATGGAGCTGAAAATGACACGTGAAATGACCGGAGCGAAAATGGTGGTTCAGGCCCTGAAGGATCAGGGTGTGGATACGGTATTCGGCTATCCCGGCGGCGCGGTCCTACCGATTTACGATGAGGTGTTCCAGCAGAACGACATTCGCCACATCCTTGTGCGCCACGAACAGGGCGCGGTGCATGCGGCAGAAGGGTATGCTCGGTCTACCGGCAAACCCGGCGTTGTTCTGGTCACCTCGGGCCCAGGGGCGACCAATGCCGTGACCGGTATTACCGACGCGCTGATGGACTCGATCCCCCTCGTTGTTCTGACTGGCCAGGTGCCGACCTTCATGATCGGTTCGGACGCGTTTCAAGAGGCCGACACCGTTGGCATCACCCGCGCCTGCACCAAACATAACTGGCTGGTGAAAGACACAACTGCCCTGTCCGGCACCATCCATGAAGCCTTCCACGTTGCCACCAGCGGGCGGCCCGGCCCGGTGCTGATCGACATTCCGAAGGACGTGCAGTTTGCTACTGGAACCTATGCGCCGCCGAAACCCGCGGTCAGCCATTACCAGCCACGCGTGAAGGGCGACATCGCCTCCATCACCGAACTGGTTGAGGCGATGGAAACCGCCAAGAAGCCAGTGTTCTACACCGGTGGCGGCGTCATCAACTCCGGCCCGGCAGCCAGCCAGCTTTTGCGCGAACTGGTGGATGCAACAGGTTTTCCCATCACCTCCACCCTGATGGGTCTGGGTAGCTATCCGGCGTCCGGACAGAACTGGATGGGCATGCTGGGGATGCACGGGCTGTACGAGGCAAACCTGGCCATGCATGGCTGTGACCTGCTGATCAATATCGGTGCGCGGTTTGACGACCGGATCACCGGACGCATCGACGCATTCAGCCCCAATTCCATCAAGGCGCATATCGATATCGATCCGTCATCGATCAATAAGGTCATCAAGACCGACATCCCGATCGTCGGCGATGTGGCTCATGTGCTGGAAGATGTGTTGAAGGTCTGGAAATCGCGCGGGCGCAAGACCGACGCCGCCCATGTCAAAGCCTGGCGTGCTCAGATCGATGAATGGCGCGGCGTGAAATGCCTGACCTACGCTGGCAGCGACCAGGCGATCAAACCGCAATACGCGATGGAACGGCTGGAGGCGCTGACCAAGGACCGCAAGGACCGGTTCATATGTACCGAGGTCGGCCAGCACCAGATGTGGGCCGCGCAGTTCCTGGGCTTTGAAGACCCCAACCACTGGATGACCTCTGGCGGCTTGGGCACTATGGGCTATGGCACGCCCGCTTCCATCGGTGTGCAGATCGCGCACCCGGACGCATTGGTCATCAACGTGGCGGGCGAAGCGTCCTGGCTGATGAACATGCAGGAAATGGGTACCGCGGTTCAGTATCGCCTGCCGGTGAAACAGTTCATCCTGAACAATGAGCGGCTGGGCATGGTGCGCCAGTGGCAGGAACTGCTGCATGGCGAACGCTATTCGCATTCCTGGTCCGAAGCGCTGCCCGATTTCGTGAAACTTGCCGAAGCCTTCGGCGCCAAAGGCATCTATTGCGACAATCCAGCCGATCTGGATGATGCGATCGCGGAAATGCTGGCATATGACGGCCCGGTCATCTTTGACTGTGTCGTGGAAAAGCATGAAAACTGCTTCCCGATGATTCCGTCCGGCAAGGCCCATAACGAAATGCTGTTGGGCGAAGCCGAAACACAGGGTGTCATCGACAGCAAAGGTTCTGTCCTGGTGTAAGACCGGAAACTTGGTTTTCGCCCCGGGGCAAAGGAGTACTGGATGGCAACCCGTAACGTGTACCTGACGGAAACCGACCAAGCGTTGATTGAACGCCTGATTTCGTCGGGAAAGTATCAAAGCGCACGGGAAGTCGTGCGTGCCGGCCTGCGCCTTCTGGAAGAAGAACAGGACCGCCGCGAAGACCTGTCCGAATACATGGACCTGCTATTGGAAGAGGCCGACGATCCGTTGGCCATGAACAGTGAACTGGACGAGGCCGCGCTGGAGCAGGCCTTTGATGCGCTGACCGAATCCGATCGCGCAACCTGACCCTCTCACCCTTTTCGAAAGACCCCGATCATGTCTCCGCTACATATTCAGAAAGGCTCCACCAGCCATTCCGCCTATAATCTGCGCCCCACCTTTTCTGATGTGGAAGAACGGCACACGCTGGCAGTCCTGGTCGATAACGAGGCCGGAGTGCTGGCCCGTGTCATCGGGCTGTTTTCCGGGCGAGGTTATAACATCGAAAGCCTGACCGTGGCCGAAGTGGACCATACAGGGCACCTGAGCCGTATCACCATCGTCACCAAGGGCACCCCGCAGGTGATCGCCCAGATCCAAGCCCAACTGGGCCGGATCGTCAGCGTGCATGATGTGCATGACCTGACTACCGAAGGATCGTCCGTAGAACGCGAACTGGCCATGTTCAAAGTGTCCGGCGAAGGTGACCGCAGGGTCGAAGCGTTGCGCATCGCGGAAATTTTCCGCGCCAATGTGGTGGATAGCACGCTGACCAGCTTTGTGTTTGAGATTACGGGCGCGCCTGAGAAAATCGACGCATTCGCTGATCTCATGCGTCCGCTCGGACTGACCGAAATTGCGCGCACAGGGGTCGCCGCGTTGATGCGCGGCGCCTGATCCCGATCAAACCCGTTTGCGTCAGCCGGACACAATTCAACCGTTACTTGTCTGGCGAAAGTTTTCCCCGGCCCGACGTACTAGAACGGATTTGCAGTTTTTTTGGTGTCGATGCGCGCGTTTTGCTGGAACCCATTGAAAATCTCAGAACCACAACCAGCATCCTGACCGGCCCCACGCTGGCCGAATTCGCTGGCGCGGGTGTCGAAAACCTACCGGAAGAAGTATTTCCAAGCGGCTTCTACCGGTTTTCCCGCCGCAGTTTTCTGGATGTAAGCCAGTTCGTGGTCGGGATTGTCTATGTGTTCCGACAGGGCAGCGGCACATTTGTGCGCGGGTTCGAATTACGCGAAGCGATGCGCCAGCAGGGTTTGCGCGACGACCCGCAGCCGCGGGAGTTTCGCGGCTACATCGCAAATCAGGAAGACGGAATCGTCGCTGTCGTCTCCCGCCGAAACGATATGACCAACACGTTCAACTATCTCAGCCGGGTTCCGTCTTTCGCCAACAATTTTTGGGTCGGTTACGCCACACGAACCGTACGCGAAAGCCCAACCGCAACGCGTGTAGAACGCATGGTCTATGAATATCTGGGTCGGGATCGGTCCAAGGTCATGACCGCCGCGCGTCAAGCCGGATACTACGCCGAGGAAGACCTGCTGCCGTTCCACGCCCGCCTGCTGCAGCCGAATATCAATTTCCGCTAGCGCATGTCGCAGTGAGAAATGCCATGTCGTGAACAGACCGGACAAAGAATAGTGCGGATGCAAACCCTGATGCGAGAGCATATCGGGAGTTAGCCATGTCCGACGCAGTGACAGACCTCAGCAGCGTTCGCCGCCCCATTGAAACCGCCAACGGGCTGCCCAACGCGCATTACACCGACCCGGCCATCTACGCCGAAGAAAGCTTGGCCCTGTTACAGAGCCAATGGGCGGGTCTGGCCGTTACCGCGGATGTGCCTGAGGTGGGTGATGCCAAGCCAATCACCTTCGCAGGCATTCCTTTGCTGTTGCTGCGGGATCACGCCGGTCAGGTGCGTGTGTTTCAAAACATTTGCCGCCATCGCGGCATGATCCTCGTAGAAGAACCACGAAAAATCGAAGGCGCAATACGCTGCCCCTATCACAGCTGGTGCTACGGTACCGACGGACGGCTGGTCAGCACCCCGCATGTGGGCGGCCCAGGCCAGAACACGCATGACGCCATCAACCGCAGCGAACTGGGCCTGCTCGAGGTACGCAGCCATATCTGGATGAATGTGGTGTGGATCAACATCTCCGGCACCGCCGCGCCGTTTACCGAATCCATGGCCGACCTGATCGCGCGTTGGGCCGAGTTCGACAAACCGCTGTATCATGGCGGCGCCGAAAGCATGTTCCGGCTGGACGTGAACTGCAACTGGAAGCTGGCGGTGGAAAATTACTGCGAAAGCTATCACCTGCCCTGGGTGCATCCGGGGCTGAACAGCTATTCTCGGCTGGAAGACCACTATCATATCGAAAGGCCGGGCCTCTATGCGGGCCAGGGCACATTGGTCTATCGCCAGCTCCAGGGCGAAGACGGCAGCGTATTTCCCGATTTCGATGGGCTCAGCCAGATGTGGGATACAGGCGCGGAATATGTCGCGGCCTTCCCCAATGTCCTGCTGGGGGTGCATCGCGACCACGCCTATGCCATCATCCTGCTGCCCGAAGGTCTGGACCGGACGGTGGAACATGTGCACCTGTTCTACACGACCCCCGACACCGATCAGGCACTGCGGGATCGAAACGCGGCCCAATGGAAAGAGGTGTTCGTCGAAGACGTCTTTGTGGTCGAAGGCATGCAGCGTGGACGTTTGGCCCCCGGGTTTGACGGCGGTCGGTTTTCCCCGGCGATGGATGGCCCGACCCACGTGTTCCACGACTGGATCGCAGCACAGGTCGACCATTTCCGTAGCCAGTCCAAAGCGGCTGAATGAGCGATCTGGACGCCCGGCTGCTGGCCGCGCACGCAGCTGACGACCGGGCAGTGCTGATTAAACTGTATGTCGAAGCGGCGGATACAGCCACGGACGAAACGGCCACAGGGTTTTACCTGACCCACGCCTATGTATTCGCGTTGGAGGCAGGCGACCCGCGCGCGCCAGCTCTGCGGGAGCGGCTGGTGGCGATGGGACGCGAAGAGATCTACACACCAGACTGAACCGGGATGGCCGAATTCGATCCAATAATCCGCAACCCACACGGAATTTTTTGCGAGAATTCGCCCTAGAAACTTTCTGACTTTACGGGACAACAACTCAAGTGTTGCGACTGGCCCGATCAGCGGAAAACCGATCGTGGTCAACACAAGCCAGAAGGTCTGACGTTGCCCCCTGATCCGGGCCGTTCAGGTGTAGAATCCGCTCCTGTTTCTTTCTTGTGATTGGGTTGTGGTCACGACCGGCTGAGCGGAGCCAATGCGGAGCTCAAGCGAAGCCGGTCGGGTGGTACGTAGTCTTTGGGCGAACTCGGTCGGTGTCTGCCCGTTCAGCGATGTGTGTGGTCTGTTGATGT
>JAEPNQ010000109.1 GCA_017643305.1 Marinibacterium sp. | reverse complement strand
TTCTGGCTGCGGCGCCGACACCATTGATCGCATGGAAACCTCCACTTTGATGCGTCTATGCTAGGCGCAAAGCTTCACAGGGGGAAGGCCCGTTGACCACGCTGACGACATGGCGTTTGACACTTCGCCTCCGCAAAGCGCTGAAGAAAGAAAAGAATGGGTATCGATACTGCACAACCAAGTGAGTAATCTGATCGCGCTCCTCTTTCGAAACCAAGCTCCCGCATTTTCGATAAATCGCATCTGCCTTTTCCACGACGATAACGGGCAATGCAGCGCTTTCGGAGAATGCTAAGCTTGCAGAAGTTCGTCACACTCCGCTCTTCCGTGTTCAACCATTTCAACAAGGATCGCAGCCTCTCCTAACGAGATCAATTCAGCAAAAACCGAACCTTTGCTCTGCCCGAGTGGCGTCAATTTGGCGAAGCATGAAAAAGTTTTTGTAGACTTGGTCGAATTCTACTGACAGCCCCTCTCCGTTGCAGGTTGAGATCAGAGCAGTAGACCCAAAATGCAAACAGCCTCTCCGTGTTTGCCCATGCTCACGAAGATGCTCGGGCGCCCAGTGCTTGCAGACTGAGGTTAGAAACCCACAGCCTGACCGTCTTTGCGCGGGTCAGATCCGGCTGCATAGGCGCCGTTATCCAGTTTCGCGATCAATTGCGCGCCTCCAAATCCAAACGCATTGTCAGGGGCTTCCAGTTCCACTTGATGTCCCATGTCCTTCAATACCTGAAGGGTTACAGTAGGAAATGCGGACTCGCAGGCCAACCCAAGCCCTCCTGTCACCCGCCAACGGGGGGCATCGACAGCCATTTGTACATCCTGATCCCAAAGCTGCGTGCGCAGCGTCATTTGTAAATGCCCCTGGGCTTGCATGGGCCCGCCCATCACCCCAAAGCTCATCAGCGGCGCTTCGCCTTTCATCAGGAACGCTGGAATGATGGTATGGAACGGGCGTTTGCCGGGCGCGACCACGTTTTGGCTGCCGGGATTCAAAGAAAAGCCTGCGCCGCGGTTTTGCAAATGAATGCCTGTTCCTGGCACCGTGACACCAGATCCGAATCCAGCGTAATTCGACTGTATGAAGGACACCATCATGCCCGAGGCGTCTGTCGCGGTCAGGTAAACGGTTCCGCCACCCGGTGGCGTCCCGGTCTGAAAATCGGTGGCACTATCGGCATCAATCAAGGCGGCGCGCTCAGCAAGATATCCCGGATCCAGCATCGCATCGGGTGTGATGCGATCCATGTGATCGATATCCGCGACGTATTCCTCGGTGTCCTTGAGGGCGAGCTTCATGGCTTCGATCTGAAGATGCAATGCGCGCGGATCGTCGACATCCAAATCGCGGATCGCCGTGTGTTCGAGAATGCCCAACGCCATCAAACCGGCAATGCCTTGCCCGTTCGGAGGAATTTCATGCAGCGTTACGTCGTCAAAACTCTGGCTGATGGTTCCACACCAATCCGCTTTGTGTTCGGCAAGGTCAGACATCCGCAGCGCCGCGTCGTGGGACAGGGCGAAAGCTTCTATCTTTTCAGCCAGTTCACCTTCGTAAAATGCCTTGCCACGCGTTTCTGCAATCAGCTTCAAAGTGCGTGCGAAATCTTGGTTTGCGTAAAGCTCGCCTGCTTTGGGCGCACGACCGTCAGGTAGAAAGTTCTCTGCAAAACCTGGCTGGTTCGCCAAGGTGTGTTCACCACGCAACCAAAGCTGCGCGATGATGGGCGAGACGGCAAATCCGCTTTCTGCATGCCCAACGGCGGGTTCAAAGAGCACCTCAAATGGTAATATCCCAAACCGCTCAGACAATGTGACCCAAGCAGACACGGCACCAGGGACGGTGACGCTATCCCAACCGTGGAAGGGCATTTTGTCATAGCCTTTGAAGTAATCCAGCGTCCAGGCCGCCGGCGCGCGGCCCGAGGCATTGAGGCCATGAAGCTCCTTGCCATCCCACAGAATACAAAACGCGTCCGAGCCCAAACCGTTGCCTGTCGGTTCTACAAGAGGAAGCGTGATGGCTGCCGCGAGCGCTGCATCTACGGCATTGCCACCGCGTGCCAACATCGACAGCCCGGCTTGCGCCGCGAGCGGCTGAGAGGTGCTGACCATGTTACGTGCGAGAACTGGGGATCGCCGCGAATGGTATTCATGATAGGGGCGCAAATTCATGTCAGATCCTTTACTGTCTTGTTGCAGGCGGCGTGGCCCGAGAATTGGAGGAAATTCCATTTTCAGCCATTTGCCGCTCTTTATCGGCAATGGCCTTATCCAAGGGCGTGCGGTCCAACATGCCGGAAGGATTTTCGCGCGTGGGCATCGCGGGTCGAAACAAGGCAAACCGTTCTTCAGACACCGCCAGAAGACGCCTCAATTCGGGAAGCGGATCGCCATGATCATCCACGCGCAAATCAAGCGACGGGTACGGCTGACCTTGGTGCACCAGCAATGCGGCCGACTGTCTGCCACGCTTGTCGCCACCGGCGCTTTCGCCCGCTTCCATCGCGGTCAAAAGACGTTCGGCCAACGGTTGATCCGGGGCTGATTGCCAAGCATCCAGCATGGCTTCGATAACGGCCGGTCCAGCAAGCATATTGCCAGCAATCGAAACATTCTCTGCCTTGCAATGACCGGCCCATGGAACACAATCGATACCTGTATGCTGAGCGATCCGGCCATCTGGTCCGATCATATACGCCTGTCGGTTCGACTGCCCGAGGTCTTGCTCCCGCAACGCGGCCAACACCTCTTCAGGCGCCTCTCCGCTATCCAAACGAGGTAACCCATCAAGCCCCCACAATGGATTTATGAAAGCCTGGCTTGCAAAGACCGATCGTGCTGACACGTAAGGCACCATTGCGCCGCAGGCGAAAAACCTGCTCGCCACTGAGATTCCAACCGTACCGCTGGCAGTGTCCCGCGCTGCAATGGAAAAGGTCATGGCATGCTCCTGCATCTTTGGTTTTCAGCGGCCGGCCCAACTGAGGCTGAGGCGTGTGATGGACTCATCAATCCGCGTGGTGCGCGTGCGATTTTTGCACAAATTTTGTGCAATAAGCTGGACTGGACCGAACCAAATACTAATTGGTTCGATGTGATGCGGAAACAAGTAATATGACTTCGCATGTACCTCTTCTTGTGACGTCTTCCGCATAGGTCCCTATGCCAAGTCGAAACAAATACAAAGGCGAACATAACCGTGCCGCTGCTGGACGTTGAAAACCTGACCGTTTCGTTGTTCCAAGATGGGACTGAAACACCTCTGGTGCGCAACATCTCATACCGTGCCGAACCAGGTGAGATCTTGGCTCTGGTCGGGGAAAGCGGGTCGGGCAAATCCGTTTCTTCACTCGCAGTCATGGGACTGCTGGCCAAGTCGTTGCGCGTTACGTCGGGCGCAATCCGTTTCGATGGGCAGGACTTGCTGACCTTGAAGGATGAAGAGATGCGAACGCTGCGCGGCCGCGACATTTCGATGGTTTTTCAAGAACCGATGACGTCGCTCAATCCGGTGCGCAGCATCGGGTCCCAGATCATGGAGAGCATCGAAGAGAACCTTGGTCTAAGCCGCGCTCAGGCGCGCCTGCGGGCGATTGACCTTTTGAAAGAGGTCGGTGTGGCGGATGCTGAGCGTCGTCTCAAACAATATCCGCACCATTTCTCGGGCGGAATGCGTCAACGCGTGATGATCGCGATTGCGCTGGCTGCGGACCCTAAACTGATCATCGCCGATGAACCGACGACGGCGCTCGATGTCACCATTCAGGCACAAATCCTCGATCTGATGGCTCGCATCTGTCGTGATCACGGAACAACGATGATCCTGATCACGCACAATCTGAGCATCGTGGCGCGGTACGCCCGGCGCGTGAATGTGATGTATGGTGGTCGCATCGTTGAGTCAGGCGATGCGCGTACGTTGTACACCACGCCTCGTCATCCATATACCGAGGGTCTTTTACAATCCGTGCCCCGTCTGGATCAGGATCGAAACGTTCCTCTCAAACCGATCCAAGGTAGCCCGGCCGATCCATTTGCCCCAATTGAAGGATGCAGATTTCACCCGCGGTGCCCATACGCAACTGATCTGTGCCGCAGCGATGTCCCCGAATTCGGAGACGGGCTGGCCTGTCACGCGCCTCTTTCCATCGAAACCCGGGAGGCCGTGTGATGTCCGCGTTTTTGCACATCGAAGATCTGTCCGTTCACTTCCCGGTACGGAAAGGTCTTCTGCAACGCCAAGTTGCCGAAGTGCGGGCAGTCGAGCAGGTGACGTTGTCACTGAACCGAGGAGAGGCTTTTGGTCTGGTCGGTGAATCCGGTTGCGGGAAGACAACCTTGGCTCGCACGGTCCTGAAATTGGTGGACCCAACGTCGGGCACCATTTGGTTTGATGGCCAGAATGTGAGTGCTTTGAAGGGAACATCGCTTGCACCCTATCGCAAGAAGGTCGCTGCCATTTTTCAGGACCCGTTTTCGTCGCTCAATCCGCGCATGACTTCCGGTCAGATCCTTTCCGAGGTGCTGCACGTCCATAGATACGAGGGTAATATCATGGACAGGGTCACCGAACTTCTGTCACTCTGTGGTCTCGCACCCCGATTTGCCGATCTCTATCCTCACGAAATGTCGGGCGGGCAACGCCAGCGGGTAGGAATTGCACGTGCATTGGCATTGGAACCCGAACTCATCGTATGTGATGAGGCTGTCAGCGCACTGGACGTTTCAATCCAGGCGCAAATCATCAACCTGCTGGAAGAATTGCGGGCCAAGTTTGGTTTGACCTACCTGTTCATTGGGCATGATTTGTCTGTTGTGCGTCATCTCTGTGATCGCCTAGCCGTCATGTATCTGGGCCGGATCATGGAGACCGGAACCTCCGAAGAGATTTTTTCCAATCCGCGCCATCCCTACACCAAGGCCCTGATCGACGCCGTGCCCGCGCCCGATCCCGTGGGTGAGGATTTCAAGGAACACGTTTCGTTGGCAGGGGAAATCCCCAGCCCACTCGATCCACCGCCGGGCTGCGTGTTTCACACGCGCTGCCCGCTCGCTATGGAGCAATGCCGCAGTGCCGTGCCCCCTTTGGAGCGGCTCGGCTGCGCCCATACTGCGGCCTGCTTTGCGCTGAAGCAGACCGCAAATACCACAAGAACAGGCGCACAATCCCAAACATCTACAAACATCTGATAGGGAGATAGAGATGAAAGACGAAGACTTTATCAAGAAGGCCAAAGCTGAGCTCAAGGAGGCGCACGATTTCGATCCGCGCGATCCGCTGTTCGGGCTAAACCGTACCGAGATGAGCGGCCCGAAACTGTCACGCCGCGCAACGCTGCGCCTTCTGGCGGCAGGCGGCGCGCTGAGCATGGCGCATGTGCTGCCGGGTCTGCGCCCGACCCCTGCCTTTGCCGGAGGCCATGGCGGCGGCACGTTGAACTGTGCTTGGGCCGGTGTCGCTGAGATCACCACACTGGACCCGGCCCAGATCGGGCAGGTGCTGCAGTTCCAGATCACGTCGAACGTGCTGTCTGGCCTGATGCACATCAACAACAACCTGGTCTCCGAAGGCGATCTGGCCGAGACATGGGAGGTTTCTGAGGACGGCCGGATCTACACGATAAAGCTGCGTGAGGGCGTGACCTTCCACAATGGTGACGCGTTCACCTCCGAAGACGTGCTGTTCACCTTCAACCGCTCCTCTGACCCCGAGCAATCGCGCCACAGCCGTGTGATCGCGAATGTTGCAGAGCTTGAAGCGATGAACGATTACGAGGTGAAATTCACCCTCAAGCAGCCGCAAGCCTCGTTCCTCACGAAGGCATTGGAGCGCGCTTCGGGCCGCGCTATGACCATCGTGTCGCGCAGTGCGATCGAAGAAATGGGCCTTGCCGCCTACGGTCTGCGGCCGGTCGGCACCGGTCCGTTCAAGATCACCGAGCACGAGCTTGGCGGCCGCGTGGTTCTGGAAAAGAACGAGAACTACTGGGATCCGGAGCGTCCGGCGCTCGACAAGGTCATCATCACGCCGGTCGACGGCACCGAGCCACTGGCTGCGGCGATCGAGGCAGGCGACGTCGATTATATCGGTGGCAACCCAGTGCCGGGCGAACTGGTCGACCGCTTCAAGTCAAATGGCGATCTGACCGTCGACATCGCACCGGGGCCGGGCTTCCAGTCCGTATGGATGAACCCGTGGCGTGAGCCGATGAAGGTCACCGACTTCAATAAGCCACTGGACGAGTTGAAACAGGAAAATGGCTTCAAAGTGCGTCTGGCGCTGGCCAAGGCGCTGAACCGCGACCTGTTCATTCAACAGGGTCTCTTCGGGAATGGCATTCCAGCCTATGGCTCGATCAATGCCGCGATGGGCTTTTACTATGACGAGAGCCTCGCAGAGACCTCCGAGCAGGCCTATGACCCAGAGGGTGCGGCGCAACTCCTCGCCGAGGCGGGGTTCCCAGGCGGTGAAGGCTTCCCGACGTTGAAGCTGCAAACGACGCCCAATGGCCGCCGTTTGGGTCTTGTGCTGGCCAACATCTACAAGCAGGTGCTGGGTATCACGGTAGAGGTTGACCCCAAAGAGTTCTCAGTGGGCATCGATGAGTTCCAGAAAATGGACTTTGACCTGCGTCTGGGTGGCTCTGGCGGCGACTATGATCCCGATGACGGCCTTGTAGACTGGATGCAAACAGCCTCCAAGTTCAACGGCCCAACCCGCAATAAGGACGAGATGCCCTTTGGCTTCTATTCCGAGGAGGAGTCCGATGCAGCCGCCGATCTTCAATCGGTGACCGCAAATCTAGAGGAGCGCAAAGCGCGGGTGCAGAAGGCCAACAAGATCACCTCCGACAAGGTGGCGTGTGGCTTCCTCTATCACCCTGTCGACATCCTCGTGCATTCGAACAAGGTCAATGTACCGCCAGAGAGCCGTATCCCGGGCCTGCATGACTTCGACCGCGTGACGCTCAACGCCTAACCTAAGGGGGCGGGCCAGCTCTGGCCCGCCCATTTGCCATGCTTGCTTACATCACACGACGGCTCGTCGGTGCGGCACTTGTGATGCTCGCCGTTGCGATCCTTGTCTTTTTCATGATCCGCCTCGTACCCGGCGATCCCATCGCGGTGATGCTGGCCGATAGCGGGAGCCCGGAAGCCCGGGAGGCTTTGATCCGCCGCCTTGGACTGGATCAGCCGGTCATCATGCAATTCTGGAAATGGTTCACCGGTGTGTTGCACGGCGATTTAGGGGCCTCACTCTATGGCTCGAACCAACCCGTGGCGCACATTCTAATGAATGCCTTGCCCAAAACGATGTCGCTCGCGATGCTGTCCTTCTTCGTTGCGGTTGTAATCGCGGTGCCCGCGGGGATTATCGCAGCCACGCACAAGAATACCGCCGCAGATGCCGGCGTGTCGCTCTTTGCGTTCCTTGGGCTGTCGATGCCGGATTTCTGGCTTGCGATCCTGCTGATCATCATTTTTGCCGCCAACCTCCAATGGCTCCCGGCGATCGGTTATACACCGATCTCTGAGGGCTTCTGGGAGTGGCTTCAGCATCTCATTCTACCCGCCATCGCCATCGGTACCGGCTTTTCCGCGATCATTGCCCGGATGATCCGTTCTTCGATGCTCGAAGTGCTGCAAGCCGATTACATGCGTACGGCTGCGTCTAAGGGCCTTACCCAGCGCGTGATGCTGCTTCGCCATGCGCTGCCCAACGCCATGATCCCGGTGATCACTGTCGTCGGGATCGCTTTTGCCCTTTTGATCTCCGGTGCCGTCGTGGTGGAAAACGTGTTCTCGATCAAGGGGCTGGGCCGGGTGCTCATTCAGGGTATTCAGAACCGCGACTACCCGGTGGTGCAGGGCGCAGTGCTGCTGGTGTCGTCCTTCTTCGTTTTGTCCAACCTCATCGTCGATTTGCTCTACGCGGTGATAGACCCCCGTATCCGGTATTCCTAGATGAGCGATGCAACACTTGATCCGGCCACGACGGCAGAGCCGATTGTCCCCAAGCGCAAGAGCCGTTTCCGCAAGGTCTTTTCCAAGGACCGCAAGGCGCAGTTTGGCCTTTTGGTGCTGAGCCTCTTCGTGCTGGGCGCAATTCTCGCACCGCTGATCGCGCCCTATGATCCGAATGAGATGTCGCTCAATATGATGGCTGCACCGTCCGGCGAGAACATGCTTGGCACTGACGATCTGGGCCGTGACCTGTTCAGCCGCATCCTCTGGGGCACGCAAATCTCGCTCTTTGTGGGCGTTGCCACGGTCGGGCTGGCGCTTTTTTTTGGCGTCCTCCTGGGCCTGCTGGCGGGCTATTATGGCGGATGGATCGATATGATCATCATGCGCTATATCGACCTTCAGTGGGCCTTCCCGAATTTCATTATCGCAGTTTACCTCGTGGCGGTGTTCGGCACTGGGCTTCTGAACGTGATCGTCGCGATCGCGCTCGCCTTCCTTGACGATTTTGCCCGTGTTGCCCGCTCAATGGTACTGACGCTCAAGGAAGAGCAATACATCGACGCGGCCCGGGTGCAGGGCTTTTCTGACATGCGGATCATGCTTCGGCATATCCTGCCCAACGCTATGGCCCCGATCATCGTTCTGGCGACAGTCTCTGTCTCTTATGCAATCCTTGGCGAGGCGACGCTGTCGTTCCTTGGCCTTGGTGTCAGCACCGACACGCCAACATGGGGCCTGATCCTTGCCGATGGGCGGAGCTTCATCAGCCGCGCATGGTGGCTCGGTGTTTTCCCGGGTCTTGCGATCATGCTGGTGGTGTTGTCGATCAATTTCATTGGTGATGCTTTAAGAGATGCACTGGATGTGCGAGAAACCGATTTTTGATCTTCTCAGTCGCGGGTACATCGCACCGCATGGCGGCTGAAAGGCTGGTGAGGAACCAATGATCCAACCGACGGTTTTTGATGTCCGACGTTATCTTGAGGAGTACCTGGAAACGGGAGATTTGGGGCCGGGTGGCCGCCTCCCGACGGAACGCGAACTGAGCGAGCGTACAGGCGCATCCCGGCGCCTGATCCGCAGGGTGCTGGCCGCGCTGGAGGCCGAGGGGCTGATCTGGCGGCAGCAAGGGAAAGGTACTTTTGCGGGCCAACCGGTAGAACCCGTGACCGCATTGGCTGCAAAGATCAACGATACATCTGACCCCATCGAGGTGATGGAAGCGCGCCTGTGCATCGAACCGGAAATAGCAGCCCTCTGCGCAACCCGGGCAACCCCAGATGATGTGTTGCGCATGTGGACGCTGGCGCGGCACGTTTATGAGGTGGAAGACCACGAGATGACTGAGTTGTGGGACTCGGCGCTTCACAGGTTGATCGCGCAATGTGCAGGCAATCGCCCGCTCTTAATGGCCTTTGGCTTGCTGGACGATACGCGCGCAACGGAAAGTTGGCTGGATGCTCGCGTTCGCGCGCGGACAAATCGGTCTTTGCGGGAATCTCACGCGCAGCACATTGCGATTGTTTCCGCGATCGAAGCCGGAGACGCTGGGGCGGCACGGGAGGCGATGCGAACTCATTTGATTTCCAGGATTACAGCCTTGTCCGAAGCGTTGGGTGCGATCACCGTCGCAAAGGAGGAAACGCCAGACTACAACCAGATAAGCGCTCACACTTAAGGCGATATGCATGGCCGAAACACCGATCACAGAAACGGACATCGCAGCGGCTGAGAAGCTTGTCGGTGTATCGAACACCAATGTTGAACGCACCCAGATGGCCGGCAATCTGGATTACCAGATCGAATTGAATGCCAAACGAAGGCAGGTCGCACTGGCGGCCACGGTTCCCATGGCATCCCGCTTTGATCCACGCCTGCCGGGCTTTGTTATGCCTACCAAGAGTGGTGTGACGCTGGGCGCGGTCGACAGTTTGGTTCCCGAAGACGATGCTGACATTGCCTTTGCGAGTTTGCCGCAATTGTCAGCATGGATTGCATCGGGCGCGCTCACCAGCCGCCGCCTGACTGAGATCTATCTGGATCGGATCGCAAAGTTGAACCCAATGCTCAACTGTTTTGCCACCTTGACTGCCGACCTTGCATTGGCCGAAGCGGACGCCATGGACACGCTCACCGCAGAGGGGCGCAACCTAGGCCCTTTACACGGCATCCCCTACGGGGTGAAAGACATCTTTGACACCAAGGGCATCCAAACTGGCTGGGGCGCTGAACCTTATCGAGACAGGGTGCCTGACGGTGATGCGAAGGTCGTGACTTTGCTGCGTAACGCGGGTGCAGTTCTTCTTGGCAAAACAACCGTTGGCGCATTGGCATACGGTGATGTTTGGTATGGTGGCAAAACGCGTAACCCTTTTAACCCGAACGAGGGGTCATCGGGGTCCAGTGCCGGGTCAGCTTCCGCCACAGCGGCGGGGCTCTGTGGCTTTGCGATTGGCACTGAAACGCTTGGATCCATTACGTCGCCCAGCCAGCGTTGCGGGACGACTGGACTCCGACCCACGTTTGGACGGGTCAGCCGATCAGGTGCAATGGCACTGTGTTGGTCTCTCGACAAAGTTGGCCCCATTTGCAGGGGCGTGGATGATACGGCGCTCGTTCTCGACGTGCTGAACGGTGCAGACTATGGCGATATCTGCTCTATCGCTGCGCCGTTTTTCTACGATGCGACCCGGGACGTAAGTGGATTGAAACTCGGCTATCTTCCCCAAGCATTTGACGAAGGCGCGACCGAGGTTGATCACGATGCGTTAGCCGCCGCAAAAGATCTCGGAGTTGAGGTTGTCGAGGTCGACCTGCCAGACTTGCCCTATGAGGCGCTCATGAACGTGGTTTATGCCGAAGCGGCGGCAGCTTTTGAGCACCTGACGCTCAGCGATTTGGACGACACTCTGTCACGGCAAGACGATGATGCATGGCCAAACATCTTCCGCAAGGCCAGGTTTCTGTCGGCAGTAGATCACATCCAACTTGATCGATTGCGGTTTCAAGTCATGAACGCTCTGGATGGATTGTTTCAAGAGGTGGACGCCCTGATCGGACCGTTTTCCACTGGACCGATGCTGGTCGCCTCCAATTTTACCGGACATCCTTGCCTCCATTTGCGCGCTGGTTTCGAAATGATGGAAACGCGAGGCTCGAGTTCTCTTGCTTCGGACAAACTGACTGCGTCCACGGCAGATGCGGGGGGTCATATGTTCCGTGTTCCACAGGGGATCTCTTTGTGGGGCCGTTTGTTTGACGAAGGCACGATCCTAAGTCTGGGCCGCGCTTTGGAAAACAGACTGGGTGTTGCGGTGGAACGCCCGACCTTGACCTGAGTCCGTTTTACAAAAGTGCACAGCAACTGACCTATCCCAAGATTGCACCAGACGCTGCGCGGCGGCTCCTGTCGGCCGACCCAGTCGAAGACGCCTTGCAGATCATGGGAACCTGGATCGCCACCGAGACGGGCAGCCCTTTACAACCATTGTACAAACGTCAGCCTTTTTGCTGAGGCACGCTGCATTTTGAGCCTGACGACAGCTACCGCTATACACCACGAAGCGCTGCAAACCCGTATCTGAGAAAGGCTTCGATCTGTTCAATCAGTACGCCCTCTCGTCGCATGCGCATGGCGCCCGCATGTTGCGCGTCAACGTAATGTGCTGCGATGTCGGTCGGCAAAGCCTCGGAGATCTGGCCCTTTGTCTTTGCATCCGCAACCCAGGTGGAAATTTCAGCCAGAAATTGCGTGCGCAGTTGGTCTACCTTCTTACTGGCTGCGGGGCCTAGCCTAGGGCGCTGCGCACGCATGATCACAAACAGACACCCTTTGGGCAGGCCCAACGCGTCGCGGTCTTGCAGCATGAATGCAATCGCTTCGTCCACGGTTGCATCAAAACTCTGACCCGATTGGAAAATATCCAGAAGCGGTGTAATGGCGACATGCTGATAGGCTTCAAGCGCTTTTGTCTTCAGGCCATCGTCGCTGCCAAAGGCGCGGTAGACACCGGGCTTGGAAGCGCCAGTCAATTTGCAGATGTCGTTGATTGAAACATCGAGCGGGTCATTTGCCCAGTACTGCATCACAGCCGTTTCAACGATTTGATCTTGGTCAAGCGTAGAGGGCCTGCCTCTGGACGGTGATTTGCTCATTTTCGGACCTATGGGTACTTTGTTATTGACCGCTGCATTAGGCGTTGTTGCATTACCCTCGCCTGAGGCGTGACTGCCCCTTACCCCACTGACGTCATGCCACGCGGATGATCTCGGCGGTGCCGAGGGCGTTGAAGCGGTTCATGAGGGCGATGCGGATGTGGATTTCGGCGGTCTGTCG